>CAYJXJ010000119.1:0-14440 GCA_964374095.1 uncultured Elusimicrobia bacterium
CTGACGTGGCCGAAGTACTGCTCCGGCGCCATGTAGCCGGGCGTGCCCGCGATCTGCGAGGTGAGCGTCGACGGGCCCGGGCCCCGGATGCGCCGGGCGACGCCGAAATCCATGATCTTGACGCCCCCCGCGTCGTCGAGCATGATGTTCGAGGGCTTGATATCCCGATGGATGACTTTCATGGAATGGGCGTAGTCGAGCGCCGAGCAGGCGCGCGTCATGACTTTCAGGACCTCGGCGGGCGCCATGCGCCCCTCCTTGAGCCGGTCGTGTAGGGTCCGGCCCGCGACGAACTCAAAGACGATGCACAAGGCGCCGTCCAGCGGCAGGATGTCGTAGATATCCACGATGGCGTCGTGCTTGAGCATGGCGGCGATGCGCGCCTCATTGAGTATGTCGTCAAGCTCCGCCGCCCCGGGGGCCCCCCCTATCTTCTTGATGGCCACACGGCGGCCCAGGGACTTGTCCTCTCCCTCATAGACGATCCCCATCCCGCCCCTGCCCAGTTCCCGGCCGAGGCGGTAGCGGTCCTTGACCTGAAGCTCCGGGCGAAGGGGCGAGGCGGCCCCCGCGTCGGCGGCGGGCGCCGGGGACGCTCCAACCGCGGGGCCGCGCCGCCGCCTCCCAATGATCCATACCGCGGCCAGGCACGACGCCAGCGCCAGCGCGACCGCCAGGGCCGACTCGCCGCGGGACCGCGTCCCGGGCCGGGGCGCGGGCGGGACGGCCGCGGCGGAGCCCAAGGGTCCGCCGGCCTGCCCGCGCTCCTTGAGGGTCCTCTCCGCGGAGGCTACGATCTCGCGCGCGTCCGCGAGCATCTTGGCGGCCGATGGGTCAAGGCGCGCGGCGGTCTCCAGGTCCCGGAATATCTCGGGACCCGCGGCCGCCAGCGCCTCGGAGTCCCTTATGTGGAGCTTCATCCTCGCCATCGCCCGCGTCGCGTAGGGCGCGGCCATCTTCGGGTCGTAGACGATCGCCATGTTCGCGTCGGCGATCGCGGCCTGGTGGTGGCCGGCGAAGAGCAGGGCCTCGGCCCGCAGCTTGAAGAGCACCGGCTCGACCCACCCCAGGCTGATCGCCCGGCTCAAATCCAGGGTCGCCCCGCTCTGGTCGCCCAGCTCGGCGCGCGTCCAGCCCCGCTGGAACCGCGCCATGGGATCGTTGGGATCGGCCGCGACGGCCTTCTCGGCGTGTTGAAGAGCCAGGCCGAGGTTCCCCTCCCGCCGGGCGGCGCCGGCCTTGGCCACCCACCGCCCGGCCATGGTGGGGTGCTCGCGCTGGCGCTCGGACCACGCTTCGACGTCACGGGCCGGGCCCTGCTCCGAGAGCGTTCGCAAGCGCTCGAACTGCTCCTTGACCAGGTCCTCCGGAAGCCGGCCGCGCAGGGCCAGGGCGCTCTCGGCGTACTTCATCAGTTCGAAGGCCGCGCGGTTGTCGGGATCGAACTTGTGGGCCGCGGCCCCGTCCCGGTAGGCCGCCTCGTAGCCGCCCTTGGCGAAGGCGATCATGCCGCGTATGGCGAGGGCCTTGGCGGTCAGCCGCGGGTCGCCGTCGGGCTTGGGGGCGGCCAGGGCCCGCTCGACGGAAGAGCCGGCCCGCTCCAGGGAGCCCCGCGAGAGCCAGTGCTCCGCCGCCGCCGTCTGCACCCCCGCGCTCGCGGGAAACCGTCCGGAGAGCCCCTCGACCTTGGCGTCCTGCTTGGCGGTGTCGGCCTTGAGCTCCTCGCGCCGCTCGGGCGTCGCCTCAGGCTTGGCCGCTTCCGCTTCGTTGCGCTTCGTCTGCGTGGTCGCGGCGATTGTTTCCTGGATGGCATCTATTTCGGCATCTTCCCTCTTATCCGCATGGGCGAGATTCTGAAGGAAGGACAGGGCGACCAACGTGCTAAAATACAGCGGCGCTTTGGAGGATAGCATGGTCGTCCGAACGATAATCTTCGCCTTTAGTATCGCCTATGTCCCCATCCTTGTCAAGGCTGGGGCCCCCGAGAAGACGGTCGGACAATCGGCGAAGAGCGCGCCTGGCATGACTTTGGAAGAGTTCATCAAGAAGGTGCTACGGGAGGAGGTGGAGAATGATAGCCTACATCCGAACTTGTCCCGTGTCATTGGTCTTGAGCCCAATCTGCCGGCAAGGGTCACAGGGAAGGACGCAGAAGACTGCATGGATAATAAGGACCGCACATTCCGGGTCGTTCTGCAAAACGACGCGCCAAACGGCGGACAAAAACCTATGGCTTTAGTGCTGTACACGAAGAAATTACTCCCCGGGGCCCTCCAAGACGAAATACTCCTTCTCAAGCCCGACGGGACAATCGAAAAAGCTACCAGCGGAAGGGGCAGGCGTGATCAGGACGGCAAGTCAATTCGAGGCTCTGCCATACGCATCGACCTCGACCCCGACGAAGCCAAACGCGTGCTCCAGCGCGAGCTGGACTTCTGGCTCAGGGGGATCGGGCTCAAGAAGAAGGCGGCGGCGGGAAAGGCTCAAGCCGAGACGCCGGCCAAACCCGCCGGCGAGGGAAAGCCGCAAGCAGCCCCCGTCGTACCAACCAAGCCCAAACCCTAGCGGCGTCCTTCGCGCCTTCCCACCAAGAAGGGCTCGGCCGATGCGTCCAGCTTCGCCTGCTCCTCGTGCCGGAAAAAATCCTGGAGGCTCCGAGCATGGCGGAGCTTTGCCCCTCCGGATCAAGGGATTTTACTTTTCGCGCATGGGGAAGTTCTGGCGGCGGCGGTTGCGCCATAGTCGGGCGACCCCTAATCCTTCTTAGTTCGGCGCCGACCCGGACCGCGAGGCGGGCGGGCTGGAACTCGGAGTACCCACCGGGGACCGGCGTGGGTCACGATTCGCGTCGCCCGGCCCTCGGCCCTAAGAACCCTGAGGTAATATGCAATCCGGGGGCTTCGCATCCGCAGGCGCCTTGCCAGCTCGCTCAACCGAACAGGACCATCGGCCAGCACCTGGAGCATAGGGGCCAGGCGCCGATCCCTCGTCCGATGCCTACGTTCGTCCCGCCGCCTCATGCCGCGCCAAGCGGCTTCGGTCATCGGCGGGGGAGGCGCCAATCCGGCGGCCAGACGCGCCTCCAGAAGACTGCCGCAATACCGCGCGATTGACTTCATGAGGCCGCGGGCGTCGAGCTCGGCGGTAGTCGGGGTATGGCCCAACCGGCGGGCGAGCCGCCGCATCTGAGCCAGGCAATCCAGCCGGCGGCGCTCTCTCATTTGGGCCCGAACGACGACCCAATTCATGCCGTAACGACGGCCCAGAGCGTTGAGCGTCCCGAACGATAAGCCAAACCTCCGCGCGACCGCGGTCTTGCTGTAACCCATCCGGCAGGCGTCGCGAAATTCCCCGAGATTCGGCACGGGCGGCGGGGGCGGCGGGTAGGTGTAAAGCCCCAACTCACCGCCGCGGACGAGCAGCTGCCGGACCCGCTCGGCGTTCACGCCCATCCGCCGGCCGGCCAGCCTCAGGGTCCCTTCCCGATGATATAGAGCATGCGCCCTTCGAAGGCGAGAGAGGTTCGTCCGGGGGTGGATTCGGACGGGTCTTTTGGAAAGAGGGCTTGGAGGAGCGCCCGAAAGTGCCATGGAGCCGGATGATATCTTCTTTAAGTGGTATCGAGCAATGCATGGGGAGGCCGCCGCCGGCAAGAGTACTGGCGGCGAATATCTCAACCGAACACACGTCAGACCGCGGCCTGTTGGTGCGCAACGCTCCCGTGAGCAGATCGTGAGCTGCTGCGTCCGGACGCAGGTGCTCACGGCGGCAAGTCGCCGCCGGCTCGACGCTCAACAATCTGCCTACAATCTTTCAGCGCACCCCTCGTGGGTTACAGTCTTGGAGGAGAGATGGCCGGTCCGGGCTTCTCGGGAGGGTAGGTGAGAACTTGAGCTTCTTGAGGTGGTCACAAATTGTGACCACCTCGTCTCGCTCGGATTTAGCAAGACGAAACGTGAAGTCGTCCGGGAAACGTTCTTTATTGCGGCTGACGGCCTGATTGAGGACCTCTGGTAACTACCCAGGTCCTTGCCTGCCAACTCGGTCCTGGACCGAGTTCTACCTGCGCCTCCAAAAATTGGAAGCGCAGGCCTGGCACCGCGCCTGCGAGAGGGGCGCCTCATGCCCGGCGGAACCTTCAAGAGGGACCTGGGCAGTTACGACCTTTGTGGGAACGCCGTAGAGCTCCGGCGGGCGCGCGGCTTAAGGCCGCCGCGCGGAGGTCTTGAGCTGCTCCCGGGCGCTCTCGCGGTTGTCGGGATTTGGATCGTTGGCCGCGGTCCATTCCAAGAGGAGGCGGTAATCCGCGGGCGGCAGCATATCCCGGAGTTGGGTGAGGGTCCCCGCCCGGGTGAGGGGGTTGGGATGAGTGCGGACGAAATGGGTGAGCAGGGGCACGGTCTGCGGGCTCCTCGACGCGTAAAGCGCGGCCGCCAAGTAGAGCCTGAGGCCCTCGTCCTTGGACGCCTCATGCTCGCCCAGGAGCTGCCCGACATCCTCCTCCGTCGCGGCGATCCCGGATTTGACCGCGAGCAGGTGGCGCAATTCCGGCGCGGCCTTGGGGTCGCGCACGATGCGCAGCATTTCCCCCCGGGTCTCCAGCAGCTGGCGCGGATCGGCCTCGGCGGAGAGGCCCTGCTTGGCCTTCTCCCGGTCCTTTTCGTTTCGCGACGAGGCCCACTTGACGAACTGCGGGAGGGAGTCCTTCCAGAGGTACATTCCCATCAGCCGCGCGACGGCCGGGGACTCGCCGGTTTTTTTCTTGAGCACCGGCAGAGCCGCCGGACCGTCCCACTGGGCCAAGGCCGAGAGCGCCTCGTAGACGAGCCACCATTGGTTGCGCTCGCTGATCAGCATGAGGTCCTCGGTGTCGCGGCTGGGAAAGGGCCTCTTGGCGATCTCGTGGATTTTCGGGAGGGCCTCCGTGGCGCGCAAGACGAGAGCGCCGTTGATGCCGAAGAGGACCTCCTCGGCCTCGGGCTGCGCCAGCAGGCCCAGGAAGTAGGGCTCCAGATGCGGGCTGTCGCGCTTAAGCCGGTGGAGCGAGTCCATGACGCTGCGGCGGGTGCTGGGTTCGGGGAAGCGCGTGAAGAGATCCAGGAGGCGCTGCACGTCGCGGGTGGTGACCGGCGGGGTCTGGGCGATGCGCGCCAGAATCTCCTGCTTGGCGGATTCGCCGACGGTCTGGAGGTAGTCCTCATGGAGTTCGGCCACGGTCTTGGGGGCGGTATCGGCCGTCTGCGCCGAGGCGAGGGATGCCGTCAGCAGGACCAAGCGGATCACGGGCCTCCCAGCACCAGATCGAGCGCGGCGTCGAGCTGCGCGGCCCGATAGCCCTTGGAGTCGACCGCCGTCATGCGGGGGTCGAGAAGCTCGAGGTCCCAGGGGTTGCGGATCAAGCAGACGCAGGTGCGCTCCGGAGCCCGGGCCTTGAGCACTCTGAGCGCCGCGGCTTGGCCCGGGAAACGCCTGGCCTCGAAGCATAGGAATAGGATTCGAGTGGCTTCCCGGACCGCCTCCTCGAGTCTCCCCAAATTCTTGCTTTCGACCGGAGCGAGCACCAGCCGCGAGCGGCCGAAATCCATGAGCCTGCGGCGCACCAAGGCCTCGGGCGCCCGGGGTCCGCCCTCGAACGTGAACCGCTCCCGAACCTCGCGAAAGTCCGGCATGACCACCAGCGGGGGCTTGCCGTTGGGCTTCCAGGGCAGCGGCAGGAGGCCGCGCTGCGCCACGCTGACGCAGCGGCTCGAGATGCGCTCGGCCAGGGCGCGGGCCGCGGCGGCCGAGGGGCGTCCCGCCCGGCGGGGCCGCAGCAGGCTCTGGACGCGCCGGGCGCCGGCATCGACCGCCGCGGCGTCAAGCCGGCCCGCGGCCAGGGCGGCGCGGCAGAGTTCCACGGATTCGAGCTGGGCCTGCGGCGCGTGGGCCGCGATGAGCAGGTCGTGGCCGGCCGCCAGCGCCCGCACCGCGGCCTGGGGGACGGGTTCCTTCTCGGTCACCGCGCCCATGCAGAGGTCGTCGCTGATGACGACCCCTCTGAATCCCAAGCGCCGGCGGAGCCGATCGAAAATGATCGGCCGGGAGAAGGTCGCGGGCGACTTGTCTAGAGCCGGGAAGACCGCGTGCGAGGTCATGACGCAGTCGACCCCCGCGCGGATGGCCGCGGCGAAGGGCGCGATATGGCGCCGTTCCAGCGTCGCGCGGGGGAGTCTGACCGTGGGCAGGGAGAGATGCGCGTCGACGCGGGCGGCCCCCTTGCCCGGGAAGTGTTTGGCGCAGGCGCTCAGGCCCTCCTCCTGCATGCCCCGGATCATGGCCGCGCCCAGGCGGCCGGCCGCCCTTGGATCGGAGCCGAAGGACCGGATCACGATGCCCGGGTTATAGCCGTCCACGACGTCGAGCACCGGAGCCAGGTTGAGTCCTATTCCCAGGGCCGTCAACTCCCGCCCCATGTGGCGTCCGACCGCGCGGGCCGAGCCGGGGTCGGCGGCCTTGCCCAGAGCGGCGTTTCCCGGGAACGCGGTCACTCCGTGCGCGAAGCGCAGGACCCATCCCCCTTCATGGTCGACGGCGAAGAGCAGCCGCCGCCCCAGGCGGTCCTGAAGGCCGCGGATGAGCGTCCGGACCTGCCGGGGCGACTCTATATTGCGGGCCAGGAGCAAAACCGACGAAGCCCCGGTGCCGCGCAGCAGGGAAACGCTCCGGCGCGTGGGCTTGCGGCCGTAGATCCCCAGCATGAAAAGCGATCCCGGGTCGGTCATCAGGAGAAACATACAAATAAGGCGGAAGGCATGCAAAGGCCGCCTGCCCCATAATAGTAGAATTGACGCTCACCATGAGCGCGGCAAAGGCTTCCGGCGGAGCGCCGGCCGGTCACGACGGGGCGCTTCCTTGGGTTCGCCTGCGCTCCGCCGGGGTCGGGCCGCACCTATACGCCCGCATGATCGGGGAGGTCGACCCGCGGGCCAAGCCCGGGGATTTGGTCGCGGTCTACGACAAGTCCGGCGCGCCTTATGGAGCGGCCCTCTATAATCCGGGCAGCCGGATCGGCCTGCGAATGCTTTCGCGCGGCCTCAAGGATTTCAACCCCGAGACCGCCCTGGAGGAGCGCGTCGCCCGCGCGGTCGAATTCCGGAGGAATATCCTCCGGCTCGATGAGGTTTGCGACGCCTACCGCGTGGCGCACGACTACGCCGACGGACTGCCCGGGTTGGTGGTCGACCGCCTGGCCGACAGCCTGGTCTTGGAGTTCTATTCCCTCGGCATGTTCCGTCGGGCGCCCGAAATAGAGAAATGTCTCGCCCCGCACTTCCCGGGCGCGCGCATGATCCGGCGCGCGAGCTCCCACGCCCAGACCATGGAGGGTTTCAAGCTCGGCCCGGGCCCCGGGGGGAAAACCCGGATTCGGGAGCATGGCGTCGTCTTCGAGGTGGACTTGGGGTCGGGGGCCAAGACCGGATTTTTCTGCGATCAACGCGAGAACCGCCGGGCTTTCGCCCGGCTCGCGCCGGGACGCCGGGTCCTCGATGTCTGCGGCTACACCGGCGGGTTCGGCCTCCAGGCGCTCAAGGCCGGCGCCGCCGAGGCCACCTGCGTCGAACTCGACGCCCAAGCCGCGGCCATGGCCGAGCGCAACTCTTCTCTCAATCGCCTGCGGCTCAGGGTGGTCTGCGTCGACGCCTTCCCTTTTCTAAGACAGATGGCGGCCAACCGGGAGCGCTATGGACTCGTGGCGCTCGATCCGCATAAAATGATCTCCACGCGGGAGGGCTATCGCGAGGGGCGCCAGAAGCTCATCGACTTGAACCGCTTGGCCATCTCGATCCTCGAGCCCGGGGGCATCCTCGTGACGTGCTGCTGCGCGGGATTGGTGCCGTGGGACGACTTCCACGCCCTCCTCCGCGCGGCCTCGGGATCGACGGGAGTGCGCCTCCAGATCTTCGGGCGCACCGGCGCCGGACCGGACCATCCCGTGGCCGCCGACCATCCCGAAGGGGAGTATCTAAAAGTCCTCTGGTGCCGCGGGATTTCGTGAGCTATACTTCAGGGATGCCGGTCGTCCGTTGTCCGGTTTGCGAAGGCCGCCGGGTCGCCTTCAGCCGCAGCCTTTGGCGCGGCGCCTGGCGGGCGGTGCGGGGCAGCCGCAAGCGCCGCTGCCTGGACTGCGCCCACAAATGGCATGGCGCGGCGGCGCGCATCTCCCCGCGGGCTCGGGGCGCGGCCCTCGTCGGGGCGGTACTGGCCCTGGCCGCCGGAGCGGCGTGGGTGGAGGTGACTCTCGTCGACTATTCCGCGGAATCGGCGCTCCTCGGCCAATGGCGATCGCATTACCGTCGCCTGATCCCGGGACCGGCGCGAAGGGGGACCGACGCGGCCGCGCCCTAGGGCGGCTCGCACCCATCATGAAAGATATGGTATGCCCGGGCTGCTCCAGCCGCCGGGTCGCTTTCAGCGCCAATCCCGTCTACGGCCTTTGGCGTTCCCTCATGGGGACGCGCCGGAGGTTCTGCTTCAACTGCGCCCGGAAGTGGCAGGGCAAGGCGAGTCTCGGATACGCGCCGCTGCGCCGGACGACCGGGGCCTTGGCGGCGGCGCTTTTTTTGGGTTTTCTCTGGGGGGTTCTCGTGGCTCGAAATAATTTCCTGGCCGAGCGACGTTTGACGGCGCAGTGGCGCGGCCTGTATCTGCGGAATCTGGACCGGGCGCGGGTCGCCGAGGGGGAGGCCGAGGCGGCCGGGTTCATGGTGGAGGGATGGACCATCGAGTCTAGGAGGGGCGCCGGCCGCGCCGAAGCGGCCGCCCCGAACCCGGCAAACTTGAACGTCGGCAACACCCCGGTGCCCGATAGGGGCTACGCGGAAGGGCTGCTGTCGTTTATCAAGAAGGCCTACGGCAAGGCCTACGGCGACTACCGGAAACCAAAGCGTTCCGCGCCGGTTACCGCCGAGTAAGCCATTTGTGACGGGGACTCCGGCGCGGGCCATCCTCCGGTCGGACGCGGCGCTCGCGGCGGGGGTCGCCCTCGCCACCCTGGCCGCGTTCTGGCCCGCCCTGGGCAATGGCTGGGTCAATTGGGACGACGACATCTATCTGCTCAATAATCCGGGGTTCCGCGGCCTGGGTTGGGAGAATATCCGGTGGATGCTGACCAACCAGCTCTCGAGCCACTATCAACCGTTGGCGTGGCTCAGTTATGCCCTGGACTACCAAGTGTGGGGGCTCGACCCGCGCGGGTATCACCTCACCAGTCTCCTGCTCCACATCCTCAACGCGATTCTCGTTTACGCCCTGGCCGCGAGGATCTTCGCCGCCGTCCCCTCCGGGAAAGGAGACCGCCCTCCCTCCGGGGACCTGGGGCCCTGGCCCCAGGCCGTGGCCGCCCTCCTCTTCGCCGTCCACCCCCTGCGCGTGGAATCCGTGGCGTGGGCCTCGGAGCGGCGCGACGTGCTCTACGGGGCTTTCTATCTCGGTTCGGTGTTGGCCTACCTGAGGCAGCCGGCCGGGAGGGGTCCGGGGACCGCCGGCCTGCTGCTCTACGGCGGCGCCCTGCTCTCGAAATCCATGGCCGTGACGCTCCCGGTGGTTCTCCTCATACTGGATTGGTTTCCCCTGCGGCGGGTGCGCCGCTGGTCCCTCGCCGATCCCGAGGCCCGGCGGGCCGTACTGGAGAAAATTCCCTACCTGCTGGCCTCGGCCGTGATCGCGGCCCTCGCCCTGCGCGAGCAGGATGGGAGCCGCTCGATCTGGACCCTCGAGCAATACGGCTTGATCCCCCGGTTGGGCCAAGCGGCGTATGGACTGGCGTTCTACCTCGGAAAGACCCTCTTTCCCATCGGGCTTTCGCCGATCTACGAGATCCCGGCGGACGTGAGCGTGCTGCGCGTCCCGTGCCTGATCGCGGCGGCGGCGGTCGCGGGCCTCAGCTGGCTCTTTTGGCGGGCGCGGGCCCGGCAGCCGGCCTGGCTGGCCGCGTGGCTGTGCTACGCCGTGATCCTGAGTCCGGTCCTGGGCCTGCTTCAAAGCGGTCCGCAGCTGGTCGCGGACCGCTACTCCTACCTGGCGTGCGTCCCCGGGGTCCTGCTGGCCGCCGGGGGTTGGAGCCTCCTGGCCTCCCGTCGGCGATGGGGCGCGGCGTCGGCGGGGGGGGCGGCCGCCGCGCTCGGGGTCTTGGGCGCGCTCACCTGGAATCAGGCCGGGGCCTGGCGGGGGTCGCGGAGCCTCTGGACGCAGGCGCTGTCGGCCGAGCCCCATTCGGCGATCGCGCACAACAACATGGGCATGGTGCTGATCGGCGAGAGGAACCTCCAGGGGGCGGCCGAGCATTTCAAAGAGGCCCTCCGGATCGATCCGCGCTGCGTCGGTCCCCAGGACCGCCTTTTCGACATGGATGATCTCACGTCCCCGGAAGCCCTCGCCCTGATGCGGGTCCTGCAGGTCAATCCCCTGTGCCGCAACGCGCGTTTGAATCTTTTCGCCGCCGCGGCCGCCCTGGGAGAGATCGAGCCGGCGGTCGAATATTTCCGCCGCCTCCTCAGGGTGGAGCCGTTGAACCCTTCGGCGCGGGCGAACTTCGAGCGGGCCCGAGGCGTTCTGAAAAACAGGCGGCCGGCCCCGGCGCGGCCGGGGGGCGCCTGAAGATGCGGGCCCCATCCCGGGCGCGACCGTCCCTTGGCGCGCGGCTCAAGACCCGTCTCGCCAACGAGCTCTTGTACGCGGCCGCCATCAAGGACCGGGCCGAGGAGATTTGGGGCTGGTCCACCCCGGTCGGCCGGATGCGGGCGGCGCGGCGGGCCCGCTTGTTCCGGGGGTTGACGGGCATGAAAGCCGGCGACCGCGTCCTTGAGATCGGCTGCGGCACGGGTTTCTTCACGCAGCTGCTCTCGGCGACGGGGGCTGAAATCGTCGCGATCGACCTGTCGCGGGAGATGGTCGACCGCGCCCGGGCCAAGGGGATTGCCCGCTGCCGGTTCGAAGTCCGCGACGCCCACGACCTGGGATTCGAGGGCGCCTCCTTCGATATCGTCTACGGCAGTTCCGCCCTGCACCACCTGGAGCCGGCGTTGGCCCTCGAAGAAATGCGCCGCGTTCTCAAACCGGGCGGGCGGCTCGTTTTCGGCGAGCCGAACATGATGAATCCGCATATCATGCTTCAGAAAAACGTGGCCTGGATCAAGGAGATGACCCACGAGTCTCGCGACGAGACCGCCTTCTTCCGCTGGCCGCTGGCCCGGCTGCTTTCGGGCGTGGGATTCGTCGATGTCCGGGTGCGTCCCCACGATTTTCTCTACCCGCTCCTTCCCGCCGGCCTGCTGCGTGTATTGGAGGACCCGCTCCAGGTCCTGGAGCGGATACCGCTGGTCCGGGAATTCGGAGGGTCGCTGCTGGTCTTTGCCCGTAAACCCTAGTTCGCGCGGACCCGCCGCCGGTCAGCGGGCGGCGTCGAGGCGCAGGACCCGGCCCCCGTGGTCGGCCACATAAAGCTCGAAGTCCTCGCCCTCTCCGAACGAGCTGATCGGCAGGTCCGAGTCGTTGATGAGGCGGCGCTCCAGGACCAGCCGCTTGCCGTGATCGTAGCGCAGGCCCCATATCCGCCCGCTGCCGAAATCGCCGTAAACGTAGGCCCCGCACAGGCCGGGGACATTCCGCCCCCGGTATACGAAGCCGCCCGTGACGGAAACCCCTTCCCTCCTTCCATATTCGTGGACCGGGGGCTCGAAGCCTTCCTTCGTACAGCGCTTGTTCACGCCGGGAGTGCAGATCGAACCTTCCATCACGCGCCAGCCGTAATTGCCGCCCTTGCGGATAAGGTCGATCTCCTCGCGGTCGTCCTGCCCCACGTCGGCGGCCCACAGGGCGCCGGTGAGCGCGTCGAATGAGAAGCGCCAGGGGTTGCGCAGGCCCCAGGCCCAGATCTCGGGCCGCGCGCCGTCCCGGCCGGCCAGGGGGTTGCCGGGAGGGATGGCGTAGCCCGCCTCGGGGTCCCGGCGGTCGACGTCAATGCGCAGCATCTTCCCGAGGAGAGTGTCCAGCCTTTGGCCGTTGTCGTGGGGATCGTCGCCGGAGCCGCCGTCTCCGAAGCCCACATAGAGGAAGCCGTCGGGGCCGAAGGCGTTCTGCCCGCCGTTGTGGTTGCGGTAAGGCTGGGGCAGGGTCAGAAGCACCCGCTCCGCGGCCGGGTCGGCGCGGTCGGCGTCCTTGGCGGCGGTGAACTCCGAAATGACGCTGTGGAGACCTCCCGCGGCCGAGGTGTAGTTCACGAAGAGGCGGCCGTTGGACGTGAAGGCCGGGTGAAACGCGACGCTCAGGAGTCCCATCTCGCCCCCGGACTTCACGCGTCCCCGAATATCAAGGAAAGGCTTCGGGAGCAGCCGCCCGTCTTTGAGCATGCGTATGACTCCGGCCTGCTCGACGATGAAGAGGCGTCCCGAGCCGTCGCGGGGGCTCGCGATGTGGACCGGTTGGCGCAGGCCCTCGGCCGCCGGGGCGAGCTCGATGAGCGGTATTTCCCGCGGTTCGTCGCGGCAGGGACCCGCCGCCGCGGGGAGGCTCGACGCGAGGGACAGCCAGAGAGACGCGGCGACCCCATTCATCTCACTTGCTCCTCAGGTGCAGTTCGAGGGCCGAGTTGTAAGCCTTGAAAACCGAGTCCTGGACGCGGACCACGCTGCGGTAGAGCAGGTCCACCTTGTGGTTGAAGTGCTTGTCCGCGGCCCAGGAATTCTCCACGACCTGGGCCCGGGCCGCGGCCGTGTCGAGATAGAGGGCGTTGAGGGCGAGTTGAAGCTGCTGGATTTGGCCGAGTATGAGGAGGCTGGCCTGGTTGACCTCGGGATCCGGAAGGGCTTGCGAGGAGGCCAGGCGGCAGCGGGCGGTCAAATAGTAGAGGTTGTGCCGGACTTGGACCGCGCCGGTGGCGAGCGTGTCGAGGTTGTCCGAGATGGTCTGCAACGAGGGACCGGGGTCGGGCTGGTCGAAGGCGTAGCGCAGGTTGTCGTGCTGGGCCTTGACGAAAGACTGGATCTGTTGGATATTCGCGATCTGCTGGGCGGCCTGGCCGGCGATGTTCTTCATGACCGGCACCAAGAGGGGGTCGCTCTGCCCGCGGCTGACGCGGTCGCGGGCCGTGAGCAGCCCGTCCCAGAAGAAGCGCTCCTGCCACAGCGCGGGCGACTCGTCGCCGTGGAGCGCCCAGGCCGGCGCGGCCAGGAGCAGGCAGGCGAGCGCGCGAACGAACTCGCGCCGGCGCGAGTTCAAATCGTGGGAATTCCAGCGCTTTTTCAGAGCGGGATCACCCTGCGGGGTTAGAGTTATGCGCATTTGTCCGCTGCGGCCGGTTGCTCGAGAGCCGCCGCCCAACCGAGAAGTAATTTTAGCAAATCGGCGGACCGCGCCCGGAGAACGACCTCATTTTGCGGACACCGGTCAGCTCGGAGGCCATGACGCGAGAGATATCGGAGGCGATCAAGACGGCGGGCGAGGCGGGCGGTGCGGTCAAAATCGTCGCACGGGGAGCTTCGGCGGTGCCGGTGATCGGAGCCCTAAGGATGACCGGCAATGTCAACCTCTCCCCCGAGCGAGTGATGTCCGATCGCTCCCTCCGCAGGACGGTAGCCAAGGTGGTGCTTGTGGGCATGACCCCGTCTCGGCTCAAGCGGATACCGTCCGTCGCCGCTTATGACTTTTCGCGTCCTGGAAGCGTTTTGGAGTTGGCTTTCGTCTGGCGCTCCGGGAAACCGTGGTCACCGGGCGCCCCGATGATCTCGCTCGCGGGCCGAGAAATCCGCGTGGGTGACTTGTGGCCGGATGTCGGCACATGTCGGGTCGGGCGGAGGCGGGACGAGCGCCGCCGTTGCGATTCAGGCGCCGTCGTCCCATGGGACAGTGGCCGTCGCGGGGCAACCGGGGGAAACGGCAACCGCTTCCGGCGGTGCAGACCAAGGGGCCAATTCGGAGGAGACGAGGAAAGCAGAGATCGCGAGATGCCTGGCTGTATGCCGAAATCAACAGGGTCGGTTTGACCAACCGGCATGCCGAATCTGCCAGGCGAGGTTCAGGGATGTGCCGGCTTTGTTCAGCCAGTAGCCATTGCCCAGCACGGAGGCGCGAGTCGTGGGGGGTGCACGCAGGCAGGTTGCCGGTCAGAGCGGGGGGTCAGGAGCATGGTTGTAAGCCGGCCTTGGGCCTGTTCCTGAGCGGCGGGTCCATCTACCTTCGGATGACGAGACTCCCCAACTCATTCCCTGATATTGATTGTTTGGAGGCAAACTTCCGGGGTCTTTCGGGCCAAGGCCCGGGAATAAGCGGACGTTCTCAAAAAGTCCATAAAAATCCAACATCTGAACTCGCGCCGGCGCGAGTTCGTTTCCAGTATTTTTCAGCATAATTTGCCACAGCGTCAAAAGTCGGTTGGATTTCGGGTCAGCGTACGCTTAGGGCGGCC
>CAYJXJ010000120.1:0-14357 GCA_964374095.1 uncultured Elusimicrobia bacterium
CGTTCGCTTCGCTCACGCGCTCCTTCTCAACCCACAGTTCCGTGCCATGAGCCCTTTTTATCCATCGCGCCATGGGACTCTCGGCGGCCACAGGACGCCAAAGGCTCATGGACACGGAGCCACAATCCACATCGATGGCCTCAGCCTTCCACCGATCGCACTGTTCTGGTCGGGACGTCATGAGTCCCAAGGCCTTGAACAATCTTTGGGGCGGTCCAAAGTCTTCCACGACCGCGGCCACATGGTGAAGCAAGAATTGGGGCGCGGCAAGGGCGCTCTCACAGCGGCGCTTGAGGTTCTTTAAGGCCATCTCCCAAGCCTTGGACATCCAGGCATCGTAGGCCTTCCACTGAGGATCGCCGCGAGTCTCCTCTTGGGTCAACGTCACCCGCGTCCCCTGGCCCGTTTTCTCGAAACGGACATCAATCCTGGTGCGCCGGCCCTTGGGTGGCAGGAACATCTCCAGAAAATCCGATTTCCCCTGCCACTCGAAGCGCAGAAGCCTCCCGGGCTCGATCTTGAGAATCTTGCAGCCAAGGGTGCTGTCCTTTTGGGGATCTTGGTCCCAAAAGAACTCCCAGGCTCCTCCCTCGCGCAACGCGATGTTTGCCTTTGGAGCCAGCCAACGCTCCAGCGCCTCTAGGCTCGTCCAGGCCTTCCATGCCTCTTCAACCGGTGCCGTGATTTCAACCGCGTGCCTATATCCCATTTGCGGTCTCTTCCTTGGCGCTGCCTTTCGGCCCCATCGCGCTCATGCTGCGGTTACCTCCACCGATGGAGGCAAAATAGCATCCATCCGGCGGGCGCCGTGACGTGTTCGGAAAGAAGGTCATACTTCCTCCAGCCTAATGTGATCGTTCAGAAGTGATTCTACCAACAATCCCCGGTCTACGCATCTTGCGTGAGGATTGACTCCCAGCGCCGGGAGCGGCAATCACCTTTCAGTGCTCTCAACGCAGCTCGGCGTAGAGGAAGGTGTCTTTCCCATCCACCGTCGGCTGCTCGGTCAGCTCCCAACCCGAGGGGCCCAGGCTCACGGCCGCTCCCCACCCGCCGAGGTCGACGTCCCAGAGCCTGCCGGCCAGGAAGGGGTTGATGCCGACCTTGGCCCGGGTGGACTTGATGCGCGCGACCAGCGAGTACTTGCGCCAGGCGGCCTTCTCGGTGATGGTCCCGATGTCGCGGGGATCGACGTCCGCCGGGTTGGGCGCGCCGTTGTAGCCTTGCCAGATCTTGTCGAAGGAAGGAAGGCCGCTCCCCCCGCTGGGCTGGACGAGCACCTCCGCCTCTTGGAACCGCTCGAAGGCCTGCGGGTACCAGCCGTCGGCGCAGATGAGGTTGCCCACGCTGCCGAAAGGGGTCGCGGCCGGGGTCAGGGCCTGGGCCTGTCCCGGGGCGGTGAAGGGCTTCTCATCCTCGACCAGGAAGACCTTGCGAGTCTCCTGGAGGAGGCTTCCATCCGGCCCGAAGACGAAGGAGGAGTTGTACAGCGGCGCCTTCGGGTCCTTCAGCCGGTCCAGCGGCGGCAGCACCAGGCTGCCGGCCACGAGCACGATCCCGTGGCCGCGGGCGAGCCCCGACATCGTCTCGCGGTAGATCGTCCAGGTTGCCTGCGCCTTGTAGCGCAGGAGGCTCGCGAAGATGAAATGGGGATCGAAGATCCAGCGCCGCTCGCGGAGGGAGGCCGCGAGCAGGTAGCGTCCGAAGCCCGGGTTGGCGAGCAAAAGCCGCCCAATGGCCTCGATCTTGCCCCCCGCGGTATAGACCCCCGCCGCCTCGCCGGACAGGGCCAACTGCGTGCCCACGTACTCCGGCAGGACCACGAGTTTGGCGTCGCCGGGCCCGATCCGGGAGTCGGCAAGAGCCGCCCCGACCGCCTGGCCCATGCGCGCCTTGAAGGTGTCGCCCGAGCGATAGTCCTTGGCCGTCACCGCGACCTGGACGCCGACAGCCCAGCGGCGGGCCGGCGCCGGACGCGGCGCGGGAACCGCCGGGGCGTCGCGCAGCTCCGAGCGCGCGATGGCTTCGAAGGCGCCCCAGACCTCGAGGTTCGGCTGGCCGCTCCAGGCCTCCTCGGCCGAGTCCGCCAGCAGAGCCGGGGAGAGCCACCCCAGCAGGATTATCGTCGCCAAGCTCATGCCGCCCTCCTCATCCGCTGCCTCCACCGGTGGAGGCAGCGGCGATGGCCGGCCCTGGGCGCTGGGAAGTACGCTCCGACATGGACGCCAGCAGCAGCACGGCCCCGCTCCAGGCGAAGTCCTGGGCGCCGAGGCCCTGGCCGGTCAACGGGTGATAGTACTCCCGCGGCGTGGGCCCCGCGAGTATCAGGTCCACGGTCTTGCGCCGCAGGCGGCGGGCCTGCACCGCGAAGCCGTAGCGCTCCAGGCCCAAGGCGGTCAGCCAATTGAGGTTGACCCACACCGGGCCGCGCCAGTAACGTTCGGGATCAAAGGCCTCCAGCGCGGGGGCCACGCTGGGGAGTGGGAAAGGCGCGGAGAAGTCCGCGGAAATCCCGCGCGCCAGGCGGGCGGCCTGGCGTTGCGAGGCGACGCCCGTGAAGAGCGGCCAGAAGGCCGCCGGAGTCTTCACCCTCGATAGGCGGCGGCTGCGGGGATCGAGGTCCAGGAACAGTCCGGCTTCCTCGTCCCAAAGCTCCGCACGCACCAACCGGGCCGCCCGCTCGGCCCGCAGCCGCCACCCTTCGGCCTCCGCCGGCAGGGCCAGGCGCTCGGCCATGGCCGCGAGGCAGTCGGCTTCCAGTTTGAGCCAGCAGTTAAGGTCCACCGCGGCCATGGGCCCCGCGTCCCACCGTGGCGAGTTGTCCCAACCCGAGTCGGACCCCGACCACTCGCACAAGCCGTCGCCGTCCAAGTCCCGGCGCTCGTAGAACCAGGCATGATTGCGGGCCGACGCCGCATAGACTTCGGCGAGGAAATCAGGGTCCGGCGCCCGGCCAAAGAGCTCGAGGGCCGCCCACGCCAGTATGCCTGGGGGCTGGACGCCCGGGTGGACCATGCCGGCCCACACCTCGCGCGGCACCCGGCCGTCGGGACCGGCGCGGCGCAGCAACGCCAGCACCTGGGACTTTCCCAGCGCCGCGGCGCGCGGCCCCCCGGCCGCGAGGGCGAGGGCATGGAAGCCCGAGTCCCACAGCCACACCCCGCGCCCGTAGGAGCAGCGGCTGGGCGAGATGACCGGAGAGTCCCATAATCCCTCGGGCCCCAGGGCGTTGTTCCAGAGCAGATACCAGGCCCGCGCCACACCCCGGGAGGACTTCGCCCACGGGCACTCGGCCAGCCAGGACTCGATCTCGCGCTTGAGACGCTTTCTGGCCCGCTCGGGCGAGGCCCGGACCCGGGCCGCGGCCGGCGGGTCGGAGCCGTCGGTCAAAAGGATGTCGATGCCGCGTTCTTGGCCCGGCGCCAGCGTCAGGAAGGCCTCGTAGCCGCGCGGTCCCGCGCGGCGAAACCTCAGGCCGGAGGCGTTCAGCTCGAAACTCTTCCTCAGAGGGGATGCGGCCAACCCGTCCAGCGTCGGAAGAAAAGCGCGCAGCTCCAGGCGCAAGCCCTTGCCGCCTTCCCGGCGCCACGTCGCGTGCGGGGACAGCCGTCCCGAGAATATCACCCGCAGTCCGGAAGCCCCGTGGTTGCGCAGGCGCAGGCGCGCGTAGCAGCAGTCCCGGCCGACATAGCCCGAAACCGACCGCGCCCAAAGCGCGCCGAAGGACGCGACGCAAAGCGCGCCGTCCGGACGCCATTCGTAGCGCAGCACTTCCTTGCGACCGAGGCCCGTTTCCTCCAGCGACAGCACTTTCTCGAAGAGCGGATGCTCGGCCTTGAGCGCCCAGCCCGTCTCGACTCCGGCCGCGGGCTTCCAATCCGAGAACTGCCGCCACAGCAGCGGTCCCAGCCCGATTTCCCGGCCCTCGTGGTGAAGATGCGAGTGGGACCCGAAACAACTCGACCGCTCGATGCGGGAGTCGCGGAGAAGGTCCGCGCTCATGCGGGGAAACGCGCCTGCGCGACGCGGTAGCGCTCCAGCGCGCGCCGGTCCACGCGCACGCCGAGCCCCGGCCCGGAGGGCACGCTGAAGACGCCCCGGCTAGGGTGGAGCAGCTCCTCGAGCAAGGCCTCCCGCAGGGGGTTGGGCGTGCGGTCGACCTCCTGGAGCGCGGAGAGCCCCGGGAAGGCGGCCGCGGCCTGGAGCGTGGCGGCCAGCCCCACGGCAGCCTCAAAATTATGGAGCCTCACCTCGGCGTTGAAAGCGTCGGCGAGGTCGATGATGCGGCGCAGCTCCGTGAAGCCGCTCACCGTCACGTCGGGCAGGACGACCTGACAGGCTCCCCGAGCCAGATACTCCTTAGCGGCATGAAGACCCAGGCACTCGGCCCCGGCCAGCGGGGTCTTGAGCGCCCGGGAAAGTTGGACATAGCCTTCGATGTCCCACTTGGGCAGGGGCTCCTCCAGATGGGCGAGGCCGAATTCTTCGAGGGCGCGGCCCACCCGCAGGGCCTCGGCCCGGTTGTAGGCCCCGTTGGCGTCGGCCAGCACCTCGACCTCGGGACCCACGGCCGAACGCACCGCGGCGACGCGCCGCGCATCCTCGCGGGGATCTCGTCCGATGCGGAGCTTGACCCCGCGCCAGCCCTGCGCCGCGAGCTCGCCCGCCTCTTGGGCCAGCGCGGTCAAACCGCCGATCATGAGCGCGCTCGCGTAGCCTCTTACCTCGCGGCGCGAACCGCCGAGCAGTTCGCAGACCGGACGCCCCGCGGCCTGGCCGGCGAGGTCCCAGAGCGCGGTGTCGACCGCGCCCAGGGCCGAGACGCGGCCGCCGTCGGAGCCCTCGCCCGCCGAGAGGTCGGACCAGACCGCCGCGCTCTCCAGCGGTTGGCGTCCGATGAGGGCGGGGCCGAGCCTCTCTTCGACCAGCGCCAGCAGGGCCTTGCCGCCCGCCCGCGTCCCGCCCCAGTTGGCCTCGCCCCAGCCGACGAGTCCGTCTTGGGTCTCAACCTCGAGAAGCGCCGCGGCCCGCTCGCGCCTGGCCCCGAAGGAGAACTCAAGCGGCTCTTCAAGCTCGCAGACGAGGAGGTGGGCGCGGACCCGGCGGACGCGCAAGCCCGGGGCCCCTAGGCTGGACCCCGGCGCCATCCCATATGGCGCCAGGGCAGCGCCCTGCCGGGCGCTAGCGGGCACCGGCCGCCCCCGCCGCAGCCTCACGCGCGACGATCGCCCGTATCTCGCGGGACGCGGCCTCGAGCGCAACGCTCGGCTCCTCGATGCCGGCCAGGGCCGCGCTGACGTGCACTTGGAGCGAGTCGGAGACTCGGGAGTAGTATGGCACCCGGGGACGCGGGCGCGCGCCGGCGAGTATGCGGGCCAACTCGGGCGCCTGGGGAATGGCGCGCAATAGTTCCGGATCCTGGTACAGGGCGAGCCGGGTCGGGAGCGCCCCGTTCTTGAGAAAGACGGTCTTGAGGCTCGGGGCCGAGGCCAAGCCCGAGGCGACGCGCCACGCGGCCTCGGGGCGGCGGGAGAACGCCGACACGCCGAAGCCCCAGCCCCCGAGCACCGAGGCATGCGGCCCGCGGCCGCGCGGGATGGGCAGCACGCCCACCTTGCCCCGCACGGGCGAGTCCGGGGCCTGGAGGAGATTCCACGCGTAGGTCCAGTTGCGCATGAATACCGCGCGCCCGGCCTGGAAGGCATGCCGCGCTTCTTCCTCCTGATACGTGAGCACGGCCTCCGGAACGATGCGGTGGCGGCGGATCATGTCCGACATGAGCGAGAGGGCCTCCACGGCCTCGGGCCGGTCGATGAGCACGCGGCCGCGGTCGTCGATGAGCTCCCCCGCGTTGGTCCAGACGAACTCGAGGAACGCGCAGACCAACCCCTCATACTGCTTGCCCTGGAAAACGAAACCCGCCAGCTCGGGCCTCTGCAGGCGCTTGGCCGCTTGCACCAACTCCTCCCAGGTGTCGGGCGGCTGGATGCCCGCGCCGTCCAGCAAGTCCTTGCGGTAGTACAGCAGGCCCCCCTCGGCCCTGACTGGAAGGCTGTAGAGGCTCCCGCCGTAGGTTCCGGCGCGGATATAGGCCGGAAGGAAGGCCTCCCGTTCTCCGGCGGGGATCAAGCCGTCCAGGGGCTTGAGCCAGCCCTGGGAGGCGAACTTGGCCAGCCACGCCACGTCCATGAAGACGAGGTCGTAGGTTTCCTCCTTGGCCAGGAAGGACACCGCGTACATGTCCTCGCGCGTGTTGGTGGCCGGGGGACCCTCGACCATGTCGATCTTCACGCCCGGGTCCTCGCGCTCGAGCCTGGCGATGGCCTCGCGGGTACCCCCGCCGCGGTCGGGGTTGGCCAGGAAGCGCACGACGGACCCGCCGGGCGCCGCCGCCGGAGGGGCCGAGCAGCCCCCGGCCCCGACGAGCAAAGACAGCCACAGGACGCGCGTCATCTCAGGGCAGAATTTCGATGTCGTTGCCCCATCTTAGGGAAGGATCTCGATGTCGTTAATCGGATGGATCTCCCAGAGATGCTTGCGCCCCTTGCCCAGGAAGGGGTGGTCCGGATCGTACTCCAGCTCGAGCTTGTGGAAGACATCCAGGTAAGACCAGCCCCGGACCCTCACCCGCTGGCCGAGCTTGGGCAGCGGGATGCCGCGGTGCAGCAGGCGCCACGAGGGCGGCAGCTCCACGTGCAGGTCGAGGTCGCCGGCGATGCTGAAGCACACGTCCAGGTCGAACCAGCAGTCGTCCACGCGGCTGACCACGCCCTCGACCTCCACGCCGATTTGCACGTTGTGCTTGTTGCCGACGATATCTTCGGGGGTGGTCCTTTGATAGCCGCCGGAAGGGCGGCTGAGGCGGTGCTTGACCAGGAAGGCGCGGATCGGGTCCAGGCGCATGAACTCCTCGAAAGGGATGTCCACCGGGAAAAATCCTAGGGCCGCGATCCCATTGGTCTCGGTGGGGACATCGTCAGGAAGCGCCAGGACCTCATCGAGGAGCGCCAGCATCTCCTTGTCGGTGGTCCCCTTCTCCGAGGCCCAGCGCAGGGTCTCGTTGATGTGCCGGACCAGGCTCTGGGCGTAGGTTTCGGCGTAGGCTTTGTTGGGAAGACCGCGGTAGAGGTCCTCCAGGCGTTTGAGCGCGGGCTTGAGAAGCGGGTCCACGTTGCCCTTGGCGCGGATATCCCTCAGCCGGGCCAGGCCCCGGCGCGAGTAGACCGAGAGGTCCAGGGCGTGGCCCTCGACGATGTCCCGGTCGAGCTCCTCGGAGAGGTAGCGCAGGTCCTTGCGCAGGCGCTCCACGCGCCGGTAGCGCTGCATCCTTGCTTCGACGCGCTCGTGGGCCTCGCGTTGGGCCTTGGTCGGGTCGACCGGCCAAGGCGCGGCCGGCATCACCGCGGCCGCGCCCGCCGGAAAGAAATACCCCCAAAGCAGCGTCACCAGAGCGATATTGGTTTTCATGCCGCCTCCTTGACTCCCCGGCGCCATACCCGCGAGCCAGGTGACGTCGTTAGAAGTCCCGCCATTGCGCCAGCAGGTCTTTAAGCTTGGCTTGAGCGGCCGGATCCGCCGGCTCCACCGGATCGTAGCGGACGTCGAGCACCGTGCGCTGGCGGGTCTGGACGATGAACTGCTTGGCGACGCGCAAGACCTGACCTTCCGGCGCGATCCAGAACAGCCACTGGTGGATGTGCCAGTTGCCGTCCGTGGCGACCTCCCATTTCTCGGAGACCAAGGTGACCTGCTTGGGGTAGAACATCCTTGGGGAGCCGTAGCCCCACACATTGATGTAGTCGGCCAGATGGTCGGCCTGCGCGTCGCCGCGCACATCCGCGAGACCGAAGTTGGCCGGAATCTGCCCGTCCCGTTCCCGAAAGGCGCCGCGCTGCTGGACCTTCTCGAGGAGTTCATTCCAGTCCGATTCGGCCGCGGTCGGCACGGGGACCGGGTGGGGCCAAGCTGTCTTCATGTCGGGCACCCTTGACCCCGACGCTCGGAACTCGACCCAGCCGCTCTCCGCCAGGGACTCCGGCGAAACGGATGCGGCGCCGGCCGGAGAGCTGACGGCCAGCGCCGCGACGACACCCAGCAGCACGGTGCCCCTCACGGCCTCGGGCTCCCGGGTTGATAGACGATTGTTTCCGTACGGATGGCTCCCAGGTAGCCCCAGGAGGGGACCCAGTCGGGCTTGGACACGGCGCCTTCCCGCGCGAAGCTGTACTTGACGAAGTACCTGCTCCCGGGCCTGAGCGCCCCGTTGAAAAACTCGGAGTACTTCATGAGATCGATCTCATAGGCGGGCGCGGACGGCAGGTAGATCTTGGTGTCGAGGATGGTCGGGCGCAGCGGGCCCCACTCCTGCACCAGCCACAACCAGAGCACGGTCCTCTCGCCGGGATAATAGGACGCCCACTTGTCCGCGATCTTCAGGTTGAGCCCCGTCGAGAGTGATTCGGTCGAGAGCCCGGCCGGGTCGGGCCGCATGGGGATCTTCTTGCCTGGGCTGAAGGCGATGTCGCCGCGGTTGATCGTTGCTTCCCGGCGATACTCGTAGCCGGTCGCCACGGGGTCGGCGCGCAGCCACGGTCCCTCCAGGCATACCTGGAAGGTGTCGGACTCCCAGGGGTTGAGGGGCTTGCGTTCGCGCAGGGTCACCTGCACGGTCTCGGTGTAGGTTTGGCCCGGGTACCGCACGCAGTTCCCGCCGCGGTTGCGGTCCCACGGGTCGTTATGATGGGGCCAACCTCCGCCGAGACCGCGCCCGGGGCAATGCGTGATCCACTCGGTGCTGCGCAGAGTCACCGGCTGAGACACCGGCGCGCCTTCCGGCTTGAACTCAAATTTCACGCAGTCCATGCTGTAATGGGAGCCGTCGTTGTAGGCCGGCGCCACCGCGCCGCCCTCGTGAATTTGCGCGCGGATCCGCTCGAGCGCCGCCCCGGCGTCGATTCCCTGGTCGAAATTCAATCCCTGGGATGGACCTGCGAAGGCGGGAGCAGCCAGGCACGCGCTGAGCGCCGCCAACCTCCCGAAACTGCCTTTCTTCATACGGGGAACCTCCTGGGTGCCGACATATACGCAAGACCATGATATGCCAACCCATCGCCGGCGGTCTGGGACCCTCGCCGCCGACGTCACCTCCCGTCACCCGTGCCCGCCGTCCGCGGCACGGCTGCCGAGGAACGCCGGGCCCGCGGATGGTCGGTCACTTCCCGTCACGCTCGCTGTTGGGGACGGTTACTCCCAGCGCTGGGAGTGCGCTCTTAGCGGCCGACCAGTTCGCGGAGGGCGGGATGGAGCCCGGTGGCGTCGAGTATGCTTTCGGGCTCCAGCCGGAGGACTCCCGGCTTATAAAGGATGAAGGGGTGCATCTGCTCCCCCCCCATCCCGCCGTGCTGCGAGGCCAGCGTGTACTTGACGTTGAGGTCCACGACCGCGCCGTCCTCATAGGCGCCGAACACCACGAGGTCGCCGGATTCGTCCATATCCAGATAGTTCCGGATGTGACGCGCCAGGACCTCCCGAGGGGCGCGCTCGTCGGCGTAAGGTAGAAGCGGGTCCAAGCCTTCGCCCGGCGTCAGCCGCCCCTCGGCGGAGAGTGCCGCCGTCCCGGTCTTGCCCAGCAGCCGGATGCCGCCGTCCGCCTCGCGCGCCGCGACCAGGCCCAGGGCGGGATGGTCGCGGAGCTTGGCGAGGAGGCCCGGGTAGGCGGCCTCCACCTCCACCCTCGACAATGTCCCCGGAGCCCCGGCCACGTCGATCTTGCCCATGGAATAAACGTGCGAGAACACCAACTCACGGTCCTTCGCCTGGGGCCGGGCCTCCCGGACCAATTCGTCGAGAGCCTGTTGGAAGGGCTTGCCGAACTTCTTTCGAAAATTGACCGCCGGGGTCTGGCCATGGTCCGAGAAAACGACCAGCGGACTGCCGTGCGCGCGCGCCACGGCGGCCGCCTCGCCGATCTTGGCGTCGATGGACTCCAGGGCGTGCCAGGCCTCGGCGGAGGCGGGGCCGTAGTAATGGGCTTCCTCATCGTAGCTGGCGAGATCCGTGAAGACGACGGGAACGCCCTCCGCGACGGACCTCTTGACTCCCTCCAGGGCGATGCTGGCCAGGAAATGCGAGATGAAGGGCATGAAGAAGGCGGCCTTGCGGTCAAGGGGGGTATCGTTGCCGCGCTCCGCAAAGTCCCTCCTGAATTTCCAGGCGTCGCGCAGGAATCGATAGACCAGGGCGGGCCCCTCGGTGATGGGACCATGGTTCCAGATGTAGCGCAGGAGCAGCGGCGCCCCCGCGGCCAAGTCCTTGAGGGTCGCGATGACGGTCCCGTCTTTCTCGATGGCTTCCTGACGCAGACGATTGACCGCCGCCCCCGCCTCGGCCCCGCCGGAGAGTTCGCTCAAATACGCCCGGCCCCCGTAGAGCAGGCCGTCCTCCCGGCGCCATTCCATCTCCGCCTGGTTGGCGTCGAGCTCGCGGGCCTCGGACTTGCGGTACCACTCGTTGCCCGGCCGGCGCCGCCCATAGAACACCTGGCCCTGGACGGCGAGCGTCACGGTGGGCAGTCCGTTGAGATAGGGGGCGAGCCGGTAGCCCTCCTCGGCTATTAAGGAAGCCAGGTTGGGAGCATGCCCCGAAGCCATGGCCTCCAGGAGATATTTGTGGCCCAAGCCGTCGATCATGATCAAGACGACGGTGCCTCTCGGCGCCGGGACGCGGGTCCCCGCCCCGGCCGACGGGGCCGCGGCGGGAGGCTGGGTGACGAGCGTTCCCTGGGCCGCGCCGGGTGGCTCGGCAACGGATATGATCCGGAAAGTCGCCCCGCCTCGGCTCGGCTCCCCGTCGAAGAGCCAGCGCAACGGCGCCGCGTCGGCGGGACCCCGCGCCTCACGGGGAGGCGCCCATGGGGCTAGAGCCGCCGCGCTCGGCGACTCGACCGGGGCGGACTGGGCCGGACCCGCGGCCGAGGCGAGTCCCAGGAGCGCGGCAAGCAGCGCGGCCGTCTGGTTGTGCATGGATAAGCCCTCTCGTATCAGAATACCAGCCCGGTCCGCCGGCGGCATGGGGTCTTGGGCTCCGCGGCCGTGGATTTAGGTTCTAGATGCGTTAACGTCGGGCCGCGGGGAAATGAGAAACGCGGCTTCCTGTGACCGCAAGCCTGCGCTGACCGCTCAGCGGGGCCACTCTCGGGCGGGCAGGGGGATAAAGCTGGGATCGGAGGGCCCCCCAAGGGCCTCCGCCATCCCGGCCAACTCCCTCCGGAAGGCCTCCCAAAGCGCCACCGTGCTTGGAGACTGGGCATGCCAAACCCCCGGGTCCGGGGAGACGCTGGCCTCCATGTCCACGCGGACGTAGGCGTAATCGTCCTCGGCGATATCCCCCGTCTTGGGTCCCAGGTAGGCCCGGTACATGTAACGCCAATCCAGCGGGAACCACTTGGGGGCCACGGCATTGGGCCGGCCGTGCCAGTACCGCTCCAGCCAGCCCGGAAGATCGTAGAACCGCACGGAGAAGTGCCGGGGCCGTCCCGGCACGGCCTCCCATCGATAGCCCACGGCGTGCTCCACGCTGCCGGCGAAATCCTGAGTGGGCCGCGGCTCGTACTGGTCGAGCTTGCGAGCCCCCGACTCCCGGTGGCTGCGCAGGCCCATGCGCTGCTGCTTGAAGAAGCACGCCGGCCAGAGGCGATCCACCCCGGCAGGCAGCTCCACGACGGCATGATAACGAATCACGGCCTTGCAGGCGACATTGTAGCAGGGGGCGCGGGGGCAGGTGGGTTGCGGCTCGATGGGCGCCACGCGGCAAGGCGCGGGCGCGGCCAAGCTGCCGCGGGTCCAGCCCTCAAGGATCATGCGAAATTCCTTCACCTCGCAGGCCGGCCCGGCCCAGGAACGCTCGGCCGGGACGACTACCCGCAGCACCAAGATCAGCGACAACAGCATGCCCGATTATCGCCGCCTCCGGCGGCTGAGGCTAGGGCCCATCGGCCCAGACTTCCATCGGCCCTTGGACCCACTGATGGGGCGTGATCTTGGATGATCGGGGCCGGGCTCGATCTCTCGATGACAAATCGGTCCGGGAGTGACGGGAGGTGACGGCGGGTGAGGATCGGAATCCGGGGCCGTGGCGGAGCCTCCGGATCGCGTGCAAAATGATCGCCAAGGAGGTCCGGTATGAGGATAACCTGCTTGGCGTGGCTTTTGGCGGCGAGCCCACTCCGGGCGGCGGGCTCGCCGCCCCCTCCGGGAGTGGAAGAACGCCAGGCCCGGCTGGAACGATTGCTGCAGGTGCTCGACCTTGATCTGCATGTCTCCGAAGGCTCCTCCGACTTCGCCCGCATCTCGGTCGTCGATCTCAGCGGAGATAAGCCGGTCCGGGCCGGTTTGCGCGACCAGGCCCCCGCCCCGGCGGCCAGCGTGATCAAACTCGCCCTGCTGGCGCACGCCTTCGAGCTCGAGGCCCAGGGACTGCTCTCCCTAGCGCAGACGATCAGCATCTCGGCCTGCAACGTGACGGGCACCATGTCTTTCCCCCCCGTGACCGACCCGGAACGCCTGATCAACAACAAGCCGGTGATGCCCAATGAGCACTGGCGGGTCTCGGACCTCATGCAAGTCATGGTCCAGCGCAGCGACAACCCGGCCGCCAACACCATGATCGACCTGTTGGACCGCGAGGACACCACCGCCTTCGTGAGGAGCCTGGGGGCCGCGGGCACCCGAGTGGCCCGCAAACTCAAAGGCGGGGCCTCGGACCGCCTTTGCGACGACGGCGTAGGCTTGAACGCCATGCCCCCGGCCGACGCGGCGACGCTGCTCTCCCTGATCGCCCAGCGGGAACTGGTCAGCCCCGAGGCGTCCGAGGCCATGCTCAAGCTCCTGCGCGGCCAGCTCGACCGGGGCCTTATCGGGGAAGCCGTGGAACGACGGGGGGCGACCTACTACGGCAAGACCGGCGCGACCTCAAGCTCCCGCAACGACGCGGCCTTTGTCGAGGGTCCGGGCCGGCGCTACGTCCTCGTGGTCTATCTCCACCCGCGTCCCCCCCGGCCGGAGGCGGTGATGCGGCGCATCGCCCAGGCCGTCGACGAGTTCTTCTCCGGCCGCCCCTCCTTCTCGTCATACGGGGGGCCCATCGGGGTGAAATGATTCCCCTCTTGGCCCTCGCCCTCCTGGCGCTCCCCGGCCGGCCCGCCGCCCCCTCCGGGAGTGGCGGACGACTTCCCTCCGGGGACGGCGGGCCCTGGCCCGCCGTGCCCTCGCCCTTTACCGCCAGCATCCGGCCCCTGCCTGCCTGCCGCGGCGGGCGCCTGATCGTGTCTAGCTTCCGGTTCAACGACGCGGCTTACCGCCGGGCCTATACGTTCGTGGTCTTTCACGACGGGTACAAGACGGTGCGGGGCGCGGCCGCCGCCCTGCTGCGCCGCGGCCTCATCCCGGTCGGCCTCATCAACGGGGGCTTTTTCTTGCGCGACGAATCCGCGATCCTTTCCTACTATAGGTCCAGCGCTTTGGGCGGCGAGCTGCCGCGCAACTCGCCGCGCAGCCCGCGCGCCTGCATGGTCTTTTTCCCCCCGGCGTACTGGTGGCTTCTCCAGAGCACGCCGGCCAACTACCGGCTCTTCGGGTCCCTCCCGGAGGCCGAGGTCTACTGCGCCGGGCCGCAGGTCGTCGAGGACGGCCGCGACGTCTCGGCCCGCCAGCTCTGCGCCGAGAGTTTCGACCCTCGCTGCCGCCCTGACGGCTCCGATCCCGGGATCAAGTTTCACTCGAACACCCCCCGGAGCGCCTCCTGCATGACTCTCGATGGGGATCTCAAATTTTTCTCCGCCAACTCCGGATCGGCCAAGTGCGGCATGACCGGCCCGGAACTCGCGCGCGCCATGGCCGCCGAGGGCTGCCACTCCGGCATGAACCACGACGGCGGCGGCTCGGCCAAGCTCTATCTCTGGGACATGCGCGTCGAGCCCCTGGTCGCCGCGGGCTACGGAGAAGACCGCCTCCGCGCCAGCCCCGTCTGGGCGGCGGTCGTTCGCCGGAGGCGGTAGCGGCCCCAGGCCAGGATCGCTCCCCCCAGTATTCCCGCGTCGTCGGGGAAATCGGCCTTGAGTATGCGTGTCGAGGCGAAAGCGGCGGGCAGGGCGCGGCGGCGGAATTCCTCGAGGGCCTCCGGCCTCAGGAGCTTCCAGCTTGCCGTGAGGCCGCCGCCTAAGGCGATGACGCCCGGATTGAGCGCGTTGGCGATCTCCCCGAAAGCCCGCCCCAGGGCTTGCCCCGCCTCCTTGACGAATCGCGCCTCTAGCCCGAGTTTACGAGTTATGTAGGCAAGGCGGGCACTTTCCCGTCGAAAAA
>CAYJXJ010000121.1:0-14177 GCA_964374095.1 uncultured Elusimicrobia bacterium
TTCAGCGCACCCCTTAAACCCGTGGCGAATTCATCGCCGCGTGTACTAGACCCCGATATCCTCGTTCCAGAGGGCGGGCTTCTCGGCGATCAGGCGCCGCATGAGCGCAATGCAGTCCGGGTCGCGCAGGTCCACGACCTCCACGCCTTTGCTCTCGAGAAGATCGCGCGCCCCCGGGAAGGTTTCCGACTCCCCGGCGACGACCTTGGGGATGCCGAATTGCACCGTCGCGCCGGCGCACAGGTAGCAGGGCATCAAGGTCGAATAAAGCACCGTGCCCCGGTAGCTCCCGATCCGGCCGGCCCGGCGGAGGCAGTCGATCTCGGCGTGGGCCATGGGGTCGTTTTGCTGGACGCGGCGGTTGTGCCCGCGGCCGATGATCTTGCCGTCGCGCGCGAGCACCGAGCCGATGGGGATGCCGCCCTCCTCCCAACCCGCCCGGGCTTCGGCGATCGCGGCGTCGAGGAAAGGGTCGCGGGGCATGGGCTATTTCCTGACGGCCAATGGAGCTTTCTTGCCGCCAGGGGTCCTGAATATGCCAAATTCGGATGATGTGGTGGAAGCGGTCCCGGGGGTCAGTCGGCCAACAGCGCCTGGAGCTTGCCGTTGACCTCTTCGACGACCTCCGCCGGGGCGCGGTCCGCGCGGCGCCCCTTTCGCGCGCGCCAATGCGGCGGACCCCCAGGCTGTTGCCCCACTTCGGGACTCTGGTCTCCCCGACACGGCCCCTCTCCCATGGAACGGGGAGCGCCTCGGCGGTTACTAAGAGTGGGTGGACCGGCCGGAATCGAAATCTCTGAAGCCCCCATGCCTCACTCATATGCGATCGACTCGCGGAAAAGTTCCCGGAATCTTGCGCGCATCGGGTTCTTGGGCGTACTCGCCGCCTTCGTGCTTCTGAATGCGGCAGCCTTCTATCACGCCCGCGCCATGACGCATTTTGTTCCCGCAGGAGAGAGGACCCGCCCGCCGGAGCGGTTGTCGGCAGGGGGGAAGATCCGGGTCCTCCTAACCGGCGTCAACCTGCCGCGTCCGGCCCATCGGGCCGTGCCTCGGGATTTCGGTCTGAACTCCGAAACGGTCTCCTTCCCCGGGATCGGCGGACTGTCCGTCGAGGCCTGGCTCTTGCGCTCCAACAGGCGTCGAGGGCTGATCCTGTTGTTTCACGGCTACGCCGACAGCAGGAGTTCCCTCCTGCCGGCGGCCCGAGAATTCATCACGCTGGGTTTCGATTGCCTCCTCGTGGACTTCAACGGCAGCGGCGGGTCCGCCGGAGATGAGACGAGCCTCGGGTATCATGAGGCGCGGGCCGTGGCGGCCGCGGTTGAGTGGGCGGGCACGGCCGCTCCGGCCGAGAAGCCGGTTCTTTACGGGGTCTCGATGGGAGCGGCCGCGGTCCTGCGTGCCGTGAGCGCCCTGCATGTTGAGCCGCGGGGGATCATCGTTGTGTCCCCCTTCGACCGTCTCCTCTCCTCGGCGCGGCATCGTTTCGGGCGAATGGGCCTGCCTTTATTTCCTTTTGCGCAACTCCTGGTTTTCTGGGGAGGCATCCAGCAGGGGTTCAACGGATTCGCGCACAATCCCAGGGATTACGCGCGAAGCGTGAGATGCCCGGCTCTCATGCTCTTCGGCGATCGAGACGCCTACATTTCGATTGGAGAGGCCCGAGGGCTCTACGAGAATCTCGCCGGTGCGAAAACCCTGAAGGTCTTCGAGGGCGCCAGGCATGAGGATTTCGCCGTGTCACGGCCGGAGGAATGGCGGTTCGCTGTTCAAGGATTCCTCCGGAAACTCGGGCCGTGAAGCCGACGGCCGTCCTCGCTCCATGGCACGGTGTCGTCGCCGAAATGCCAGAACAAGGCCCCACCGCAGCCGAGCCCCGCAGGCCGCGGCGTTTTCACCTCCACCGGTGGAGGTGAAACCCCAACACGGCGACTTCGAAAACACGGGGCGAGGTCCGCGGGACTTGACGGAAAGCCCCGCGCGGTCTATCCTTAGGGCACGAGATGTTCCGATGGCGACATCACCCCCCAGGGAGGCATGAAAATGACGACCCAGCGCTTCTCCGGCCGCATCCTTGCCGCGGCCGCGCTCGCCGCGGCCTTTCTTTCAGGCTGGACCGCGCGCGCCTTCGACCCGCTCTGGACCGTGGCTCAGGTGGCCTCGGACCCGGGGAAATTCTACGGCAATAACGCGCAGGTGACCGGGTTGGCCCGGTCCGCCCGCATCAGCACGTGCTACACCGATTCCGGGAAGATCCCGTGCATCAGCTTCTCGCTCTACGAGCCCTCGGGCAAGCAGAACTCTCCCTTCGGGAAGCGCTACATCTCCGTTTCGATGCCCCAGCAGGCCCTGGCCAACCGCTTGCCCTCCGACGGACAGCCCATGAACATCTCGGGAGTGATCAAGCCGCCCAGCATGATCGGGACGATCGAGCCGTAGCGGCCGAGGCGGGGGTCGTCAGGCGCTGACGGTGAAGGGGTGCCCGAGCCGCCGCATCGCGCCTTGCGCCGCGGCGACCCCGCGGGTGAGGGCCTCCTCGAAAAGCGGCAGGCCGCTCAAGTCCGAGTGGCCGAGAAAGACCGGTCCCAGGGGTTTGAGCGCCTCTTGGCGGGCTCCGCCCCAGAGCAGGCCCGGCCGCGGCTTGACCATGGCGTGCCCCCAGACCATCACGTCCAGGCGCCGCACGCGCTCGCGCAGCTCCGGGTGGGGCGCCTTGAGCTCATCGAGCACGAGGTCGCGCCACCGGCTCCAAGGCGCTTCCAGCGCGTCGCGCCGCGCTTGAGCGGAATCCGGACCCGTCAGGGGCCGGAAATAAGTCCACACCGTGTCCCGCCGGCGGGAGGCCAGGCTCTGGTGGCCGGCGTCCACGTAGCCGAGGCCTTGTCCGCGGTAGAGCACGTTGTCCCAGCACGTCGGAAAGCCGCGGCCTTCGGGCGGGTCATGCACCGTGAGGTTGGCGACCATCCAGGGCGCGTAGGAGAAGGCGGCGAGCCATGCGGGCTTGGCCCGGCGCAGGGGTTCGATGACGCGGCCGGCCACGAATACGGGCAGGCAGACGATCGCCGCGCGGGCCAGCGTCCGCTGGGCCCGGCCGGTGCGCGCGTCGAGCCAATCCACCCGCACGCCGTCGGCCGTGGGGACCACGTCGAAGGCCAGGGCCGAGGTTCTGACGCGAGTCCCTAGTCGGGCGGCCAGCCGTCGGGCTACGAAGCCGTTGCCCTCCGGCCACGTGAGCACCTCGCCGCCGGCGCCGCGGCTGCGGCCCGCGAAGTAGTGGATCGCGGCCCAGGCCGAGGTCTCGCCGAGGAGCGAGCCGTAGTCGTCGCGGCAGGCGTACTCGACGAACCACCGGAGGGGCGCGGATGTGTAGCCCCTCCGGTCAAGCCACTCGGCCATGGACACGCGGTCGAGCGCCAGGAGGTCCTCGTCGCGGGTGCTCGACTCCATGGGGATGGCGAATGCTCTGCCGCCGCCGACGGAACGTCGGCGGCGAAATTGATCCATTTCCCTCTCAAATTTCGTGAATTGATTCGTATCCGTGTCGGACAGCCCGGTGCGGGGTGCTATCCCTTCCTGCCACGACCCATGGATGAAAAGGCGTTCCTGCGGGGCAAAGCACACATAGCGCTCGTCGAACACCGGTCGGCCCTTCTTGTCGGTCCCGGTCTGGACCTTTAGATCGGTAAGGACCTCACAGACCGCTCGGGCTTCGGACTCGGGCAGGGGGATGTAATGGGCCCCCCAGGGATAACGCGTGAGGGAATTCTCGCCCCAGCGCGCGTTGCCGCCCGCTGAGTCCTCGAGTTCGAGGACTTGGAAGTCCTGGAAGCCCGAGCGTTCGAGCTTCCAGCCCGCCGACAGGCCCGAGACTCCCCCGCCGACCACGACGATGCCGGCGCGCGCGGTTTCGGCGGGCCTCGGGAAATTCCCGGAGCGCAGGCGATGCCCGAGTTTGTGCGAGGAGCCCACGATCTCGCCGGCGATCTCGGTCGCGGGTGTACCGCGGCACCCCGCCAGGGCGGCCAGGCCCCCCAAGGCCGCGAGGAACTCCCGGCGGGTCAGTAGTTGAGCTTGTCCCACTCCTCCTCGTAGGTGTGGACAAGGGCCTGCGTGTTCAAGGCGTTGGGCGGCGCGGGGACCCGCGCCATGTCGGCGGGAAATTCAAAAAGCCCGGCCAAAGTCCGGCGGGTCAGGAACTTGAGTCCCTCCGGGAGGCGCTCGGGGAGGCGGGCGGGGGAGTCTCCCGCGATGATGAAGCCCCATTCGCCGAAAGAGGGGACGTAGGCGTGATAGGGGGAAGTCTTGAAGCCCGCGGCCCTCAGGGTGGTGTCGACGCACCAGAAGGAGCGGCGGGCAAACAGCGGCGAGGTGGCCTGTACAACCGCGAGGCCGCCGCGCCGCAACCGCGCGCGAAGCGCGCGGTAAAAAGCCGTTGTATAGAGTTTGCCCAGGGAAAATGTGCTGGGATCGGGAAGATCCACGATGGCGAAGTCAAACCTATCCGTCCCCGACTCCAACCACTGAAACGCGTCGGCGTTGATGACGCGCAGCTTTCGGGAGAGCAAGGACCCGCCGTTGAGGTTCTTGAAGATTTCCTGGCGGGAAAAGAGCCGGGTGACTTCCGGATCGATGTCGACGAGGACGACCTCGTCGACGGTTGGATAACGCAGAACCTCGCGGGCCGCCAGGCCGTCGCCGCCGCCCAGGATGAGCACGCGGCGGGGGGACTCCAGGGAGGCCAGGCCCGGGTGCACCAGGGTTTCGTGGTAGCGGTGCTCGTCGAGCGAGGAGAACTGCAGATGGCCGTTGAGAAACAGCCGGAGGTCGCGCTTGCCGCGGGTCAAGACGATGCGCTGGTAGGGTGTCTGTTTGGAAACGATGACGTCGTCGGTGTAGAGGCCCGTGTCGGCCCACGCCGCAATGTCGCCGGACATCGCCAGCCCAGCCATGAGCGCAGCCGCCGAGGCCAGGCAAAAAGCCCTTAGCCAGCCTGGGCGAGGCAATTCTTCGCGGAATATGTTCAGTGCCCAGACCGCAACCCCAACGTTCGCCAGCCCAAATACGAAGCACGTCTTAAGGAGGCCCAGGTGCGGCATCAATACCAATGGGAATAGCAGCGAGGCCGCCAAGGCCCCGACGTAATCCAGCGCCAATACCTGCGCCACCAAATCCTTGAGTTCCAGCCGGTCTTTGAGTATGCGGATGAGCAGGGGGACCTCGAGTCCCACCAAGGCTCCCACCCCAAAGACCACCGAATAGAGCACCACCTGGAACCCCCGCGTCTCGATGAAGGCGATGGAGAGCAGGGCCGCGGAGAATCCGCCCAGGAGCCCCACCAGGGCTTCGACCTGGATGAAGCGGGTCACGAGGCCGCGGCCGATGAAGCGCGAAAGATACGACCCCACGCCCATGGCGAAGAGGTAGGCCCCGATCACGGTCGAGAACTGGAAGACCGTGTCGCCGAGCAGGTAGCTGGCGAGGGTGCTCGCGACCAGCTCGTAGACCAAGCCGCAGGTCGCGATGACAAAGACCGAGACGAAGAGCGCCGACGTCACGGCTCTGGACCTAGCCGAGTATCGAGGCCGCGATGATGATCGAGATCCCGATCGACAGGCACCCGACCACCGTGGCCAGCGCCCGGTTCTGTTTGGCGACGAGCTCTTCCCACAGGTTGTAGGGCGTGGCCTTGTCGACGGCCACGAAGGCGGCCATGAAAACTCCCAGGCCCACGGCGGAATAGACCAGCGCCGCGACGAAGTGCGACGGGTTCAGCAGTTTCTCCATGTCTTCAAGTCTCCTTCACGTCTATTTTCCCCAGCGCCACCAGCCGCGCGACGTCGGACGGTAAGGCGAGCGGTACGAGCCGGGGTTGTTCCGCACGCTCTTGGGCACGCCCTTGACCTCATCGACGTCGGTGTGGGACCAGCCGGTCCAGTGCGCCCAGCCCAGGAAGGCCACGACGGCCGCGGCGTAGATCCGATACCACCTCATTCCTCGTCCTCCTCGTCGTCATCCGTGGTGACCCAGGGGTGGTCGCTCTCCTGCCAGCGCTGGATCTCGAAGCGCCGGTTGCGCCACCACCACCAGAGCGGGGGGAGGCACAAGAGTCCCAGCGCCCAGAACAGATACGCCGGGCGCGGCACGTCGCGGGTGATCTCGATGCCGTAGGGGAAGCCGCTCGCGTCGGACTCCGGCTCCACGCGCAGGTAGTAGGTCCCCGCGGGGACGGAAGGAAGGTGGACGGTATCTGAACGGCTTCCCTCGCTCCAGGCCTCGCCGTCCTCGGATCCCCAATAATAGGCCAGGTCGCGGGCGAATTCAATGGCTTCGTCGGTCCGGGTGTTGATGAGGGCCATGCGGAAGAAGGCCCAATTGTTGCTGAGCTCGGCGTGGGTCTTGACCCGTACGTTGGAGGTGCGCCCCCCTAACTCGAAGGGCATGCTCACCTTCGCCCGCTGGGGATCGGTCACCGCGTAGGTGAAGCCGAACGGCGGCACGGGGGCTTTCTGGCAGAGTAAGGCCGCGGCCGCGAACACCAACAGGCCGCCCAGGACCGCGGCCCAGAACACGGGCTTGGCCGCGTCCCACGCCGCGGCGTGGGGGTTGGGCTGGGCCGGGGCCACGCCGCGCGGGACCGGGGGGCTGCCGGAGAGTCCGAAGGCGAGCCACACCTCCGACGGGTCGAGGTAATCCCCATGCGACCAGGCGGAGCCCTCCGGGGTCACGTCCTCGCTCAGGAGATAGGGCGGGCAGATGAAATCCCGCGCGGTGGCGGTCTCCCCGGCCTTGACCTTCCAGTTGAACTCGCCGAGGACGAAGCTCACCATCGGTTTGGAGGTCTGAAAGTGCTGGTAGCGCCGCCCTTCATGATCGATGACGGGGTTGCGCTGGATGTCGGGGTTGTCCCAGTTGCCGCAGTCGGGAGGCGCGGGCGGGTTGGCTTGCGCGGCCTCCTTGCGGAGATTGGCCTGGGCCTGCAGGCGGCGGGGGAGGTCGGAGACGTCCTCCTGGCCGGGCTTGCCGAGCAGGCTCTCCGCGCCCGACAGCCTGCGGAGCTTGACCACCTCGCCGGAGTCGAACCAAAGGCCCTGGCAGGAGGTGCAGCGGTCCACGGTGAGGCTTCCATCGAACACGCCCCCCACCTCCATGGGGCTCTCGCACTTCGGGCAGGCCAAGGCCGACTTCATCGCGCTTTTGAGCTTGAGCGTCAGGGCGAACTCCGCGGCGTCGTAGAAGACGCCGTGGCATTGGGGGCAAGAGTCGATCTCGAAGCCCCCGGGAAGATGGACCGTCTCCAGCGGCGCCGAGCACTTGGGGCACGTCATGGTTCACTTCCCGTATCCATAGGAATCGAACCATGTCCCCCGGCGTTACTAGGAACGCCGGGGACCTTGCGATCAGATGTCCTCCTTATCGCAAGGCCTTCGGTCATGCGGTCACCCGCGCTTCTCCACGGGCGCCGCGGGGAGGGGCGCCAGCAGGGTCCAATGACCGCCCGACTCCAGCAGCCAGCGGTAGCCCTTGAAGGGGTTATACAGGAGGTACTCCGCCCAGTCGTAGTCCACGTCGTAATACCGAACTTTTCGGCGCAGGTAGCCGATGGCCTGCCATTTGTCGCCCCGGAGCTCCCCTTTGGTCCCGAGCGGGATCGTGGGCTCGTGCTTCATGGCCGCCCGGTACTTGCCGAACACCTTGTGCTGGGGGTCCCGGGCGTCGAGAATGCTCCCGCAGTGGGAGCAAACCAGGCTTTCGCTGAAGCCCTGGGCGCGGATCTCCAGGGCCGCGCCGCAGCCGGTGCACTTAAAGGCGCCGCCTTCGGCTTCGGTCATGGTCCCATTCCGCTATCCTTCATCGTGGGGCCATTCCTTTCGCTCACCAGCCCTCGAAGACCTTGAGCCCCCTCAATTTAAGGGTCTCAAAGGGAACGTACTCGCCCGCGAACAGCAGCGGGGGGTCCTCGCTGTAGTCGATGGTGGCGAATCCCCCGCCGGCCTCGGCCAAGTCGGCGAAATCCCCCTTCTCGCCGAAGGGGACGCGGAAGGGAAGCTCCCCCTCGCCCGAGACGTATTCGGCTTCCCGCAAATCCTTGACGGTGTAGGTCTTGCCCGCCAGGTCCAGGCGCTTGCCGACGGCGACGGCGTCGCCCTCCGGGATAGGCTCCGACGTCTGGAATTGAAAGCTCACGGCGTAGAGCCCCTGGGCCTCGCCCAGCCAGCCTGATTTCTCGTCGTCAAAGCGCAGGTGCCACTCGTTCCAGAATCCCTGCTCGTAGCGCAGTTGGATGCGCCCCACCACCGTGAATCCCGCGCCCTTGTAGCCGCCGACGGCGGCCAACTGCAGCGGCGAGCCGTCCTTCTGGAGTTCGGCGACCTTGCCCAGGGCTTCCAAGTCCATTCCCTTGCGGTAGACCAGGCTGCGGCAGTGGGCGCAGACGGTGTAGAGACTGACCGTGGTCTTGAACTCGACGGGCGCGCCGCAGGAGGGGCAGCGGGTCGCTTCGGCCATGCGGGGTAGTTGAGCACAGGCCCGGCGGGGCTGTCAAGGCGCAACCCGGTTCCATGTCCCCGGTCCTTTCAACTGTCCACGCATCGGGCGCGGCTCGGCGTCGGCGTGCCGCCTCCAGCGGTGGAGGAAGCGCGCTGGACACGCCCGCGGCAAAGGTGCTAGTCTGCCCCATTGTGACCGAAGGGAATGGTTGATTCCTTGGCACTAGGGGAGAAGAAACCGTGAGGTGCGAGAATGGGTTTCCTGATTTTGGTCGTGATGGCGACCGCCTTGATGGTCATGATGTCCAAGGACAAGTGGATGAGCGGCAATAAGATCGACAGCGAGGCCCTCTCGAGCCTGGTCGTTAAATACGCGATCGGCTTTCTCGTCCTCGCCGTCGTGGCCATGGTCTTTCGCGGGGGCCTCATCGTCGTTCCCGCGGGCCACCGCGGCATCGTCTTCAACAAGATGTCCGGCATCCGCCAGCAGGCTCTGGGCGAGGGTTTCAACCTCATCATCCCGGTGATCGAGCAGGTCGCCTATATGGACGTGCGCATCCAGAAAGACTCCTACGACTCCTCCGCCGCCTCCAAGGACATGCAGGTCGTGCACACCAAGGTGGCCCTCAACTACCACCCCATGCCCGAAGCCGCCCCCAAGATCTTTCAAGAGGTGGGCGTGGGCTACTCCGAGCGCGTCATCCACCCCGCCGTGCAGGAAGCCGTCAAGGCGACGACCGCGCGCTTCACGGCCGAGGAGCTCATCACCCGGCGCGAGGACGTCAAGAAGCTCATCCGCGAGCTGGTCGAGCACCAGATCAAGGACCGCCACATCAAGGTCGACGAGCTCTACATCACCGACTTCGACTTCTCCCGGCAGTTCGCGGAGGCCATCGAGTCCAAGCAGATCGCCGAGCAGCAGGCCCTGAAGGCCAAGCGCGACCTCGACCGCATCAAGATCGAGGCCGAGCAGAAGGTGGCCTCGGCCAAGGCCGAGGCCGAGGGCCTGCGCATGCAGAAGGAAGCCATCACGCCCCAGCTCATCCAGCTGCGCCAGGTCGAGACCCAGAAGCTCGCCATCGATAAATGGAACGGCGTCATGCCCTCGGTCATGATGACCGGCCCGGGCGGGGGCACCCCCCTGCTCGATCTGGGAGCCCTCTCCAACCGGCCCGGGCGCTGACCGCCCGCGCTTCCACTAAGTGGCGGCGCCGGACGCCGGCCGGGAGTAGAGTCCGTCCAGGGCCTCCCGGGCCCGGCCGCGGGAAAACGTCTCGAGCACGCGCCGGCGTCCGGCCGCGCCCAGCCGGGCGCGCAAAGCCGGATCATCCACGAGCTGGAGGGCCCGTTCGAGGAGCTCGATCTCGCTCTTGGCGATGAAGCCGGTCTCGCCGTCAAGGACGGCGTCGCGGTTGCCCGCGGTGTCGGAGGCCACGACCGGCAGGCCCGCGGCCATGGCGTCCAGGACCGCCCCCGGCAGGCCTTCCCAGCGCGAGTAGTGCACGAACACGTCGAGCTCGGCGAGCCGGCGCGCGGCCTCCTCGGGCTCCAGCCAACCCGTGACCGTGACCTTCGAAGTCAAGTTCATGTTCTCGAGCTGGCGGCGGAAGTCGGACTCGAGTTCCCCGGCCCCGATCCACAGGCAGCGCAGGCCGTTGCGCGAGTCGGTCAGGCGCTGGGCGAGGTTGAGGAATGCCTCGGGGTTGCGGGCGAAGGTGAGCCGGCCGCAGGCGCCGACCACGGTTGCGGCCCGCTCGGGGCGGGGCGCGGGAGGGTCCGTATCGCCCAGGTACGGATCGCAGACCACGTGGACCGGGCGGCCCCAGGCGAGCGCGCGGGCGAGCTCCGACTCGGAGGGGCTCACCGCCACGATCTCGCCGATCCAGGAGACCGAGGCTTCCAAGGCGCGGTAGAGGCCCCGCGATAACGCCGAGCGGTCCTGCTGGAGAAAGCCGTAGCCCCGGGGTGAGTAGTAGACGAGCGGCACGCCGGTCAGCCATGCCGCCCCCCTTGCCAGGAAACCCGCTTTCGAGGAATGGGCATGGACGATGTCGGGCTGTTCGCGGCGCAGGAGCCGCGCCAGCTTGAGGAAGGCGGTGAAGTCCCGGATCGGGGATATCTCGCGCGTCATCTCCGGCACGTGATAGGCCCGCTCGGCGCCGGGGGCGCTATCGCGGTAGGCGCCGGGATCGGCGCCGCGCGAGGAAAAGATCAGCGCGGTCTCGAAGCGCGCGGGATCGAGGCCGTTGCAGATGGCGGCCACGTGGCGTCCGGTTCCGCCGGGCCCCCCGCACTCGAGGACCTGGACCACGCGCCGGCGGCCTTCCCGGAGGGCGCGGCGGGTTGCGAGCAGTCCCGCGAATGGAAACAGGAGCGGGACGTAGAGTATGCGGTGGCGCGTGGCGGACCCCAAGTCGAACTCGAGCAGGCCCGAGCCCGCGGCCATGGCCGCGAAAACCCCCAGGAGCCAAGCGCGCTCGGCGGTGAGTCCCCCGCGCAGGGCCCCCGCCAGGCCCAGGCAGGAGAGAAGTAAAATCGGCACGTTTTCGAGGGAGGCGATGAGCCGCCCCGTATTGCCTTCCAGGGGATAGAGTCCCGGCAGGGGCATGAAGAGGGCGTAGAACATGCCCTTCGGTAGGAACACCGCGACGTCCCACCAGGTCTTAAATTCCAGGCCGTAGAAGAGCTGAGTCCCGATGCGTCGGCCCTTGTAGATTTGCGCCCACGCCTGGTCCGAGACTTGGCGGATGCGGCGCATCTCGGTGAGCCGTTGCGGGCTGAAAGGGGCTATGTACTTGGCAGCCGTGGCGTCGTAGGTCATCGGGATGATGCTCGATTTAACGGTGGGGTCTTCGAGGCCGGTGATGCTCGGGGCCAGGGGTCCGTTGAAGAGGTAGGCGGCGAACGGCTTGTAGATGATGGGGGCCGCGAGTATGGTCAAGGCGCCTAGAAACATCGCGGCCGCGGGGCGGCCCTGCCGGCGGCGGAAGACTCCCGCCCCGGCGCACACGGGAACCCCGACGCCCGCGAGCACCGCGAGCATGTAGGGGCGTAGGAAGCCCACCGCCAACAGGGCCATCCAGGCAAGCAGGAGGGCGCGGGAGAGGTCGCGTCCCCGCTCCAGGCTCATGGCCCGGGCGAGCAGGGCCATGGCCGTGAAGACGCAAAGGGCGACGGGCCCGTCCTTGAAATTCTGCGAGGTCATGAAGACGTTGGTGGGCCAGACCGCCACGGCCGCGGCGGCGACCAGGGCCGCGCCGGGGCCGACCGCTCCGGCGGCCAAATAAAAGAAGGCGACGACCGCCAGCGATCCGATGAACGCCTGCAGCAGCTTCATGGCGATCGGGCGCCGGCCCGCCACGCGGTAGACCGCTTCGGTGGCCATGGCGTGGACCCGCTTGGAGGGTGAGAATCCGGGCATGAAATAGCGGCCCTCAGCCCGCGCCTTGAGCATGTCGCCCGCGATCTCATCCATGTAGTGGGCGTCGGTGTAATGGTAGTCGGGCAGGAGCGGGTGGACTTCCGTGACCAGAGCCACGCCCGCGCGCAGGCCGAGCGCGACCAGGAAAAGCAGGCGAACCGGGTGGCTAATCGCCCACACGGTAGCGCAGCAGGCAGGCCAGGTAGACGAGGGCCGCGGTCCAGGTGATCTTCTTGCCCTCGGCGTAGGTGCGTCCGCTGTAGGAGATGGGCGCCTCATAGATCCTCCAGCCAAGGCGGCACGCCTTGGCTGTCAGTTCCGCCTCGATCCCAAACCCGTCGGAGCGCAATGTCAGGGATCGAAGTTTTTCGGTGCGAAATGCCTTGTAGCATGTTCCCATGTCCGTCAAATTGACGTCGTAGAGGAGATTGGCGGCGAGCGTGAGGGCGCGGTTGGCGGCATAGTGCCAAAAGAGAAGCACGCGGTGCGGCCCGCCGAGGAAGCGCGATCCGTAGACCATGTCCGCGCGGCCGTCGAGCAGCGGGATCAGCAGGTCCGCCAGGTCGGCCGGGTCGTATTCCAGATCGGCGTCCTGGACGACGACGAATTCTCCGGTGGCGCGCTCCAGGGCGCTCCGCAGGGCCGCCCCCTTGCCGCGGTTGCGGTCGTGCCTGATAACCTGCGTATCGCCTTCCGATATGCCGGCCAAAATCTCCGTCGTTCCGTCGTTGGAGCCGTCATCGACGACGATGATCTCGACCGGCAGGGGGAGCTTGGCGGCGCGCACCCTCCGGATCGCCTCCAAGACCGTGGCTTTCTCGTTGTACGCCGGCATCAGCACGCTCAGAGTTCGGGTCATCATGTTTTACGCCCGGCTGATAGCAGGCTCCTTCCAGCCGGGCCGTGGTTGGCTTCGGCCCAGGCCCAGATGAAGAAGACCAAAGTCGCGATCATCTCGACCTGGAGCGCCACCTCGGTGAGGTTCATGGCCAGGAAGGCGCCCATGGAGGACCAGGCCCAAAGATTCCACGGACTTGGGTCCTGCCGGACGCGCTCGTAGGCGCGCCAGGTGAGCGCCCCCAGAAGCAGGACCAGCGCGGCCAGCCCAGCGCCGCCGCGCTCGGCCATGTGGTGGAGGAAGAGATTGTGCGCGGAATGCCACACCCACTGGCCGTCCACCTTCCCTTGGAAATAGTTCACGAAAGCCGTCTTGTAGTTGCCCAGGCCCAGGCCCAGCCAGGGGTGGTCCCGGAACATCTGCAGCGCGACGCGCCACAGGATGAGGCGGTGGAGGTTGGGGTTGAGATCGTTGTCGCCGGTGTTTATTCCCTCGACGCGCAGCGAGTGATAGAACGACCGGGACCGGTTGGGACCGGCCTCCATGGCCGCCGTAGCCAATATGGCGGCCGCCAGCAGTCCGGCGGCGTATCGGCGGTAGGGCCGGTAGGCCAGGCCCAAGAGAAAGACTCCGACGAAAAGCCCCATCAGCGCCCCGCGGGTCTGGCTGAATAGCAGGGCGGCGATGCTCAACGCCAGGAAGGCCAGGGCCAGGGCGCGGCTGCGCGAGCTGTCCTCTCCGGCTTCCCGGCGCCCGAAAAAGCAGAGACTGCCGAGCGCGGCCAGCGCCATTTGCTCCCCGAAGGTCACGGCATGGACGAAGGCGTGGGCCCGCATGCGGGCCTCGTGAAACATGCCCCAGCGCTGGGTCGCGGCTTGCCAGAGGCCGACCACGGCCGCGACGGCGAAGGCCGCGGCCATGGCCCGGTGCGCCTTGGGAGTCGGCGCCAGGGGCAGGGCCAGGCTCAGCAGCGTCAGCATCCAAACCCGATGGAAGTCCCGTTGGAGGTCTCCCATGGCGTTGGACTGATCGACGGCCATGGCCGCGGCCGCCGCCCCCACGGCGAAGTAGATCCAAATTGCCTTGCAGGAGGGCGAGAGCGCGGCGCGCCAGTCGACGCGTCCTCCCGACAGCGCCTGCCAGGCCAGGGCTGCGGTCATGAGGGCGGCGGCGATGTTCATGCCCGCGATGGTGATCGGCAGGGTCAGCGCGAAGAGCCAAACGGCGGCCTTGAGCGCGGTCAAGGGGGTCATTCGAAGGGGATGTTACCACTTCGGGCCCCGAGGGCCCAAGCCGCTACGGTCCAGGCCCATGAATGATCCCGCGGCCCGGAGATTGGAGCCGCTCCGATCGGCTGCTGTTGAAATGGCTCTGAAAAGGGAACTTCTGCAATTAGTGTGGAACCCCGTCGAGAAAATGAAGCTTCAAT
>CAYJXJ010000122.1:0-14025 GCA_964374095.1 uncultured Elusimicrobia bacterium
GGCCCGCGTGGAACCGGAAGGTCTGCTCCTTCTGATCGAAGATCGACACGCCGAGGATGTCGGAGGGCAGGAGGTCCGGGGTGAATTGGATGCGGCTGAAGCTCGCCCCGATCGAGCGGGCGAGGGCCTTGGCCAGCGTGGTCTTTCCCGTGCCGGGGAAATCCTCGAGGAGCACGTGGCCGCCGCCGGCGAAGGCCGCCAGGAGCTGGCGGATCGCGGCCGTCTGGCCGCGCATGACCTTGCCGATATTGGCCGCGAGCCTGGCGACGACCTCGGCTGATGCGTGTTCCGCCATGCTCTCTCAACGCCCATGCTAGCGCTTTAAGAGACCGTTTTCCAGCGGCCGCGCCCTGTACTAGACTCCTCCCATGCCCGACGCGCCCGTCCCGGCGCGGATCGTCATCTCCTCGACCTGGCGCATCGCCTCAGCGGTTGAGCAGGACGATCTCGACGCGCTGTTCCGAGTAGGGAGCGCGCGCCGCGCTGACGGTGACGGCCTGCGGCCCCAGCATGAGCTCGCGGGAGAGAGAGGTCGAGACCGCCAAGCCCTGGGTCTCCCCCAGCTCCTTGGTGGAGGAGAAGACCCGCACCGCGATGGGAATGCCGTGGAAGCGCCGCTTGACCAGGTCGGCGGCCGCGCGGATGAGGTCCGCGCCCACGGGCTTGACGAGCTCGGCCCCGGCCTTGCCGCCGCCGAAGAGCACGGAGGAGTCCAGGCTCAGATGCAGTCCCGAGTCCTCCTGATGGACGATCCCTCGAAAGAGCAGGGGCTTGCCGACGGTGGTGCGCGGGGAGCCCCCGGGATCGGTGAAATTGTAGACCGCGGAGTAGGAGCGCCCGGCGCTGATCCACTCACCCTGCTCGTTCTGCCCGCTCCACACGAGCTCCTCGGGGGGGTCGTCGGAACCCTCGTAGCGGTGAAAGACCCGTCCTTCCTCGTCGGCGATGGTCAGGCTCCAGGCGTACTCCTTGGCCTCCTTGTTCTCAAGCCGCCGCTGGAGCACTTCGAAAAGCTGGTCGCGCGGCCGGAAGGCGATGCCGGGCTTGGGGGAGAAGGTGACGCGCCACGGCTGGATCACCCGGTCGGCTTTCAAGGTCTCGGGATGGGTGCGCCGCCAGGAAACGGTGAGAGGCGAGACCGCCAGGAGAAGCGGCTCCTCGGCCTTCAGCGAGGGGCGGATGGTCTCGAAGGGATCCACCTCCAGGGCCAGCGGGGGCTTGGAAGCGCTCACGCGGGCCTTGGGGTCGTCGGCGCGGATCACGACCTCGGTGGGCATCGAGGCGGGCGCGGCCGGGGACGCCGGGGAGGGCTTCTTCTCGGAGGCGTCCACGCCCGGCATCCCGGCCGGGGAGACCCCCGGCAGGCCGGCGGGCAGGGGGAGCTGGTCCTGGCCCCAGCATGGAGCCGCGGCCAGGGCCAAGACGCGCATGAGATGTTTCATTCGACCAGGAACCGGAACGTGATGATTCCCCATTGCTTCTCCTGTACGCCGATAGGAACGAAGCGCCAACTCTTGAGGGCGTCCATGGCCAGGCGGTCGAGGCGCCCGTAGCCCGAGGTGCGCTCCACCTGCATCCCGGGCAGGACGTCGCCGGCCGGAGAAACGTTGAAGCGGATCGACACCGCGGCCTCCATGACGCCCTGGTCGCGCAGCCAGGCGGGGAAGGGCGGCGCCTCGAAATAGAGAATCTTGCGGTCCGCCAGCGGCCCTTCGATCTCCAGTGACTTCTTGGGGGCCTCGGCCAAGGTCTCGGCCGGGCGCGGCCGGCGGGCCTCCTCGACCCGGATCTGGGGCTTGAGGGGCTGGAGTTCCGGAGCGGGCCGCACTTCGGGCGCGGCGGGCGCGGGCAGGAAGGCCTCCACCCTGTCGCCCAGCCGCGCGCGCTCGGCCGGGGTGGCCTCGCGCAGGACGGCCTGGGCCAGGGCCGGGGCCATGGGCTTTCGCCTGAATTGAGGAACGATGGGGTCCAGTTTCTGCATGGCCACGGCCTCCCGGCGGCTCTCCTCCAACGCCAGGGCCTGCGGCAAATCCTGGACGCGCCGGGTGCCGACCTCCTCCAGGCGCGGGGCTGCCGCCAGGGTCGACACGGCCCGGCGACGAGTCTCAAAACTCGTGTCGACCTTGGCGGCGTCGACTCGCTTGCGGCCAAGATCGAGTTCCTCGACTTTGGCCGCTTCTTTTTTCCGTCCCAAGTCGTCAAGCTTTTCCGCTTCAATGGGCTTGACCACCCGCGGGGTCTCGGGGATCTTCACCTCGACGGCCTGGGGTGCGGTCCGCGTCAGCGACGGCAGCGCCATCTTCAAGAAGTTCAGCACCGTGGGAGGCGCCGCGGGGACGGCGGGACGGGCCGGCAGGACGGCCATCGGACGCCGGACCACGAGGAGGTCGACGCCGGAGATCACGCGGTCCATTTCCCGCTTGGCGGGCTGGAGAGTGGGGAGAAAGAATGCCAGGCCGGCGAGATGCACCCCGACCGAGACGACTCCCGAGACGGGGATGCGGGCCGCGCTCATTTCTTCCGCTGGGTGGCGATGGTGAGATGAGCCGCCCCCGCCTCCTTGGCCTTGAACATGATCTCGGTGAGCCTGCCGTGCCGCGCCCCCGCGTCGGCCCGCAGGACCACGAGCTTGGTCTCGCTCATGGCCAGGCGGTAGCGCAGGTCGGGCTCCAGCGCGTCGAGGCTCGAATACTCCTTCTGATCCAGGGCGATGCGCCCGTCCTTGGCCAGGGTCACCGTCACCTTCTCGCGCTCCTCCCCCTCGCGCGTGCGGGCCTGCGGCAGGTCGACCTTGATGACGGGGTCGGCCATCATCGGCGCGGTCACCATGAAGATGATCACGAGCACGAGGCAGACGTCCACGAGCGGGGTCACGTTGATCCCGGAGACGATGGCGTCCTCGTTGGGCGCGTCTCGTTTCATGGGGTTGGGGCCTTTGCTTCCTCGGATCGCAGGATGGCGAGCTTGACCGCGCCCGCCTGGCGGGCGGCGTCGAGGATCTCGACGACCTCTCCCACCCGGTTGGCCTCCTCGGCGGTCACGGTCACCATCTTGTCCTTGCTCGCGGTGATGGCGCGGGCCAGCGCCGCGGCCAAGGCGCCGGATGCCACCGCCTTGCCGTTGATGCTGATCTCCCCCTTGGTGTTGAGCGAGACGCGCACGTTCTCATCGGCGTCGACCTTGCCTTCCGAAGCCTGGGCGCGCGACTCGAGCACCTTGATCCCGGCGGCCAGCGCGTAGGGGGCGACGGCCATGAAGATGATGACGAGCACGAGGCAGACATCCACCAGCGGGGTGACATTGATCTCGGTGATCGGCTCGTCGTCCTGCTGTGGGGAGGAGCCGGCCACTATTTCGCCCCCAGGATCACGATCAGCCGCGTGGAAGCGACCTCCATGTCGACCCCGACCTGCTTGACCTGCCTCATGAAGTAGTTGTAGATGATGACCGCCGGGATGGCGACGAGGAGTCCGGCGGCGGTCGCGACCAGGGCCTCGGCGATGCCTTTGGCCACCACGCTCGGGCCTCCCGCGCCGCCCGCCGCGGCCAAGTCGCGGAAGGCCCGGATGATGCCGATCACGGTGCCGAAGAGGCCGATGAAGGGCGAGACGTTGCCCAAAGTGCCCAGGACTCCCAGGTGGCGCTCCAGCGCCAGGCGTTCCTCGAGGCGCTTGGTGTAGAGAAGCTCCGACAAGTCCGTGCGGCTGCGGCCCGCGTGGAGCAGGCCGTAATGGATGACCTGGCCGGCGGCCGTATGGTGCCGGGCCGCGTAGGCGCGCGCCTCCTCGATCTTTCCCTTCTCCAACAGCCCGTTGACGTGGGCGAGGATGGAGTCTCCCGAACCCTTGGCCCGCCGGAAGGTCCACCAGCGCTCGATCATGAAGGTGATGGAGAGCACGGAGCAGGCGAGCAGCACGACCAAAGTGGGACTCTCGCGGAACATCTCCAGAGCGTTGAGCTGACCCATCATTGGATTTCATCCTCCGTGGCGGTCCCGGTCGGGGAACTCATGCCCGGCAGTTCCAGCACCCGCGACCGGCGTCCGGCGCGCGCGGGGCGAGGCTCCTTCTTGGGGGGCTCCGGCTCGGGCCTTTTCTCCTCGTCGATCAGGGTGACGCCGCGTTCGGGTTCGGGGTCTGGGCTTACGGACTGCACCGTGCGTCTGGGGCTCGGGGTAAGACGACGGCCTTCTGGTGCTGGAGACGGGGCTATTTCCAGCTGCGAGGGCTGACTCGGAGTCGGCGCGGGCTGCGCCCGCGCCGGCTTGGGCCTCATCTTCCGGAGTGCCTGCGCCCGCTGCGCCGCTTGCGCGGATACGCTCCCAGACGCGCCCCGAGCCAGTTCCTCATAGGAGGACGCGGCGGCGGCGTAATCCGAGGCCTTCTCGTAGCTCTCCGCCAGCTTGAGAAGGGCCTGCAGGCGAAACGGGCTGTTGGCGGGCTTGCCGGCCCGCAGGCGCTCCCAGGACTCTCGAGCCGCCTCGGGGCGGCCCATGAGCATGTAGACCTCGCCCATCCGGTACATCGCCTCGAGCGGGGCGTCCGAGCCGGCCTTGGAGCCGTCGCGGATCTGCTCGAGCGTCCCGAGCGCCCCATCGAAATCCCGGCGGTCACGCTGGAGTTGGAAAATCTCCCAGAGCGCCGACTGGCCGCCGTCGCCCGACGTCCCGGCCGCGGCCACGTAGCGCTGGTAGGCGTGCTGGGCCATGTCGAGCTTGCCCACGGCCTTGTAGGCAAGGGCCAAGTTGAACTGGGCGGCCTTGACATACTCTGAATCCGGGTACTCTTCAATGAGCCGGGTGTAGTTGCGGATGCCCTCCTCGTATTTCTTGAGGGCATAATAGGAACTGGCCAGATGGAAGACCGCCAGCGAGGTTTCTTGGCCCTTATCGAAATTATTAAGGAGGCGCTCGAAGGCCGGAGCGGCCTCGAGGTGGTTGTTCTGGTTGAAATGGCTCTCCCCGAGAAAGAACTGGGCCTTGGCCAGATCGGGGTGATTTGTGTAGTCCACGCTGAAGGCTTGGAAGGCGACCGCGGCCCCGGCGTAATCCTTGGCCTCGAAGACGCGCCGCCCCAGGCGGAACTGCGCGTCTCCTCCCACCTTGCGGCCGGGATGGGCCTTGATCAGCCCATCGAGCGCTGCGCGGAAATCGACGCCCTTGGACCGGTCGAACACTCCCTCCATCAGGTCGAGGCCGTCCCCCGCCTCGGGCGAGTCCGGGAAGCGCGCGATCAGGTCCGAGGCGGCGCGCAGGGTCCCGGCGTCATCCTTGGCGTTGAAGGCGGCCTGACTGATGCGCAGAAGGGCGAAGGCAAGCTTGGGGTTGCCCGGCAGCTTTTCGACGATATCCCGGTAAGCGGCCTGCGCCTCCCCGTATTTCTGAGCCCTGAAGAGGGTGTCGGCCACTTGAAAGACGGCCTGCGCCGTCTGGGGCGACTCGGGGTAGCGGGCCAAGAGCTTCCTCCAGGTCTCGATGGCCTGGGTGTAGTAGCGCAGGTGATAGAGGCTCATGCCCGCGCGGTAGAGGGCGGCGGGGGCCTCCGAGGCGTCGGGGTTCTCATTGGCGAACTTCTCATAGAGTTGAAAAGACTCGTCGTAGGACTTCTGGTTGAACATGCTGTCGGCGATGCCCAGTTCGTTGCGCCCCGAGAAGGTGAAGGTCGAGGTCGCCGCGGCCATCATCTCCTGGAGGCGCTTGCGCTCCTCGAGGGCCCGGGCGTCCTCCCCCCGCAGGGCGTAGCACCAGGCCACGCCGTCCTGGGCGTAGAAGGCGGCCGGCTCGTCGGGATAGACCTTGCGGATCATCTCGAAGATGGTCTTGGCCTCATCCACCTGGTTGGACGCCAGGTAGGCGTCGGCGAGGTAGACGTAGCTCAGGGCCCGCCACTTGGACTTCGACGGCGGGAGGTTGCGGAATATGGATTGGTAGGAGGTGAGGATCGAGTTGAAGGACTTGAGGTTGTATTGGGTCTGGAGGATCGAGAAGAGGGCCTGCTCGGCGATATCGGAAGACGGGGCGAGATCGATGATGCGCTGGAAGGCGGCCACGGCCTCCGGGTAGCGCTTCATGGCGATCAGGGAGTTGCCCAGGACCAGGTAGACGTTCTTGGCCAGGGCGTTGGTGGGGTAGAGGGAGAGAAAATTCTGGCACGTCGTCGCCGACTGCGCGTAGTCGCCCACCTGGTTCTGCACCCACGCCAGCTTGAAGTGGGCCAAGGGCGAGACCTTGATCGTCTCCGGGTACTGGGTGATCACCGTGGTGTAGGCGAAGAGCGCGTCCCGGAGCTGTCCACCGACCAGATGCGACTCGGCGATGAAGAACTGCGCGAGCGGCGCGAAGAAATCCTTGGGGTAGCGGTCGAGCACGGATTGGAAGTGGGCCCGCGCCTCGACGTAATTCCTTCTCTGGAAGTAGGAGGAGCCGATGCGAAACAGCGCCGAGACCCGCAGCGGGCTCTCGGGCCAAAGCGAGATGAATTTCTGATACTTGGAGATGGCACCGGTGTAATCCTCGGCCAGAAAAAAGGAGTCGCCGATGAAAAACTGGGCCTCCTCCTTGAGGTCGCTTTCCGGATAGTCCTTGATGAGCTGCTCGAAGGCCGCGGCCGCCAGGAAGGCGCGCTTGGAGAGGAGGTAGGTCTTGCCCAGGTAGAACTGCGCCTCGGCCGCCTTGACGCGCTTCAAGGCCTTCTCGGCGCCGCTATAGTCTCCTTTGTGCAGGGCGACGATGCCCTGCGCGTAGTGGACGGCGGGCTCCTTGAGGAAGGTCGGGTAGGTCTCGCCCAGCAGGAAGAGATTCTGTTCCGCCTCCGAAAAGCGCTCCAAGGCGAGGTTGGAGTAGACGATGGCCAACAGCGACTCCGGGGCGATGTAGCTCTGGCCGTGGTCGGACTCGACCTGCCGGAACTCATCGATGGCCCGATTCCAGTCCTTCTCGTTGTAAGCGACCTCGCCCAGGCGGTAGCGCGTGCTCGGGGCCAGGCCGGATTTCCTGTCGTCCACCACCCCCATGTAGGCCTTTCTGGCGTTGGCCAAAGCCGCCAGCGCGGCCGGGTTCTTGGGCGCAAGCACTCGTCCCGGCTGCGCTTTCTTGGAGGCGGCCTCGGCTTTGAGGATGCCCAGCGCGTGCTCCATGTAGGACTCCCCGACCATGAACTCGGCGTCCGCGGAGCGCTGGGTATCGGGATACTTGGCGAGGAAGCTCTCCAGCGCCTCGACGACGGCGAGCTTGTCGGTGCCGGGATCCTGGAAGAGCTGGCTGGCGCCGTTGAAGGAGTCGTCCTCCTCTTTGGTTTGCGCCGGGCTTTTCTTCCGCGCCTCGACGAGCGCGGTCGCGAATATGAGAGACCCAGCCAGCACAATTGCGGGACGGGAGGACCTCATTCGTATGAGTCTAGCCCCTAAACAGCCGGGCGTCAAGCCCGGGCATGTTACAGGGGGTCACATCCCGCCATCCGCCAAAATCTCGGAATTTGGCGGATGGCGGGATGTGACCCCATTATTCACGGGGCGGATCGACGATCCCGGCGTGGGGAGCGTCGAGCAGGGTCTCGCGGGCGCCATCCAAGCCTTCGCGCTGGACGCTCAAGTGCGTCTGCTCGAAAGTCAGGGGCGAAAGGGTCCGGGGCACGGGCGAAAGCTGAAAGTCGCGGCGGATCGTCACCGTCTCACCCGGCTTGAGAAGGGCCACCTTCAACGGCATGGGCATGCGGCCCAGCAGACGGCCCATGCGGCCGGAGGGATCGAGGCTCTCCTGCCGGGAGTACACCCAGAGGTCGCTCAGATTCTCGCGCGATGTGTTCTGGACCTCGATCTCGTAAACGATGGTCTGGCGCGAGCGGTAGACCGGATAGGAACCCTGCGGCGGCCGAGGAACGACGCCGCCGACTCGAGCGTTCTGGTAGCCGGCAAGGATGAGCTCGACGCCGCGTGCGTCCACCCGCGTTTCTCCCAACGAGCCCAAATAGACGACCCGCAGGCGCACGCCGCGGCCCTCCACCCAAGGCATCTCGAACCTCGGCCGGTAGACCGAAGGCGCTGAAACTTCCACCGCGCTCCGCAAGGACTCAACCGCCGCCGAACGGTTCCATACCCCCAGGATTTCAGGACCCGCCAGCACGGTCATGCGGTCGGGGATCGGGGCGGCCGTCGGCGCGGGGCCCGGCGCGAGCGCCCCCCCGGGGGCCTCGAGCAGGGCTACGGCCTCGAGCGGATACTCAGGCTCGGGGCGGGGGGGGACAGGCTCCGGTTCGACGGCTTCCCGTGTGAGGGTCGGCTCCGGCCGGGCGGCCCATGAAACGTTCAGGATGCGCCCGGAAGGCAGGGCGCCGGAATCCTCGAGGAATCGCCCCCGCACGGCCCCGGCCGCTTCCAAAAAGAGCGCCCCGAATCGGGCCGCAAGCCCCGGACCGGCCGGAGCCGGGGCGGCCTTGGCGGCCGCGACCCCGGGCGGAAACCCAGGCGGCCCGCCGGGAGGCGCGTAAAATCCGGGATGCGCCGCCGGGCCCATCATCCGTGCCAGGTCCGCGGCACCCGTGGTTTCCACTAGCAGCGCCACCGCCATCGCCGACGCCGCGAACCGTTTGAAACAGGACATGTTGGACTCCCCCCCCGCCTTCTCTTTGAGCATAACAGGCGCAGGTTTTGCGCTTGTTACGGGAGGGTAAAAACCGGTTAAAAAGAGGACCTAGGCCCGAAGCCGCCGAAATCCATGATGATCCCGAGCTGCCGTTGCACCTCGTCGAGACTAGCAGCCGGCGCGGGACCCAGGGGCCGCGCCAGGCGGGAATTGGCGACGGTCCGAATCTGGTCGGTCATCACCTCCCAGTCCCGCGTCAACCCGGCCTGGCCCCGCCGGATGGGGCCGGGGCTCAGGGAAGCCACCCCCTGGCTTCGAATTCGGCGAGGGCTTCCAAGGAGCTCTGCCGCAGACCCGCCGGCAACCGCCGGCGCCGGTGCGCCAGGAGTTCCTCTTGAGCGCAAGGGAAAAATTATCCGGCGGTCCCGGTTCGGGCCGGAGTTCGAAGGCCAATCTCACAACTGCCGCACGACAGCAGGTGGGCGAATTCCGTCAGGCTTCCGGCGTCAGCAAACGCCGCTCGATCTCGCCCCGGAGGCGCGCGAGCAGAACTTCTTCCTTGATGCCGTTCATCTGCCGCCCGTCGCGCAGGCGGACCGCGAGGGTGCCGGCGGCCACGTCCCTGGGGCCGAGCACGACCATGTAGGGGATCTTCTCGATCTGGGCGTCGCGGACCTTGGCGCCGACCTTCTCGGGCCGCAGGTCGAGGGCGACGCGCAGGCCCGCGGACTTCAGCCGCCCCTGGAGCGCCCGGGCGGGTTCGTCCTGCGCGTCGGTCAAAGTGAGGATCTTCACCTGCACCGGCGCCAGCCAAAGTGGGAACTTGCCCGCGTAGTGCTCGATCAGGATTCCGAAGAAGCGCTCGAAGGAACCCAGAATGGCGCGGTGGATCATCACCACGTGCTCCGTGCCGCCCTCCGCGGCGCGGTAGGTCGCCTTGAAGCGGCGCGGCAGGTTGAAGTCGAGCTGGATCGTGGCCAACTGCCACTCACGGCCGATGGCGTCCTTGATCTTGACGTCGATCTTAGGGCCGTAGAAGGCGCCGCCGCCCGTGTCGACCTCGGAGGGCAGCCCGGAGGAGGCCAGAGCCGTGCGGCAGCCGTCCTCGGCTTTGTCCCAGAGTTCCTTCTCCCCGATAACCGATTCGGGGCGGGTGGCCAGGTAGCCGGTGATCTTGTCGAAGCCGAAATCACCGTAGATACGACGGACCAACGCCAGGAGGGCCGCCAGCTCTTCCTGAATCTGGTCGGGCCGGCAAAAGATGTGGGCGTCGTCCTGGGTGAATCCGCGCACCCGCAGCAGGCCGTGGAGCACCCCGGATTTCTCGAAGCGGTAAACCGTGCCGAACTCGGCGAAGCGCACGGGAAGCTCGCGGTAGCTGTGCAGACGCGAGCGGAAAATCATGATGTGGTTGGGGCAGTTCATGGGCTTGGCCCGAAACGGCCGGTCCTCGATCTCCATGGGCGCGTACATCAGGTCCTTGTAGTTCTCGAGGTGCCCGGAGACCTTGTAAATCTCCTCGGACGAAATGTGCGGGGTGGCGACGAACTGGTAGCCCTGGGATTCCAGCAGGTCTCCCAAGTAGGCCTCGATGAGCCGCCGGATCTTGGCGCCCTTGGGATGCCAGTGGATGAGACCCGCGCCCACCTCGTCGTGGACGCTGAAAAGGTCGAGCTCGGTGCCGAGCTTGCGATGATCGCGCAGCTTGGCCTCCGCGAGCATCTTGAGGTGGCCCGCCAGATCCTCGCGGGAAAGCCAGGCGGTCCCGTAGATGCGCTGGAGCATGGGGTTTTTCTCGTCCCCGCGCCAATAGGCGCCGGCCACGCTCAGGAGCTTGAAGAAGCGGATGTCGCGGGTGTTTTCGAGGTGCCCGCCGCGGCAGAGGTCGGTGAAGGTGTCGTGGGTGTAATGGGTGAGGCGTTGGTCCTTGAAGCTCTCCAGGAGCTCGAGCTTGTATTTCTCCTTGCGCCCCTCCCAATAAACCTTGGACTCCTCGTAGCTGACCTCGCGGCCCGCGAAGGCGTGGTTGCCCTTGGCGACCTCGAACATCCGGTTCTCAATCTTCGGAAGGTCCTCCTCGGTGAAGCGGTGGGGGCTGTCGAAGTCGTAGTAGAAGCCGTTTTCGATGGCCGGGCCGATGGTGATGAGGGTGCCGGGGAAAAGCTCCTGCACCGCCTGCGCCATCAAATGCGCGCAGGAGTGGCGCAGGGCGTCGAGCGAGGGCTTGCCGTTGTCGGCTTGGCTCACGGGGACTGAATCGAAATGGTGCCCAGTGTAGGATTTGAACCTACGACCTTTCCCATGTCAAGGGAACGCGCTACCACTGCGCCAACTGGGCAAAAGCTAGTGTCATACTTTCCCAGGGCGCTACCACTGCGCCCACTGGGCCTTTCGTCATTTTATCAAATTCGGCCCTGCGCCTCCATTCATTTGGAAGCGCAGGCCTTCGCGGCAAAGTACCGCGCGGCGGCCTCGGCCAAGGCGTTGGGCGCGTCGAGCGGAACATGATGATGGGAGGCCGGAATCTCGAGCGCCTCCCCGCGCGCCAGCGCGGCCACGACGCGGTCCATCGCCGGCCGATCCATCACGGTGCTGTGCTCCCCGCGGATGACGAGGACGGGGGCCGCGACCCTGGGGAGCGCCGGCCAGATCGGGTCGTAGCGCATCGAGAAAGCTCCCCAGTCGAACTTCCAGGTCCAGCCTCCCGGGACCGCCCGGATGCAATGCCCCGCGAGGGCATGGAGTTGGGCCTCCGTCAGCAGGTTGCCCGGCGGCTCAAGATGGAAGCGCCGGATCAGCGTCTGAGGGTCGGACACCACGGGCTGGGATCGGCGGCGCGAACGCTCGAAGCGCCGGGCCTTGGTTGGATCGAACTCCGGGAGAAAATCCACCCCGACCAGCCGGCGCACGCGGTCGGGACGGCGGCCCGCGAACTCCAAGGCTAAGCGGCCGCCGAGGGAGTGCGCCAGCACATTTGCCGACTCCCAACCGAGGGCGTCGAGCGCCGCCCCGATGTCGGCGACGAAGGACTCCACGCCGTAGACTCCGTCCGCGGCGTGCTCGCTCTCGCCGTGCCCCCGGAAATCCATCGCCGCGACGTGAAAGGTTCGCGTCAAGTCCGGCGCGGCCTTGTCCCACCAGCGGGTGTTGCCGCCCATGCCGTGGAGAAGGAGGACCGGCTCGCCGGCGCCGCCCCAGTCTTCAATGTGGAGGCGCGGCGACCCGGACGTCCGGAAGGGGCGGGAGGGCATGGCCCGCCTATTGTACGTGATTTCCCCGCGGATTTCAGGAAGAGAGCGATCCCCCCTTGATTTGGACTTTATCACGTACTATACTTTGTACATAATGAGAACCCAAATATTGCCCGCATCGGATGTCCGCAGCCGCATGGCCCAAGTCCTGGCCCAAATCCGCGAAGACCATAGCCCCTGCTTCATCACCCGAAGCGGCAAGGCCGTGGCGGCGCTCCTGCCGATCGCGCTCTACGATGAACTCATGGGCGCCCTGGAGGACCGCCTTGACGAGGCCGACCCGAAGCTCGCCTCCGAGGTCAAGGAAGCGCGTCGGGAATACCGCGCCGGCAAGACCGTGCCCCTGGCCAAACTCCGGCGTCTGCTGGACCACTGATTGTACACGGTCCATCTCGCCTCCATGGCGGCGGACCATCTGCGCGGCTGTCCCGCCGATTTACGGGCCGCCCTGATTCAAGCCCTCGAGGGACTGGCGCGCGACCCGCGGCCGCCGGGGTGCCGGAAACTTTCCGGAGCGCTGGCCGGCAGCTGGCGCATCCGGGTCCGAAGCCACCGGATCCTCTACGAGACCGACGACGGAAGACACGTCGTCCTGGTCGCCAAGATCGGGCCGCGCCAGTCGATTTACCGCTGAGGCGAAGGCATTCTAGCCACCATCCAGTCTGGAGGGCCACCGTGGGAGGGGCCTGCGGGTGGCCGCGCTCCCGCGCCCGAGCCAGAAGTAGACGCTTGCCCAGAGCGCCAACCAGACGGCGTTGGCCGCCGCGATGAGGCCCTGCGGCACAGGCCAGTAGACGAGGCGCCTGAGGGCGCGGGCGATGAACTCCCCCGGTATCTCGGCCCGAGGGTCCCAACGGAGCCAGAACCACCCCTCCAGGGTGGTCAAGGGACAAACTCCGATCAGGACGAGCACGATCAGCGGAAGGGCGGTAATGACTAGATGGGCCAAGCGCCAGCGCGGGCGTCGCCAGGCCCAGGCCGGTCCGAAAATTACGGCCAGCACCCAGGTCGCGTGCAATGCCAGGACGGCGTGACCCAGCAGATACCAGAACACCGGGCGTCTAATCCAGTCCTCTTGGCGGTTTAACGCCCTGGCAGGTCAAAATCCGCCCCCAGGCCGCCCGCGAAGAAGGGGCCCCTGCGGTTGGGATCCGCGGCATTGACTCCCACCTGAAGGAAGACCCGCGGGCGATCCAGACGCCGGAACCGGGTCGTGAGGACTCCCAGACAGGCCAGGCCCACGCGGTGGCGCGCCAGCCTCGACCCGGCGGCCCAGGTCCCCTCGTAATAGGGGCCGGCCAGAAGCCTCCGGCCCGCCGCTGGAGTGTTCAGGAATTCCCAGAGAAACTGAGTGCGGTTGGACAGCAGGTCATCCTGCCGCTTGAGCAAGGTGTCGTATTCCAGCTCCAGGAAAAAGGGGCCCCGGCCCGAGAACCAGTAGCGGGCCAGATCGGTCTGGTTGCGCAGAAGCAGGCGTCCGGCTTGATACCGGAGAGTAGGCTGGAGCAAAAGCCTGCGGCCGCTCCGGGACTCCTCTTGGCCGGCCAGGGCGTCTCGCTCTCTGTCCCCGAATGGTGAGCTGGAAGAGGGGAAGGACAACAGGCCAGCGTTGGTCCCAAGGTAGCTGAATTGGTCCATTTGGAAGCGCAGCTGCAGGAAGGCCCTCGGGACGGCCTCGGCATGCGCCGAGGCCTGGGCGAAAGCGGGACTCAGCGTCAGGCCGGCCCCGCCCTGCAGATACCGTCCGGAAGCGGCGGGGCCGGCGCCGTCTTTGAGGTTCCGGCGGTAGGCCGCGCCCAAGGACGCGGCCACACCCGCGGGGTTGGCGCGGCCCAGGACGTCGGCGTGGAGAAAAGGGCCGCGGCGCTCGGCGGCTAGGGAGGACGCCGCCAAGAACAGGACGGCAATGCTATGACACCTGAGCCACTTGCGGTTCTGTGGAATCAACCTCATGCGCGCCGCACAGCGCCCCGTCCGTGTTCCATAAGGTTGACGCCCGGAAGGATTGCGTGTTCCGGCCGACTTGAGGTCGTCATCCATCGGCAGTTTAACCACTGCGGGCCGTTTCTGTCAATAGAAGCGGCCCCGCTTCTCAGGCCCGCGCGGGAGTCTGGCCGATCGCCTCGAAGGAATCGCGGAACCCCCTCGCGGTGCGAAAGCGCCGCGAGGGCTCCGGGTCGAGGGCCTTGGCGAAGA
>CAYJXJ010000123.1:0-11065 GCA_964374095.1 uncultured Elusimicrobia bacterium
ATGCAGTGTCGTATGGATGCTTTCTATGTCGCTAACTCGTAAACTCGGGCTAGAGCAACTGGCTGGCGAGTGCCGCCAGGGGGGAGCGCTCGATCTTGTCGAACTTCACGCAGCCAAAGACTTCTTGGCCCTTGAAGCGTTCGACGAGATTTGAGAAGCCGTTGGAGGCGGCGTCCAGATAGGGATTGTCGATCTGGTAGGGATCGCCCGTGAGCACCACCTTGGTGCCCTCTCCCGCGCGCGAGATGATGGTCTTGACCTCGTGCGGGGTGAGGTTTTGCGCGTCGTCGATGATGAAAAACACCCGCGGCAGGCTGCGCCCGCGGAGGAAGGCCACCGCTTCGACCTCGATCTTGTCGGAGTCGAGGATGTCCCGGGCGCCGGCGATGAGCTCTTCGCTGGTGACCTTGCCGGAGGAGTCGCAGAGAAATTCGATGTTGTCCTTGACCGCGCCCATCCAATTGGCGAGCTTCTCTTCCTTGGTGCCCGGCAGAAAACCAAGGTCGCGCCCCACCGGGACCACGGGCCGGGAGATCAAGAGGCGCCGGAAGGAGTCCTGGTCGAAAACCAGCTCGAGCCCCGCGGCGAGCGAGAGCAGGGTCTTGCCCGAGCCCGGGACGCCGATCAGGGCCACGAGGCTGATGTCCTTGTCCAAGAGCAGGTCGAGGGCGAATTTCTGCTGTACGTTGAGGGCCTTCACCCCCCAGGGCTGGCTCTGGGCATGGGTGATGGGGTGAAGCTCGCCGCCCTTGCGCCGGCGGGCGAGCGCGGATTTGGATCCGCCCTCCTTGGATTTGAGGATAACGAACTCATTGGCCAGAAGCTCGGTTCCGGAGAGGGCCAGTTTCTTATCCTTATAGAAGCGGTCGATGTCGGCGTCCGGGACGGACAGCTCCTTCCATCCCTTGTAGAGTCCCGAGATGGGGGCTTTCTCGTGCTCGTAATCCTCGGTTTCAAGGCCCAGGACCTCGGCCTTGATGCGCAAATTCATGTCCTTGGAGATGAGCACCACGCGCTCGCCCTGCTGCTTGCGGAAAAGCGCCGTCGCGAGTATGTGGTTGTCCTTCTTGACGGTCCCGTTGAGATGCGCGGGCAGTTCCTCGGTCCTGCGGTACTCGATCTGGAGCTCGGTCTCGTGGTCGAGCCTGATCCCCTTGGAGAGCGGGCCTTGGGCGCGGAAGCGGTCGAGTTGGCGCAGGAACTGGCGCACGCTGTAGCCGCGGTCGTCGTTGACGCGCTTGAATTGGTCGAGCTCCTCGATCACGGCCAGGGGGAGAACCACGCGGCTGCGCTCGAAGCGCGAAAGAGCCGCGGGGTCGTGGATGAGGACGTTGGTGTCAAGGACGAAGGTCTTCAAGGCGCTTTCATTATACCGTAGAATGACCAAGGATGAGGGTGAAAGTCTGCGGTCTCATGCGCGAGGAGGACGTGCGTCTGGCCTGCTCGCTGGGCGCGTGGGCCGTGGGGCTGGTCATGGCGCCTTCAAGTCCCCGGCGCCTCACCCTGGATCGAGCCCGGACCCTGCGCGCCGGCGTGCCTTCCGGGGTGCTGGCGGTGGGGGTGTTCCAGGACCAGCCGCGAGGGGATGTTCTCCGGGCCATCCGTGAGCTTAATCTCTCGGCTGTCCAGTTCCATGGGGGGGAGACCCCCGAGGACTGCGCGGACTACCCGGTGCCCGTGTGGAAGGCGCTCCCCTGGCCCGGGGAGCGCACGCCCGCCAGTTACGCCTTGCACGTTGAAACTTTCCTCATCGAACCGCCGCGTCCAAACCGAGCCGCGCCCCCGTCCTCCCAGGCCCAGCAGGAGTGCTGGGAGGGAGTCTTCATCTTAAAGGGCGAGGTCGCCGTCCTTTTATTGGCGGGAGGCCTGACCGCGGCCAACATCGCCGAAGCCGTGGCCGCGGCCCGGCCCGACGCTTTGGATGTGAGCTCCGGCGTGGAGAGCGCCCCGGGGATCAAGGACCCCGAGCTCTTGAAGGCCTTCTTCGCGGCGGCCGGTCCCCTCAAATAGGGCCGGCGGGCTCACCGGAATGCGAAATCCCTCCCCTGGGCCCTTGGACCCGCACCGCGTGCCCTTTAGACCTAGAGCGGAGGCCCAGGCATGGTTTATGCTTTCAATAGGAGCAATGGCCTAAGGCCGGAGGGACCTATGCGCGTTCTGAGAATGGCGGCGTTTCTGGCCTTCCTGGCCCGGCCCGCGGCCGCGGGTCAGGCGTTGGAGCAGTTGGTGGAGGAAGCGGGGGAGGAGGCGGTCTCCAAGGGGGTCGTGCCGGCGGCGTTTCAGCCCCACCATGGCGGGGTTTTTCGAGGACGCCAATTGGCTCAGGAAAGATGAGGAGAGGCGTCGCCAGTTGGAGAGAGAGGAACATGGGCGGCGCTCGAACTCCTAGCGCTCCTTTACGATCACTTGGGCTCGTATCCCCCGAAGACCGCGGTGACCTGACAGCGGGACAGCGGCGCGCCGGCGCCGGCCGCCGCGACGGCGGCCCTCCGGTATTGCCGGTTGTACCGGCAGGGAAGTGGGATGCTGAACCCCTGTCCCGGAACGAGGGGCTCGGCCGAGATTTGTTCCAAAAGAACGGCAAGAATATCGATCTCACCGGCCACGGCAAGCTCCTGATGGGGCGGGCGCCAAATGGTATACTGAGATGGATGCGGTCGGACCGGTTCATGTTGTCGGCTTGCATGATCCTGGGGCTTGCCTCCCATGCGCCGGCGGCGGCCGCCCAGGAAGAATCGCGGGCGTGCGAGTCCTTCGACACCTCCGGGCTGCCGGCGGTCCCCGCGGACTTTCTGGAGCAGAGGCTCCGGAGCTTGCTGTCCGGGCATCGGACGGGAGACCGGGCCGGCGCCGGAATCATCCAGTCGAAACTGGCCCAATACTACGCGCAAAGAGGGGACCAGAGGCGCGCGGGAGTCTCCCAGAACCGCGCCGAGTCATGCGCGAGGGGGGCGGGTCCGACGCCCGGGGAGGCTTCAACGAACGCGCCGGCTGCCGCGGTTCCTCCCGGCCGGGCCGCCAAGGCCGCCCTGGTCGGAGGCTTCTACGGCAAGGACGGCAGGACGCTCCACAAATGGGACTTCAACGAGGATGGGACCTTCACCCACACGGTCATCGCCGGCGGAGCGGGCACCAGCGTCCGGACGGGCGAACGCGGGACCTTCGAGGTCCGCGGGAAGACCCTTTTGCTGACCATCAACCGCACGGCCACGGGCTACTCGACCCCGGGAGCGGGGGGACGCGACACGCAGCTTGGGGCCGGCGTCGACGACGGCCGGGAAGTCCGCGTATTGTCCCTCAAGCTCTTGGGCCCACGGGGCTCCAAGGGAGTGGTCCTGGACGCGGTCACGCTCTCCCCCCGGACCGGGTGGTAGCGGGGTCGGCGTTCTTGCGCGCGCCCGGGACCTTCGCGACGACTCAATAGGTCTCGGGACCGACGATGACGGCCGCGTCCTTCTCCCCGCCGCCCGGCCCCCGGGGCGCCGAGGAGAAGTCGGGCCAAGCGGCCCATTGCCGCTTGGCGGGTCATGCCAAGGCCCGGAGCAAGGTCTCGGCCGAGACGACCCTGACCCCGCGGATGGATTTGTCGACGCCCCCTTTTCTGAGCGCCTGGTAGGCGAAGGGGATATCGAGCCGCTCCTGGAAGGACCTTAAGGCGGACGATACTTCCTCGTCCTGGGTCTTGGCCTCCACCGCGAACCAAGGCCTCTCGTCCACGGTCACCAGGAAATCCACCTCCTTCTTCGTGGAGTCGCGCAGGAAGTAGAGTCCGGCCTTATGGCCTTCACGGTCGTGCAGCCAATGGACGAACTTGAGCAGGTGCGAAGCGATTAGATTCTCGAAGCGCGCCGCTTCGTTGGTCACTTCCGACCAATCCCACAGGTAGAGCTTCGGCTCTTTCTTGAGCGCGCGAAAAGGCGTCCTCGCGTAAGGGTATATCCGAAAGTGGTAGTGAAACGCTTCCAGGATATCGAGCCAGCGGGAAACGGCCCGATGGCTGACCTCCAGATCCTCCCGGAGGCTGTTGGCCGAAAGAAGCGCCCCGACCTTGGCGGGGAGCATGTCGCTCAGGAGCTTCATTCTGCCCAGATCGCGGATCATCTCGACATCCTGGATGTCCTCGCGGAAAAGGCGATCGTTGCGCTCGTTGTGCCAGCGCCGCAGCGTCCTCTCATCCTGCGAGAAAAGAGGCTCCGGGAAGCCGCCGAATTTCTCCAAGAGGTCGAGTTCCCCGTTCTTTCGCGCCGGTTCAATGGCCAGCTCCTGGAAAGGCTCCACCGCGTTCTTCGCCGGCGCTAGTTCGGCGACGGAGAACGGATGCAGTCGGTAATAATGGTATCGGCCCTGGAGAGAATCTCCGCCCCTGCGGTAAAGATCCAACCGCGAGCTGCCCGTCACGATGAACTTGTACTTGTCCTTGAGCGTGTCGAATTCGCCCTTGATGAATCTTTTCCACCCCCGGAATTTATGCAGTTCATCGAGTATGATCAACTCGGCGCCGCCCGGCCATTGCGCGGACATCATTTGGCGGCGATCGTCCTTCTTGTCCCAGTTGAAGTAGGCGGCCTCCCGGAAGCGCGCCGCCACCAAGGTCCGGGCCAAGGTCGTCTTTCCGACCTGGCGGGGTCCGCCGATGAACGCCATCTTCTTTTGCAGGTCCTCCGCGATCGGAGCGGTCAGGTAGCGCTCTCGGAGCATTGGCCATTCTATGTAATTATTTGCGCTAAAGCAAATATTAACATGTTAAAATTTGCCTCGGCGCAAAACCAGGCAAGGGCTTTCCGGCGCCGCTGAGAGGCAGCCCGTCGTGGGTCTGCTCGTCGATCGTCACCGGCCAGGAGTTTGCCCCCCCGGGTGGTGCCGGTTGGGCAGCGCGCGCCGTGGGGCGGCCATGCCGGAACGTGATCACGCCGCCACATTTGGCCCACCCTGGCCAGATTTCCCTTCGGGGTTTCCCCGCCAGATTAATGATAGAATCCGGCGGGGATAGTCTCCCATCGAGGTGCCCGAGATGAAGACCGGAATTTGGCTTCTGACGGTTGTCGGACTGGCGGCGGGAGTTCACGCCGCGCCGGGGGAAGTTTTGCGCGCCTCGGGCGAGGCCGGGTTTGAAGCCTTGTTGCGCGGGGGCGTTGTTCCCGCCGCGGTCCCCGTTCCCGGCTCCGGCGTCATGCTGCCGGCCGCCTCCGGCCCGCTGGCCTGCGTGCAGGCCGCGGGCGAAGCCACGCGATATCCTTCCTTGTTGTGCGCCGGAGCCGCCTCGGCCGTTCCCGCCGAGTGCTTCACGCCGGCCAAGGGCCTGACCAATTATCCGGCCCTGCTCTGCTCGGGCGCGACCTCGAATGTGCCCGTCGAGTGCTACCAACAGGCCAAGGGCTCGAGCGAGAACCCCGCCCTTCTGTGCTCGCCCAACGGGGCCCTGCGCGCCGTGCTGCGCCACGATGTGCACCCGACCTACGAACTGCCCTATCCCTACCGGTTCCCGCACGCTTATCCCTTCGACTTCCCGTTTCCGGATCCCACCCGCGACCCGCGCCAGCCCCGCGACCCCAACCGTCCCTGAGCGCATGAGGGCCGGCTACTACGGTCCTTTCGGCGGCCGCTTCGTGCCCGAGACTCTCATGGGGCCGCTGGTCGAGCTCGAGCGGGCCTTCGACGCGGCGCGCCGCGACCGGGGCTTTAGGCGGGAGTTCGGGGCGGAGTTGGCCTCCTTCGCGGGCCGGCCCACGGCGCTCACCTTCGCGCCGGGACTCAGCCGTGAGATCGGCGCGCGGGTGTATCTCAAGCGCGAGGATCTGGCCCATACCGGCGCTCATAAGATCACCAACACCGTAGGCCAATGCCTGCTGGCCCGGCGCATGGGTAAGACCCGAGTGGTTGCCGAGACGGGGGCGGGCCAGCACGGGGTGGCTACCGCGGCGGCGGCGGCGCGCTACGGCCTTGCCTGTGTCGTATTCATGGGCACCGAGGACATGCGACGCCAGGCGCCCAATGTCGACCGCATGCGCCTGCTCGGAGCTTCGGTGCGGGGCGTGGACGCGGGCTCGCGCACGCTCAAGGACGCCATCAGTTCGGCCATGCGGTATTGGTCCGAGAGTCTTTCCGACACGCACTACGTCCTGGGCTCGGCTCTGGGGCCGCATCCTTACCCGGCGATGGTGCGGTTCTTCCAATCCGTGATCGGCAACGAGGCCCGCCGGCAGATCCTTGCGGTCGAGGGGCGGCTGCCCCATGAGGTCGTGGCCTGCGTGGGCGGTGGTTCCAACGCCATTGGGATATTCTCCGGGTTCGAGGCCGACCGCCGTGTGGGGCTTGTCGGCGTCGAGGCCGGAGGCCTCGGGATCGCCAGCGGCCGCCACGCCGCGCGCTTCGGCGGCGGCAGGCCCGGCGTTCTCCACGGCTGCTATACCTATCTTCTCCAGGACACGCGGGGCCAGGTGCGGGAAACCCACAGTGTTTCGGCGGGCCTGGACTACGCGGCGATTGGTCCCGAGCACGCGGAACTCCGCCGCCGCGGACGCGCCCGCTACGTCTCGGCGACCGACCGCGAGGCGGTGGCGGCCTTCAAGGCGTTATGCCGGCTGGAGGGGATCGTGCCCGCCCTGGAGAGCAGTCACGCCGTGGCTTACGCGCTCAGGAAGGCCGGACATTACGGCAAGGGAACCGTGGTGCTGATCAATGTGTCAGGCAGAGGGGATAAAGACCTGGCGGCTTTGGCGGCGGGCGGATGAATCTCGCCGCGGTTCTGGCCGCCCGCCGCGGCCTCGGCCGCGCGGGCTTCGTTCCGTTCGTGAGCGCCGGAGACCCGAACCTGCGTGAGACACGGGGGCTTCTTAAGGCCCTGGCCCGCGCGGGGGCCGACATTATCGAACTCGGGGTGCCATTCTCGGACCCCGTGGCCGACGGGCCGGTGATCCAGGCCGCCTCCAGCCGGTCCTTGGCTTCGGGAACGACTCTCCACGCGATTCTTGAGATGGTCTCCGCTCTTCGTCGCGGCGGTTTCCACACCCCCGTGGTGCTCTTTAGCTACCTCAACCCCGTTCTGGCGATGGGAGTCGAGCGCTTCTCGCGCGCGTGCAGGACTTCCGGCGTGCAAGGCGTTCTTCTGGTGGACTTGCCGGTGGAGGAGGCCGGCCCGATCTTGGCGGCGCTCCGACGTTTTCGCGTCGAGCCGGTGCTGTTGGCCTCTCCCACGACCTCGGAAGCGCGCCTGCGCCGCATCGGCCGCGAAAGCGGCTCGATCGTCTACTACGCCTCGCGCGAAGGCGTGACCGGCGTCCGCCGCGGCGCGGCCGCGGGCCTGGCGGCGCGCCTGCGCCGCGTGCGGCGGCTGGCGGCCAAGCCTCTGATCGTTGGTTTTGGAGTCTCGACGCCGGCGCAGGCCCGGGCGCTGGCTCCGCACGCCGAGGGCGTGGTGGTGGGGAGCGCCCTGGTCGCGGCCGCCGCCGCGGCCCGGCCGCGGGCCAGGGCGGCGGTCCTTGAACGCGCGGCCCGCCGGCTTGTGTTGGGACTGTACGCGCGTACAGTTCCAAAGGGTTGAGCGTGAAATGAAGAAAACATGCCTGGCCGCAACCTGGGAGGACCCATGCTGATCGTCATGAACTCCGATCACACGCCCGAGCAGCTTCAGGGCCTGATCGACAAGATCAAATCGCTGGACTTGAAGCCCCACGTCATCCCCGGCGCGGGGCACGTGGCCGTCGGCATCACCGGCAATCAGGGCGCGCTCGACCCCCAACTATTCAAGGATATTCCCGGCGTGCTTGACGCGGTGCCGGTGACCAAGCCTTTCAAATTGGCGGGGCGGGACTTCCGGCGCGAAAACACCGTTGTGGAGGTGGGGGGGCACAAATTGGGCGGGTCGAAGCTGGCCGTGATCGCGGGGCCCTGCGCGGTCGAGTCGGAGGAACAGTGCCTGCGCATCGCGCGGGCGGTCAAGGTGGCGGGGGCACAGCTTCTGCGCGGGGGAGCCTACAAACCTCGAACGTCGCCTTACGCCTTTCAGGGACTCGGCACGAAAGGCTTGCAGATTCTCGCGGTGGCGAAGAAGGAAACGGGGCTGCCGATAGTGACGGAAATTCTTGACCCCAGAGACATCGAAGATGTCGCTGGGGTGGCGGACATCCTCCAGGTCGGCGCCCGCAATATGCAGAATTTCGCCCTGCTCAAGGAGTTGGGGCGCGTGCGCAAGCCCGTCATGCTCAAGCGCGGCCTCTCGGCCACGCTGGAGGAGTGGCTCATGTCCGCCGAGTACATCTTGAGCGAGGGCAACTCCCAGCTCATCCTTTGCGAGCGCGGGGTCCGGACATTCTCCGATCATGCCCGAAACACCCTGGATCTCTCGGTGGTCAGCGCCGTGCGCGAGATGAGCCATCTGCCTATCTTCGTCGATCCCAGCCACGCCACCGGCGTGAGGAGCCGGGTCGCGCCCATGGCCCGGGCGGCCGCGGCCTGCGGGGCCCACGGCATCATGGTCGAGGTGCACGACCGGCCCGAGCAGGCCCTCTGCGACGGGGCGCAGGCCCTCCGGCCCCAGGACTTCAAGGAGCTGATGGCGGACCTCTCCCGCATCACTCAGGCTCTGGGCGGGGGCTTGGCCTAGCCATGAAGTCGCTCGTCGTGGAGCAGACGGTCTCCCGGGCGCGGCCCCTGGTGGGGGAGATCTCCGTGCCGGGCGACAAGTCCATCTCGCACCGGGCTCTTATCCTGGGGGCGCTCGCCGAAGGGACGACCGGCATTACGGGCCTGGCGCCGGGCGCCGACGTCAAGTCGACCATCGACTGCCTCTTGCGCCTGGGGGTGAGCATCGACCGCCACCAGGTGCGGGGCCAGGAGCTCATCGCGGTCAACGGCAAGGGCCTGGGGAGCCTCCGGGAGACCGACGACTGGCTTGACTGCGGCAACTCCGGGACCACCATGCGGCTCTTGATGGGCCTCTTGGCGGGACAGCCGGGGTTGAGCGCGCGCCTAACCGGGGACGAGTCGCTGCGGCGGCGGCCCATGGGCCGCGTGGCCGAGCCGTTGCGGCGCATGGGCGCCCAAGTCGAGCTCTCCGAGGGAGACCGCGCTCCCCTTACGATCCGCGGTTCGGGCCTAAAGGGGATCGACTTCAAGTCGCCGGTGGCCAGCGCGCAGGTCAAGTCCGCCGTGCTCTTGGCCGGGCTCACGGCAAAGGGGGAGACGACGGTTACCGAGCCGGCGCTGAGCCGCGATCACACGGAAAGGCTATTGACGCACTTTGGCTGCGTGGTGGAACGGCAGGGCACGGCAGTCCGCCTCCATGGAGGCGGACCGCTGCGGGCCGCTCCGGTGCGCGTGCCGGGCGACGCCTCCTCGGCGGCCTTCTGGGTCGTGGCGGCGACTTTGATTTCGGAAAGCGATCTCGCCCTGACCGAGGTCTGCGACAACCCGACGCGCACGGCGTTTCTGCGCGTGCTCGAGCGCATGGGCGCTTCGGTCTCGCGTGAGGCCTGGCCCGACACCATCATCGGCGCCAGTGAGCCGATCGCGGACTGGCGGGTGAAGTCGGCAAGGCTTCGAGCGACGGAGGTTTCGGCCACGGAGGTCCCGGCGCTCATCGACGAGGTGCCGATACTGGCGCTCGCGGCGACGCAGGCCCGGGGCCGCAGCGTCTTTCGGGGAGTCGGCGAGCTCAAGGTCAAGGAATCGGATCGGCTCAAGGCCATCACGAAGCTCCTCAAGGCCTTCGGGGCCAAGGCCGCCGCAAGGGGAGGGACTCTGTCGGTCGCCGGGCCCTGCAAGCTCAAGGGAACACGGGTTACCTGCGGCGGCGACCATCGCCTCGCGCTCACGGCGATGGTGGCGGGCCTGCTGGCGGAGGGTGAGACCGTGGTGGAGGGCGCCGAATGCGCGGACGTCTCATACCCTTCCTTCTATGAAGAGATTAGGCGATTTTTCTAGCGGATCGGAGCTCCGAGTGAGGGTCGCCTCCACCGGTGGAGGTGGAATCTTCTTTCTGAATTATTTGTCGGCGGTGTTCGACGGTGACCGCGCCAGTTGCCGTGCCGGGTTACCGCCTCCGTGAACCGGATCGCGGCTAGGCTCGCGCTGATCGGGCACCCCGTGGCGCACTCTTTGTCGCCGAGGATATTCGAGATTCTGGGGCGGGGCTTGCGTCGTCGGGTGGAGTACCGGCTGGTGGATGTGCCCCGCGGTTCTCTGAAGGCGGCGTTCCCGGCTCTGGCGGGCGCTTTTCGTGGGGTCAACGTCACGATCCCCCACAAGGAATCGGTGGCGAGGTTCTGCGATCGACTCACGCCGCAGGCCCGCAGGGTAGGGGCGGTCAACGTCGTGGGCTTCAGCCGGGGCCGCGCGATCGGGCATAATACGGACGTGCTGGGCTTTCTCGACGCCTTGGCCGGACAGGGCATCAAGACGCGCGGACTCAGCGCGGTGATTTTCGGCGCCGGCGGAGCGGCGCGGGCGGCCGGGGTCGCCTTGGGAGGCGCCGGGGCGAGGTGGGTGCGCTTCGTCAACCGCACCCCGTCGCGCGCCCGCGGCTTGGCGCGTGAACTCGGCGAGGACTTCCCGTGGACCGGCTTCTTTGCGGGTGTCGCGGCCCCGGCGGATTTATGGATCAACGCGACACCCCTGGGCTTGCCCGGGTTTCCACGGCGCTCCCCCGCTCCGGATCGCGCGGCCTGCGGGTTGGCCTTCGACATGGTTTACGGCAAGTCCACGCCGTTCTTGCTCCGAGCCCGGACCTCGGGGGCGGCGGCCATAGACGGCTTGGCGATGCTCACGGCCCAAGCCGTGCGTGCCTGGGAGTTCTGGTTCGGTTCCCTGGGAAAACGCCGCGCGCCTCTGGCGCGGAGATTATTGGAGGAACTGCAATGACCGAAGGAAATGGTTCCAATCCTAAGGATACTGGAGGAGAACCATGCCGCTGAGATATTTGACCGCCGGGGAATCCCACGGCAAGGCGCTGATCGGCATACTCGAAGGCATGCCGGCGGGCCTGGAGGTCCGGTTGGAGGACATCCGCGACGAATTGGCCCGCCGGAGGCTCGGCTTTGGGCGGAGCGCCCGCCAGCGGCTGGAGAGC
>CAYJXJ010000123.1:11075-13893 GCA_964374095.1 uncultured Elusimicrobia bacterium
CGATCCCGTCGAGATCATTTCGGGCGTGCGGCATGGCCTCACCTTGGGCTCCCCGATCGCGCTCATGATCCCCAACGCCGATTTCGCCAATTGGTCCGATGTCATGTCCATCGAACCCGGTCCCGGGAAGAACCGCCGCCGCCTGGACGTTCCCCGGCCCGGCCACGCGGACCTGGCCGGGAGGATCAAGTACGGCTTCAAGGACATGCGCGACGTCCTGGAGCGCGCCAGCGCCCGCGAGACCGCGGCGCGGGTCGGCCTGGGAAGCCTCGCGCGGCGCTTACTCCGGGCCTGCGGCATCGAGGTCGCCAGCCGCGTGCTCGAGATCGGCGGGGCGCGCGACGAGAGGTCCCCGGGGCTCGAGGTCGGGGGGATCAATGCCGCGGCCGACGCCTCGCCGGTCCGCGCGACCGGCGCGCGCGCTTCCGAACGTATGGTCGCGGCCGTGGAGAAGGCCCGGCGCGCCGGGGACACCTTGGGAGGGGTCTTCGAGGTGTCGGCCTCGGGCTTGCCCGTGGGTTTGGGCTCCTACGTGCAGTGGGACAGGCGTCTGGAAGCGCCGCTTTCGGCGGCGCTCATGTCTCTCAACGCCGTCAAGGGAGTCGAGGTGGGTCTCGGCTTTGAGTCCGCGCGCACCCCGGGCTCCAAGGCGCACGACGCCTACGTTCCTCGGGGTAAGGGCATCGGCTATCGAAGCAATCGTTCCGGAGGGATCGACGGCGGCATGACCACCGGCGAACCCTTGGTGATCAGGGCCGCGATGAAGCCGCTGGCGACTCTCATGAAGCCGCTTGATTCCGTGGACTTGCGCACCCGCCGACCCGCCAAGGCCCATGTCGAGCGCTCGGATGTCTGCGCGGTTCCGGCCGCGGCCGTCATCGCCGAATCCCTGGCGGCCTTGGTGTTGGCCGATGCCATACTCGCCAAATTCGGCGGCGACTCGATGGATGAGGTGCTCCCTCGGCTCAAGGCCTGGAGAGCGTGACCGGAGGAAATGGTTCGATTCCTAAGGATATAGGAAGAGAACCATGAATATCTATCTGACGGGGTTCATGGGGACGGGGAAGACCTCAGCGGGCCGGGCCTTGGCCCGGCTTCTTCGCCGCCCCTTTGTCGACACGGACTGTTGGATCGAAAGGCGTTCCCATATGAGCGTGCCGCGGATCTTTGGGGGCTATGGCGAAACGATCTTCAGGGAATGGGAACGTCGTGCCGTTGCTCAAGCCGCCGCGCGCCGTTCTTGCGTTGTGGCGTTGGGGGGCGGAGCGCTGTTGGATTCCAGCAACCGGCGGCTGGTATCCAAGGGCCTGCTTGTGGCGCTCACCTGCCCCGAGGCCGAGTTGTGGCGGCGTTTGCGGCCGCGCCTGGCGGCGCGGCCGCTGTTGGCCGGAGGCCGCGCCGCCTTTCGGCGGCTCCTGCGCCGGCGGCGGCCCAGCTATGCAGGGGCCCACCTGACGGTCTCGACCGCCGGGCGCACCCCCGCCGAGGCGGCGGCGCTCATCGCCCGGAGGCTGGCCGCGTGAGCATGAGCCGCCTGGTCGCGGGACGCGGGGTCGCCCTTCGGCCGCGGCTCTGGCTGAGAGAGTCCCGCGGCCGGCGCGTGATGCTCGTCTCGGAGCCCGGAGCCTGGCGGCGCTGGGGACGCGGCGTCCTGCGTGGGCTGGCCGCGGCCGGGGCGCGGCCGAGCGCGTTCCTTCTGCCGCCCGGCGAGGCCGCCAAGTCCTGGCCTCCAGTCTCGGCCCTGCTGCGGCGCATGCTGGCGCGCGGCCTCGGCCGTGACGGCTGCCTCATCGCGTTGGGCGGGGGCGCGGTGACCGACGCGGCGGGATTTGCGGCCGCGATCTACATGCGCGGCATCCCCTGGGTCAGCGCGCCGACCACACTCCTAGGACAGCTCGACGGCGGCATCGGGGGCAAGACCGCCATCAACCTGCCGGAGGGAAAGAATCTCGCCGGCGCCTTCCATCAGCCCGAGGCCGTGGTCTGCGACGCGGACTTCTTAAAGACTCTGCCTCGCCGCGAGCGGATTTCGGGCCTGGCCGAAGCGCTCAAGTGCGGCCTGGTCTTTGATCCCGGGCTCTGGCGAAGGATGCTGCGACGGTGGGAGGAGCTCGCCGATGGAGAGCCCGCCTTGACGGGACGGGTCATTGGCCGGGCCGCGGGCTGGAAGCTCCGGGTCGTGGCGCGGGATGAACGGGAAACTCGCGGAATTAGGGACTTGCTTAATTTCGGCCATACGCTGGGGCATGCCTTCGAAACAGCCGCGAAGGGGAAACTGCGGCACGGCGAGGCGGTCGTGTGGGGGATGCGCGCCGCCCTGAGGCTCTCGGTTCGGAATGCCGGGCTTGCGGCGGCTGCCGCCGCCGAAGCGGATTGCTTCCTCCAAAGGATTTGCGTCCCATTGCCACCGGGCCTCAGCCCCCGGGCGCTTCTCAAGATCGCGGCGCGGGACAAGAAGGCCAGGGGCGGGCGCCTGCGCTGGGTCTTGCTGGCCGGGATCGGCCAGCCCGTGGTGACGAACCGCGTCACGGCGCGGGGGGCGTCGTCGGCCGCTCTTGAATTGTTGAGCGAGGCGCGATGAGTTTGGATTCTGCCTACATTTTGTGCGATATTTCGAGCTGCCGGATAGGATTTCTCAGCCGCTGGCGCTCAGTGTTTCTACGAGTCCAGCGTACTCGCCGCCGGCTTCGATTCTTGGAAATTCCAGCACTATTTTAAAATGCGCGGACGAAGTGCGACAGTAGAGCTTAAGGAGATAAGAAAAGAAGGCTCATGGCACGAAGGTGTGGGTGAGTAAAGTGCTGGAAAACAAAGCACC
>CAYJXJ010000124.1:0-753 GCA_964374095.1 uncultured Elusimicrobia bacterium
GCCCTCCCCAAGCCCCATCCCACCTAGGCTCCCGGACGCTTGGGGAAGTACTGCCTGAGTGAGCCTACCCCGCATCCCCGCGTCTCGTTTCCGGTATAATACCCGGCGCGCCTCCCCCGCATGAACTTCGCCGCCATCGACTTCGAGACCGCCGACTACGGGGCCGATTCCGCCTGCGCGGTGGGCGTCGTGCGGGTCTCCGAGGGACGCCTCTCGCGCAAGTTCTACCGCCTCATCCGCCCGCCCCGCAAGGACTTCGTCTTCACCCAGATACACGGCATCACCTGGAACGACGTGCGCCGGCAGCCGAGCTTCGGAGATCTCTGGCCGGAGCTCTCGGCCTTCCTGGAGGTGGTCGATTTCCTCGCCGCCCACAACGCCCCCTTCGACCGCGGCGTGCTCAACGCCTGCCTGTCCCAAGCGGGACTTGACCGGCCGCCGCTTCCCTTCGTCTGCACGGTGCGCATCGCGCGCCAGCTCTGGGGCAAGCCCGCCAACCTGCCCGCGGTCTGCCAAAAGCTTGGTATCCCGCTCGACCACCACAACGCCCTCTCCGACGCTGAGGCTTGCGCCCAAATCGTGATGCGGGCGCATCAGCAAGGAGCGGCTCTTTGAAACGATGGCACACCAGACGCTCAAGCGCCATCGCGGCATTAGCCGTTATGCTGCCGGGGGGGGGCCGGGGGGGGGCCGGCCGGCCGGGAGTTGTTGAACACCCCCAACACCCGCACAACCCCAACATGCCCAACCCCA
>CAYJXJ010000124.1:763-13824 GCA_964374095.1 uncultured Elusimicrobia bacterium
TAAATTTGGCACAACACGACTCTATCGCCCAACGGGGTATTTTGCTTTTTTGGGGCGGGTGGGCGGCGGGTGGCCCGCCCCCCGGCTGCTTGATCTGACCCACCCCTTCGACGCGACGACGCTCTACTGGCCCACCGCGAAGGGCTTCGTTCTCGACAAGGGCTTCGCGGGGATGACCGACAAGGGCTATTACTACAGCGCCAACAGCTTCAAGGCCGCCGAGCACGGCGGCACACACATCGACGCCCCCGTCCACTTCTGGAAGGGGGGAGACACCGTGGACCGCATCCCCCTGGAGCGCTTGGTGGCGCCCGGGGTGCTCATCGACGTCTCCACCCGCGCCGCCAACGACCGCGACTACCAAGTCAGCCGGGCGGACCTCTTCGCCTGGGAGGAGGCCTACGGCCCGCTGCCCGCGGGCTCGATCGCGCTCCTGCGCACCGGCTACGGCGACTTTTGGCCCGACCGGGCCAAGGTCTTCGGCTCCCCCGAGACCGGCGCCCAGGCCGTGCCCAAACTGCGGTTTCCCGGGCTCCACCCCAAGGCCGCCGCGCTTCTGGCCGAGCGGGGCATCGTCGCGGTGGGGATCGACACGCCCTCCATCGATCGGGGCCGCTCCGATCGTTTCGAGACCCACGTGGCCCTCTTTGCGCGCAACATCCCGGCCTTCGAGAACGTGGCCAATCTCTCGGGGCTGCCCGCGAAGGGTTTCACCGTGATCGCTTTGCCCATGAAGATCGGCGGCGGCACCGGCGGCCCCTTGAGGATCGTCGCCATGTTGCCCGAGAAACCATGACCAAAGGAAATGGTTCGACACCTAAGGATACAGGAGGAGAACCATGACCCCGCTCGCGCAACTCTGGGAGCGCCTGCGCAGCCGCCCCTCCGACGCCCACGCCCAGGTCCAGACCGACGAGAAGGACCTCCACAAGTACGGCTACGCCCAGCAGCTCCTGCGCGACATGGGAGGCTTCGCCAATTTCGCGGTGTCCTTCACCATCATCTCGATCGTGACCGGGGCGCTCGTGCTCTACGGACACGGCCTCAACTACGGGGGCCCGGCGGCCAACGGTTGGGGCTGGCCCCTGGTCGCCGTGATGACGCTCCTGGTCGCGGCCTCCATGGCCGAGATCGCATCGACGATTCCCACGGCCGGAGCGGTGTATCATTGGGCGGCACTCCTCGGCGGGCCGGGCTGGGGCTGGTTCACCGCTTGGCTCAACTTCGTCGGCCAGCTTGCCACCACGGCGGGCATCGACTTCGCGATCGCGATCTTCGTGGTCGAGCTGCTGGGCTTGAAGGGCAACGCCTGGCTGCTGGCGATCTACGGAGCGCTCCTACTATCCCACGGCCTGCTCAACCATTACGGCATCCGCGTCGTGGCCTGGTTCAACGACGTGAGCGTGTGGTATCACATCGCCGTCACCGTCCTCCTCACGGCGGTCCTGCTCGTCTGGGGACGGCGCCAGCCCTTCTCCTTCGCCTTCCAAACCGGGATGACGACGGCCCCCTACCCGTATTGGTGGGGATTTCTGGTGGCCCTGCTCCAATCCCAATGGACCTTGACCGGCTACGACGCCTCCGCCCACATCACGGAGGAGACCTTGGACCCCCGCCGCAACGCGCCCTGGGGCATGATCATCGCGGTGCTGGTCTCGGGCATCGTGGGCTACCCCATGCTCCTGGCCGTGACGCTGGCCATCGACGATTACACGTTGGCGGCCGGGGCGTCCAATCCCTTCATCTACGTGGCGCAGTCGGCCTTGGGAAAGGGCTACGGCCAGGCTCTGGTGTGGGGACTGCTGCCGGCCATGTGGTTCTGCGGACTCTCCTCGATGACCGCCAACGCGCGCATGATATTCGCTTTCGCCCGCGACGGCGGCATGCCGGGCTCGGCCCGCCTGGCCCGCGTGAGCCCGACGTACCGGACTCCCGCGACGGCGGTGTGGCTTTCGGCGGCGCTGGCCTGGGCGCTGGCCTTCTCGGTCGTCCTGTACTCCCGCGAGGCCTTTACCGTGATCGTTTCGATCTCGACGATCGGGCTCTATGTCTCCTACGTGATCCCCATCGCCCTCGTCCTGGCCGCCCGCCGGCGCGGCGCCTGGAAAGACCTCGGCCCGTGGAACCTCGGCAATTGGGGGGCTTGGATCAACGCCGCGGCCGTGGCCTGGGTCGCGATCATCTCGGTGCTTTTCGTGGCCCCGCCCAACCAGCTCACCGGCTATACTTTCGCGGGGCTGCTGGCGGCGTTGACCGTGTATTATTTCGCGGCCGTGCGCGGGGTCTTCAAGGGCCCGCAGAGCCTGGGCACCGAGGAGCAGCTCATGGCCATCGAGGCCGAGCTCGAGAAGACCGCGGTGTACCGAGAGGACTGAAGGGAATCGCGCCGGGGCCTCGGCCGTCGAACTGTACGCGCGTACGGTTGGCGAGACGACCGCTCCTCCGGAGCCGCCCGCGCGCCGGCCGCCCTACCGCGCGGGCTGAGTCGCCATGCACTGCACGGCCAGCCGCACGATCTCTTCATCCGGATAGCCGCCGGCCCGGGGACCGAAGCGCGCCTTGAGCGCCTCTTCCCCCAGCCGCAGATCGAGCAGGATCAAGGAGAGGCTCTCCTGGCCCACCTCCCCGAAGAGCAGGGCCTGCGCTCCGGTCTCGCGCTTGAGGTCCTCGAGTTGGGTCATGGTCAGCCCCAGCGAGTCGGGGCCGATGGCGCCGAATACTCTCTCCGCCGCGGCGACGTCGGTGGTTTCGCGCCCGGACTCCCGCAGCGTAGCCGCCACTTTCTCCGCCAGATACCGGCCCCGGCCGCTGGGCTCGGTGAAGGGAAGCACCCCGATGCGCCGGTACCCCGCGGGGTCCGCCCAAGGCGCCACCTCCAGGGCGGCGCGCTCGCGCCCCCGCGCCGCGCAGGCGGCGGTATAAAGGGCGCACAAAAGGACTGCCCATGTTTTCACAAAGGAACCTCCACAAGCCTCCCCTCGCGCAAGAGGACCAGCGCGAACCTCGGCCGCTCCCCGAGCGCTTGTTCCACCGCCCGAACGTAGGCCCTGGCCTGCGGAGTATAGCGCTCCCGGAGCTTCTTGTCATCAGCCTCGCGGCCCGTTTTATAGTCCGCGACCCAGAGCCGGCCCTTCTTGTCCCGGTAGAGGATGTCGATCGAACCTCGCGACGCGCGATCCGCGACGGCGGCGACAAAGGGCGCCTCGCGGCTCACGATCTCGCACTCCCGCAGGGCCGCGGCGGCCGGGGAACCGGCGAATACCGCCAGGACCTCGGCCGCCTCCGCGCGCGCGGCCTCCCAGTCCTGTCCGGGATCCGTCCAGGACAGGCGGCGCGTCGCCTCCTCGGAGTCGGGAACGCCGCTGAAATCCCACCGCTCCAGAGCCGCGTGGCAGATCTGGCCGACGCGCGCGGCCGCGGAGGAGGACGCCCGGCGTTCCTCGAGCTCCGGCGACTTGTCCCATTCCTGGAGGTAGGCCGTCGGAGCCTCGAAGAGGAGGCGGGCCTCGGCGCGGTCGCGCTCCGAAACCCGCCGCCGCCAGGCCGCGTCAAATCCCTTGGGCTTGAGGCCGGCGGCTTTCCCGTAGCCGGGACGAGCCGGCAGGGCGGGGGCGCGCAGCGGCACGGTCTCGACATCCACGGGCCCGCCCCAACCCGCGCCGCCGCCCTCTCCGGGAGAGGAAGAAGACTGCCCTCCGAGGACGGCGGCCCCTTGGCCGCCGTCCTCCAAGGGGAGCCCCGAACCCTGAAGCAGCGCCCAGAGCGAGGTCCGCTCCGCCCCGCCCGCGCGGCCCAGGAGGATGAGGCGCTCCTTGGCCCGGGTCATGGCGACATAGAGCAAGCGCACGGCCTCGTGCTCCTCGCGAATCTTCTCGGAGCGGTCGAGAAGCGCCCAGGCGGCGTCGGCGGCGCCCGCGCCCCCGAGCCGGAACCCCGCCGTTCCCTCGGCCCAGTCCCGGCGCCGGGCGGGCCGCTCGCCCCCGCCGCCGCGCTTGGCCGCCAAGTTGGGCAGGATCACGACCGGGAATTCCAGGCCCTTGGCTTTGTGGATCGTCATGACGCGCACGGCGTCGAGGGAAGCCTCGGCCAGGGGGCTTTCCCCCTCCTCCGCGGAGTCGCGCATGGACGCGACGACCTCGGCCGTGAACTCGCGCAGGGTTTCGCCGGCCTCGCCGGCCTCCCGGGCCATTCTTTGGAATTTGAGGAGGTTGGCCACGGTCTGCTCCGCGTGGGGGGCGGCCGCCGCGAGCTCGAGAGCGAAAGTCTCGCGGATCACCCGCGCGACGAAGTCGCCCAGGGGTTCGCGGCCCGCGCGCGCGCGCAGGTCGCGGAGGAGCCCGTAGATGCCGGCCGCCCCTTCCCGGGTCTTGGCCGTCAGCCCGGATAATTTTGAAAGATAATTCAAGGAGTCTCTCTCGGCCAGCTCGAGCAGTTGGGAATCATCGAGGCCGCCGAGCGCCGAGCGCAGCACTGCGGCCGTGGCGAGGCGGTCCGACGGATCGGCCAGGGCCCGCAGGAGGCTCACGAAGTCAACGATCTCCTGGGCCGAGTAGAAGAAGCGCTCGGCCTCGACCACGTAGCGCAGGCCCGCGGCCTTGAGCGCCGCGAGAACCGGCCCCAGCACCGTGGTGGCCCGCAGCAGGATGGCGACGTCCTTGAGCTCGCACGCCTTCCGGCGGCGTTGCTCCGCGATCCAACGGGCGATCCAGGACGCCTCCGCGCGCTGGGAGTCCTGCGCGGCCGCGGCATCACCGTCTTGCCCCTCCACCAGAGCCAGGATCACCCGGGCGGTCCGCGCCGGGGGATCCTCGTTGGTGCGGGGACGCGCCGTGACCGGGCGGTAGGCCGGCTGAAGCCCCTCCAGGGGACGCATGATCCGGGAAAAGACGGCGTTGACCGGCCCGGCGATGCCCTCGGGGCTGCGGAAGCTGGTGGTGAGCGCGCAGGACAGCGCTCCTTGGCGCAGGAGCGCTCCCGTAAAGGCCTCATAGGCGCGCAGGTCCGCCCCGCGGAAGCGGTAAATGGATTGCTTGGGATCGCCGACCACGAACAGCCGCCCGGGGGCGGTCTCAACCTCCCGCCACGACACGGCCCGGCCCCCGGGGCGCTCGCCCAAGAACATCAGGAGCTCCCCCTGCAGAGGATCGGTGTCCTGGAATTCGTCGATGAGGACCGCGTCGTATCGCGCCTTGAGATCCTCCCGCGCGTCGGCCGAATCCCTGAGCACGGCCCGGGCCCTTGCGAGCAGGCCGTCGAAGCTGATCCAGCCCCGGCGGAGATAGCGTTCGCGGAAACGGTCGGCGAAGGGCGCGACCAGCGCGACGGCCCGGCGCAGGAGAAGCTCGTGCTCCGCCGAAGTGTCCCGGGCTACGGCCAAGGCCGAAACGTAGGCCTCGCGTCCGGGAAGTCCCTCCCAGGCCTTGGGCCAGGCGCGGGCGGGCAACTCGCGAAGCGCGAGTTGCTGGGGCAAGGGCCGCCGGTCCCCCGAAAGAGCGGCGGCCAGCTCCGACAATCGTTGGCAGACCGCCGCGGCCGATTCCCGGATCTTGGAGGCTCCCCGCGGTTCGGGGTAGGCCTTCAGCGCGTCGACCTCCCGGGCCATGGCCTTCAAACGCTCCGCCATCGCCGGGGTCGCGCCCAATCCGCCCACGCGCGTGCCCTCGGAGCTCAAGCTCAGGGCGAGCTCCCGCAAATCCGACAAGGGGGCCAGGGCCAGGACTTCCAGCCACGCCTCGCGCCGCGGGGCCGAGGCTCCCAACTCGGTGTCCAGCCACCGCGACCAATCCTCATCGAAGGAGCGATCGAACGCCGCCCCCTCGTCCACCGCGAATTGCGGGTCGACCCCCGCGGCCAGGGGATGCAGCCGCAAGACGAGCGCGGCGAACTGATGGATGGTGCCGATGGTCGCGCGGTCAAGGCCCTCCAACGCCCGCGCCGCGCGTTGGCGGGCCGGCTCAGGCGGCACGCCGAAGCGCTCCGCCGCTTCGGCCAGACGCTCCGAAGCCCACGCCCGCCGGCGTGGCTCCGCGAGCCTGCCGTCGATCATGTCGATAAGGTCCGAGAGCCGGGCCGAGATCCTCGTGGCGAGCTCGCCGGCCGCCTTCTCCGTGAAGGTCATGGCCGCGATCCGGGAGACCGGCACGCCCTCCCGGCCCGGGCCTCCCGCCAAGATGAGGAAGAGCATCCGGTCCGTGAGGATGGTCGTCTTTCCGGTTCCGGCCCCGGCCTCGACCACGACGTTGGCCCCGAGTTCCAGGCGGGCCCGAGCCCGGTCCGCCGCGTCGGAGAGAATCATGGCGCGCCCTCCGGCACTTCCACGGGAGGGGGCGATCCCTCGCGCAGGCGGCGGAGCTCGCGCGCCGCGCTTGACTCTTCCGCGCGCCGCCGGGTCGGCGGGTGGGACTTGCGGCACAACGCGGCGAAGCGGCAGTAGCCGCACGGGCCGCCCCGGTCCTCATCGGGCGTGATGAAAAAGCTCCCTTTCCCGATCATGGCGCCGAGGGAGGCGAGATTCCGGAGATAGGGCTCCCGCAACCGCGACCACGCCTCCTCGGAGAGGTCCATCCAGCCCGAAACCCCCGTGGTCTCGGGCGAATCCTCGATGGCGCTCAGAGCCGCGCTCGCGCCGCAGGACGCCGGGAAGCGCCGGCGCGCCAGTTCGAGATATACCGGAAACTGGTGGTTCTTAAGCGCCACGATCTGGCGTTCGAGACTCCCCGCCCAAGGCGCGGAGGTCTTGTAATCAATAACCCGCAGCCGGCCATCGGAGGAGACATCGACGCGGTCCGGGCGTCCGCGCAAGCGCAAGCCCGCGATCTCGCCGGAGAGTTCTTCCTCCATCAGTTGGGGCCTCCAGCCCCCGGCCCGGGACCGCGCGATGTCTTGGGCCGCGAACCGCTCCAGATGCCGGAGCATCCGGCGGCGCTCGGCCTCCCACAGCACCGGGTAGAGTCCCAGGGCGGCCGCGCCCAATACCTCTTCGGCGGCCTGCCGCAAGGCCTCCGGCCAGTCCTTGTCGCCGCGTGTGGCGTCAGCGGTCTTCAAGCGAAATCGTCGAAGTATGCCGTGATAGATCTCCCCCCGGATCGAGGATGGGAGCTCCCCGCGCGAGAGGGGCTCATCCTCCTCTCCCAGGCCCAGCCACCGCGAAGCGAAGAACTGAAAAGGGCAGCGGCTGAAGGACTCCAGGCCCGAGGGCGAGAGCGGGCGACGCCGGGAGGAGGCCGCGCCAGGTCCCAATATCCCATCGCGGGGACCGGCCTCTCCCCGCCGATTGAGCCCCGCGGCGCTGCCTAAGCTCCGCGTTCGCAGTTCCCCGTCGATCCCAAATCCATCAACGGGGACGGACCCCCCGCGCTCGGCGACGAGCACCGAGAGTTCGCGCGGCGAGCGCAGGACCGGCGAAGCCTGGGCCAGACGCGCCAGGGGCTGTCTCGGGATCTGGCGGGCCGCGTCGATATCCACGCCGCAGGCGCGGGCGAACTCGCGCAGATACAAGGACGGCACGCACGGCCGGCCGTGATCATCGGACCGCCCATAGACCAGGCAGAGCCTCCGGGTCGCGGAGGCCGCGGCGAGCCAGAACAGCAGGCGCTCCTCATCGTAGCCCTCGAGCTTGGGCGCGATCCAGTAGCCCGCGGAGTCGCGCAGCACGCGGCGGGCGCGGTCCGTCAGGAGCGGATCCTCGCGCACCCGGCGGGGCCAAATCCCCTCATTGAGCCCCGCCAGGAACAAGATCTTAAAGCTCTCCCCCCGGGCTTCCATCGCGTCCAAGAGCCGCACGCCGCCGTTGGGCGGCGGGGCGGCGAGCTCGGCCCCGCGCAGCCTCTCCTCGAAGGTCTCCCAGAATTCCTCCTCCCCCTCCACTCCCGCCGCGTCGAAGGCCGCCAGGCCCTCCAAGGACTCCAGCGCCGCCTCCCACGCCGCGCGCCCGGGATCGGACCGGGGCACCTCCATGACCCGCCTCAAGACCCGGCCGGCGCGCTCGGATGTCTGCCGGCACGACCCCGCCCAGGCCAGCCCCGCACGCAGCTCCACGACCAGCCGCCAGAGCCGCGCCCCGTCCTCCTTCGAAACGACGCGGCCCGCTCGGCCTCCGGTGCGCCGGGCATCGAGCTGAAAATCCGACCGCGTACAAGGCTCCAGCCGCCCCTCCCACTGGATCCAGCCGGAGTGAATCTGAAGCCCGGCGAGAAGCCGGCGCCACGATTCCAACACGCGGCCGGAGTTCTCGGGGATGAAGTACGGGGAATCCAAGAGCGCGAGCGGGGTATCGGCTGGAAAATCCCGCCGCCGCCACGTGAGCAGCGAATAGGCGAGCTTGGCGGCCGGGTGGCTGAGAACCGGGCGGCCCGCGGCTGTCCAATAGGGGATCTCGTTCTCGGCCAGAGCCGCCTCCAGGGCGGCCCGAAATCCCTCGTGGGTCCTGACGACGATGCCGACCTCCGAGAAATGGGCCTCGTCACGGTCCCGCAGCGCCAGTATCTCCTTGGCGATCGCCCAGGCTTGGCCCTCGACGCCGGATGCGCCGATGAAATCGACCCCATCCGGCCGCGGCGCGGCGGTCCGGGAGCCGCCGTCCCCGGAGGGGGCCGCGACATGCCCGGGACTAAAGAGCGCGTCCAAGGCGCTGGACAGGCCTCCCGGCCGGTTGACTTTGAGGTGCACCGGAGGCTCCCCCCCATGCAGGCGCAGGTCCAGGAGACGTTGGGCGAAGGCGAAGGCGGGATGTCCCTGCACGAACGGGAAATAGACCTCGACCGCCGCCGCCGCCGCCACCGACGAGAAGAAATCCGCCTGCGCCCCCGTGAGATCGTAGAAGCCGTAATAGAGGAAGCGCGTGTAGCGGCCCAGGCCCGCCGCTCCCGACTCGACGAGCTCGGTGGCCAGCCGGGTCAGCCCCGCCGGGGCCAGCACGCCCAGCTCGCCCAGGCGGCGTTGGTAGTCCTTGAGTACCTCCAGCAGTTCGCGCGCCCGGGCCCGGTCCGGCTCGGGCAAGAGCTCCTCCAATCCTGGAAGAAGCGCCTCGGGGGACACCCCCGCATCCGCCAGGTCCCGGAGTGTCGAACGATAAGACGCTCCGAGACCGCGCGAGGACCGGCGCCCGCGCCGGCGGAGTATGCCGTCGACGATCCGGTCGTGAAAGAGCCCTTCCGCCGCGAGCCCGCCGGGCGGGCGGGCGCCCGCGACCACTTCCACGGCCAGGCTGTGGAAGGTGTGAAAGCGCGCGCCCAGGATGGAGAGTCCCCGTTCGACGGCCACCAGGCGCTGCAGACGGTCGGCCATGCGCCGCGAGGGGGCGACCACCGCCAAGCTCTCGCCCGGCCGGGCCCGCGTGAGGCCTGCGATGAAGGCTTCCTCGAGTTCCGGCTGGAAGGGGCCGCAGAATACCTTCATGATTTGATTCTACGAAAAGCGGCGGGCTCCCCGTATCTTGGGGAGCCCGCGCTCTACGGACCTCCGGAAACTCTTACGGTTGAACTTTCAGGGCCTCGTCGAGGAGGTTGAAGAACGACGGCGTGGCCCGCGCCACGGTCAGACCCTCTGCCACGGTCGGCGGGATCTGCTCCATGAGCGCGGAGACCTTCGTCACGTCCTCGCCGCGGCAGCCCTCGTTGGTGCAGACGTTGGACACGCGGCAGCCGCCCCTCCAGACGTAGTCGGCCTCACCGCGCACGAGTATGCCTTCCACCTGGAGACTTTTCGCGTTGAAGACCGCCGAGCCCGAGTTGCCGCCGTAGGTGTCGAGGTTGGCCACGAAGTAGCCCTTGGGCGAGTAGTCGCGCACGTTGGCGCCTCCCGAGACCTTGGTCGGCAGGCCCGCCGGATGTCCGATCACGACGATGGGCGCGCCCTTCTCAAGCTTTCCCGTGCGGCTGACCGAGAGCGGCTTGTGGTTGGGCACCGGCCGGTCGAGCTTGATGAGGGCCCAGTCCGCGCCGCTGTTCTCCTGCACGCGGCCCAGGAGGGTCTTGCAGCCGTAGACGTCGCCGGCCGGGACCGTCGAAGGGTTCTTGCCCTTCTCCTTGATGCCAAAGCCAAAGACGAACTTGGTGCCCTCGCATTCCGACTGCGAGGTCACGCAATGCCCCGCGGTCATGAGCAGGTCCGGCCCTACCAGCGACCCGGAGCAGAAAGCGCCGAGCTGCTGATCGTAAAAGGGCTCCTCCTTGCAGAGCGAGTAGGCCTGGGCGTAGGACTGCAGGGACAGTTGAGCCGTCCCCTTCTCTTGGTCCACGTTGACCTTGCTGGATTCAAAGAGCCCGACGGTCGAATCCGCCGCCTGCAGGAGCTTCTGCTCCTTGACCTGATGCAGATCGAGCCTGTCGTCTTCACCGTATATTACTTCGGGATCAATGCGCTGCTGAGCGGAAACCGGCATGACGAGAATGGCGGCCACCGCCGCCATCGCGAGCGTTCCTTTCATTGCTGAATCCCTCCCTTGCGGCCTGGGGACCTCGGAGCGTCCCATGTTCGCGACTATAACATAAAATAGGACGCAAGGCCTATAATGAAATGGGCCTGGGGACCCATGCCTCTCTGGGTCCTTCGGCCTATGGGGCGGCGTCGACGACTTTGGTCCCGGCCAGCAGGTCGTGCCAGCCGCGGCGGTCCTTTTCGAAGAAGGCCCAGAGGTAGCCCACGGCGAGAAAACCGCATGACACCAACGAAAATAGGGCCCGCGCGAAGGCGTGCGTCCAACCCACGGGAGACCCGTTCTGCTGGACGACCGCCAGCTTCATGATGCGCTTGCCGGGGGTGGCGGCCCACCAGGCGACGAAAGCCATACCATAGAGCAGCCACGCCGCGGGCATGGCGCGGGACCGGCGCACGGGTAGGCGGCGCAAGCGCCACCCGCCCGCGCTGGCCGGCGAATCCCCCGACGGCCCCACCTCCACGCTCTTGCCGTCAACCCGGACCACCTGATTTCCGTCCTGGATGGCCAGCGGCTCCTTCATGAACGAAAGTTCGGAGGGCATCCACCCCTCCGGAAGCGAAACCCTCACCTTCCCCCGGCCGTCCTTCGTGCTGCGCTCCAACACCTGGACGCTCTCGACACGGGAATCGCAAAAAATAGACGTGAGCGTCGTCACCAAGGCGAAATCAATGAGGACCGCGGCGGCCCTTCGGGCGATGGAAGGCGCGGACCCTCCCGCAATACTCGCGGCCGAAGCGGCCGAAACCGGCGTTCTGCGCGCCAGAAGGTCCCAAATGTGGCGCTTGGCGTTGGGGGCCGCCGCAGGCGCGCCCCCCACCGGGACCTCGCGGCGGACCTTGTAGACGCGGATCTTCTCCGGGATACCCTTGAGCTGGAGCAGGCCCACCTCGCTCGAGGGCACCTCGTTCTTGTTCATCGAGAGATACACCGCCTCGGTGAAGAAGACCTCCCCGGCCTCGGTCACGGCCTCGATGCGAGCGGTGATGTTGACGGGCTCGCCGAAGATGTCGTTGTCGGTGAGGTTGACCTCGCCCAGATTGATCGCGATGCGCACCTCGATGCGGTCGGCCTCGGCCTTGCCCTCGTTGTAGGCCTTGAGCGCCTCCTGCACCGCGACCCCGGCCAGCACGGCGTCGGTCGGGCTCTCAAAGACCATCAGGAAGGCGTCGCCGATGGTCTTGATGAGCTTGCCCTGCCGGGACTCGAGTATGGGCAGGACGATCCCCCTGTGGCGGTCGAGCATTTCCTGGATGGCGAAGCGGGTCTTATGCGAGGTCTTGTCCGTGAAGCCCTTGATGTCGGTGAGGAGGATCGTGAGGTTGCGCGTCACGGGAGCCCCCATGGCACGCATTGTACCGGTTCCGGGGCGGGGCCTCAACCTAGTATTTCTCCGCATTTGATAACATCAACTTTCAGGGCCGCGCGTTAGCCGCTCGGCGGGTACGCCGGGCCTGCGCATCGGATTTCAGTTCTAGCCTGGGACGAAAACTCACATCGCGGGAGTTCCAGGACTTTTCGTCATTTACTCCGAGCGCTGGGAGTAAATGACGCTCCGTGCCCAACGCCGTAGGCTCGCCGCACGCAACCTATCATTGACACCCATCCCCTTCCCCTGAACACTCACTCAGACAAACTGGGATCGAGGTATCAAATTCTCGCTACGGCCTCTCGGTTTTTTTATAGACTGTGCCCAATGGCGGAACCCCGCAAGGTCAAATGCCCAAACTGCCAGACGGAGCAGCCCGAGACCAACCGGGAGTGCCCCAATTGCCAGCTCAACTGGATACGCTGGCGCGAATCCCAGGCCCGCAAGGAGGCCCAGGGGGTCGTCTCCCCCCCAGTCCACCAGACCGTCCCGCCGCAAGTCAAACGCCGCCGCATTCTCATCGGGGCCGTCCTGGGCGGACTGATCGGGATCGTCGCGGTGCTCTTTTTCCTCCCGATTAGAGGCCTGCCGGTTCCGGAGGGGGCCCAGAGGCTAGACGACCTCGGCTTGGCCATCATCCCCATCCCGGAGTGGCATGTCTCCCAAGCCCGCATCGACCGGAAACTCATCCGCGAGGTTCTCTCCATGGTGCGTCCCGCGGAGGACGCATGGACCTCTCCGGTCTTGACGGTGAGCGTCGCCAAGATGTCGGTGCCCGCCGTTTCGGAGCGCCGCGCGGCGCAGATCATGGGAATCTTCCTCGCGGAGCTCAGGGCGGACTGGGACACCTTCAGGACCGATACCCCGAGCGTCGTGACCATCGACGGGCTCAAGGCGGTCCGCTTCATGGCCCGCGCCGGCAAAACGATCGTCGTGATCCCGGCCGTCACGAAAACCATGGCCGCCGGGACGGTCACCGTGACGGTTTCCCCCGCCGTTACCAAGGAGTACGCCCACCGCGCGCTCGTGTTGATCGTGCCGGCTTCCGAGGGAGCCTACCTGCTGGTCGGCCGCGCCACGGAGTCGGACTTCGCGGCCCTCTCGCCGGCCTTCGAGGCCGCCGTGGCTTCATTCCGAATCACCCGCCGCCCCCGCCGCTGGGACGAGTTCTCGCGCGGCGTCCTCCGCCTCGTCGGTAAATAGGGGTCACATCCTAACATCTGATTCCGCTGAAAAAGCCTCCCTGTCAACGTTTGG
>CAYJXJ010000125.1:0-13711 GCA_964374095.1 uncultured Elusimicrobia bacterium
GCGTGCCCCTTGACCTTTCTGTCCTCGGTTAGGGCAACCCACTCTTCCTCGAATTCGGCGAGACTCGTCAAGTCGATGGGCCGCATGGATTCGCAATCTAGCATTTTGCCAGGCTACGACCCTCGCCGAAGTCAGCCGAGTCGGCGCCGGTGTTGTAGCCGCCCGCGGCGTTGTCGGCGCTTGAGTTGGCCGATCAGTTCGGCGGTGGTGAGGATCGTGACGCGGCTCTTCACTGAAGGGGCTTGGAAATGCGGATCATTGCTCCAGACGGCCCATTTGAATTTTAAGGCGGAGGCGAGATAGGGGACGTCGTCCGGGTCGGAAATCAGCAGGGCGGCTTCGCGCATGGCCGATTGATACTCGCTTTGAGGAATGGCCTCGACGGGCCCGGTCAGGATGGACCACATCGCCGCTAATTCCTCACGGCTCAAGCCGAGGCGTTTGAGCAGTTTGGGCTCCTCGAGCAAAAGCTCACGAGTAAGGGCATTCTTCAGGAACGCCGCTATGAAGACGTTTGCGTCAACGACTAGGCGTATCAGTGCTTGGCGTGGTGCTTGGCGACGTTATGCTTTACCTGCCGCCCCAGGAGGATCGCGTCTTCCTCGGTCAGTTTGCTCTTTGAGAGGAGCGTCCGCATGCGCTCCATGAGTTTGGCCTTTTCAAGGATGGCCTGGCGGGCGACCTCCGACCAATTGATTTCGGGAAACATGGCCATCTTCTGCTTGATCTCCTCGGAAATGGCTAGGGTTAAATTGGGCATGCTGCCTCCTTGTCCTGTGTAATATGTTAATACACATTGTCATGGGGCTTTTGTCGGGGGACAGGCCTTGTGCAGCCAGGGGTCTCGGGGCTGTCAAGGAGGCCCCGGCGCCGTGCGGGACAGGGTCCGGACAGTGCCGGGGCGATGCTGGGTCTACCGGTCCAGGCCCAGGCGAGCCTGAATACGTTACTTTACGAGACGATCCCGGCGCAGCCCCAATGTTTCGAGGACCTCCTGCCAGGGGACGACCAGCACCGGTCCGACCCGCCGTTTTCGCGGCTCCCGGGAGAGACAAATCCCTTCGCTGTCCTTGGCCCCGCCGACCACCGAGGCGAGGGGTTGCAGATCAGAGTCACGCACGCGCTCTGCGGATTTGATCTCGAGGAAGAGCGTGGGCCGCGCCGGCCGTTCGATGACCAGGTCGATCTCCACGTCATGGGTCGCGAAGTAGGAGAAGACGAAGTCGGCCTCCTGGTAGCCGTTGAGCCTCACGATCTCGGTGATCCAGAAATGTTCGAAGGCGCGGCCGTAGGCTTCGGCGCCGGGCGACAGCTCCGCGTTGAGCTCGTTGCAGAGCGCGCGCTTGACGCCGCTATCGAAGAAGTAGAACTTTGGGTGGGTGCGCTGGCGCTGGCGCAGGGACCTGCGGAAGGCGGGAAGGATGAAACCCAGCAGGGTATCCTCCAGGATCTCGAAGTACGAACGAGCCGTCTTGGCGTCCATGCCCACATCCTGGGCGAAGTTGGCCCATGACAGCACCCGTCCGTTCTCCAGGGCGGCCAAAGGCAGGAAACGCCGGAACGCCGGGAGCTGCCGCACTAGGCCTTCCATCTGAACTTCCTCTTTGAGATAGGTCTGCGCATAGGTTCTCAGATAGCGCTTCCGATCCTCCGGATCGTTCAAGGTCAGCGCCTTCGGCAGAGTTCCATAAGCCAGCGCCTCGGGAAGATGGAAAGCGTCGCCGATCTCCAAGGTCGTCAGAGGCCCCAAGGCGGCTGTGAAAGCGCGCCCGGCCAGCAGATTGGCCTGGCCGCGCTTGAGCTTGCGCGCGCTCGATCCCGTCAGCGCGAAGCGCCGGGAAGGATTCTTCTCGATCTGCCGGTGGACCTCATCGAGCAGAAAAGGCAGTTTCTGGACTTCATCCACGACCACCCATCCTATGGACGGCGGCAGGGAATCCAGGATTTCCCGGAATTCCCGCGGACGCTCCAGCAGGCGTCGTTCCAAATCGTAATCCAGCAAGTCGAAGGAATACGTTTGCGCCGCGGGCAGGCGTTCTTTCAGGAGGGTCGTCTTGCCTACGCCGCGAGGCCCGAAAAGGAAGAAGGAATGGTCCTTGGGAAGAGAAATACATCTAGGGAACATGGTCCCGAATTATCCGATATTTCAGGATCAATGTCAAAATGATGCCGCCGCCGGACAGGCTCCGATTTACGGGAGTCGATTGAGGCCGGCTAAGCCGCCGGACGGACTTGGGCTTTGGCCAGCTTCAGGAAGGCGCGCATCGGCGCGCTCCCCCGCCGCAGATGGCCATGGAGCCGGGCGAGGTCCAAATCCGCGTACTTGTGAATCAGCACGTTGCGCAGGGAGAACAAGCCCTTGAGGTCCTTGGCAAGGCGGCTGGGAATCGCCTTGTCGGCTTCCAGAAGTTCGATGATGCCCCGGTAGGATTCGGGTCTCTCCGCGGTCAGTCCCGCGGCCCAGTGGTTGGCCGTGTCGGGCGGCCTGCAGGCAGACGATGACGCAGTGCAGGAGCGCGTGCCGTGCCTGGCGGTCGGAGGTGAATCGGGATAGAGGAGTCGCGGCGATGTACTCCTCCCAGTCATTGAGATTTTCGGCGAGGTCGCGAAGGTGCGAGAGAGACTCCCTGGTCATGGTTTTCTTCCAGTATGATGGGGAGTCAAACCATTCCCGTTGGTCATGCGGCGAGTATCTCAAACTCGGCGCCGAGCGGATCGTCCTCTGGAATTTTCCCGAAGCGGGAATAGCCGAAGACAATTTTAGGCAAGGCCTGAGAAGCCGAACTTTGACGAAGGAACGAAAAAGTAGCTATAGCTCTCAGCCCCGGCGCCGAGGCTCTTCCTGAGCGAAGCCAGGGTTTTGGCGTGCCCCTTGACCTTTCTGTCCTCGGTTAGGGCAACCCACTCTTCCTCGAATTCGGCGAGACTCGTCAAGTCGATGGGCCGCATGGATTCGCAATCTAGCATTTTGCCAGGCTACGACCCTCGCCGAAGTCAGCCGAGTCGGCGCCGGTGTTGTAGCCGCCCGCGGCGTTGTCGGCGCTTGAGTTGGCCGATCAGTTCGGCGGTGGTGAGGATCGTGACGCGGCTCTTCACTGAAGGGGCTTGGAAATGCGGATCATTGCTCCAGACGGCCCATTTGAATTTTAAGGCGGAGGCGAGATAGGGGACGTCGTCCGGGTCGGAAATCAGCAGGGCGGCTTCGCGCATGGCCGATTGATACTCGCTTTGAGGAATGGCCTCGACGGGCCCGGTCAGGATGGACCACATCGCCGCTAATTCCTCACGGCTCAAGCCGAGGCGTTTGAGCAGTTTGGGCTCCTCGAGCAAAAGCTCACGAGTAAGGGCATTCTTCAGGAACGCCGCTATGAAGACGTTTGCGTCAACGACTAGGCGTATCAGTGCTTGGCGTGGTGCTTGGCGACGTTATGCTTTACCTGCCGCCCCAGGAGGATCGCGTCTTCCTCGGTCAGTTTGCTCTTTGAGAGGAGCGTCCGCATGCGCTCCATGAGTTTGGCCTTTTCAAGGATGGCCTGGCGGGCGACCTCCGACCAATTGATTTCGGGAAACATGGCCATCTTCTGCTTGATCTCCTCGGAAATGGCTAGGGTTAAATTGGGCATGCTGCCTCCTTGTCCTGTGTAATATGTTAATACACATTGTCATGGGGCTTTTGTCGGGGGACAGGCCTTGTGCAGCCAGGGGTCTCGGGGCTGTCAAGGAGGCCCCGGCGCCGTGCGGGACAGGGTCCGGACAGTGCCGGGGCGATGCTGGGTCTACCGGTCCAGGCCCAGGCGAGCCTGAATACGTTACTTTACGAGACGATCCCGGCGCAGCCCCAATGTTTCGAGGACCTCCTGCCAGGGGACGACCAGCACCGGTCCGACCCGCCGTTTTCGCGGCTCCCGGGAGAGACAAATCCCTTCGCTGTCCTTGGCCCCGCCGACCACCGAGGCGAGGGGTTGCAGATCAGAGTCACGCACGCGCTCTGCGGATTTGATCTCGAGGAAGAGCGTGGGCCGCGCCGGCCGTTCGATGACCAGGTCGATCTCCACGTCATGGGTCGCGAAGTAGGAGAAGACGAAGTCGGCCTCCTGGTAGCCGTTGAGCCTCACGATCTCGGTGATCCAGAAATGTTCGAAGGCGCGGCCGTAGGCTTCGGCGCCGGGCGACAGCTCCGCGTTGAGCTCGTTGCAGAGCGCGCGCTTGACGCCGCTATCGAAGAAGTAGAACTTTGGGTGGGTGCGCTGGCGCTGGCGCAGGGACCTGCGGAAGGCGGGAAGGATGAAACCCAGCAGGGTATCCTCCAGGATCTCGAAGTACGAACGAGCCGTCTTGGCGTCCATGCCCACATCCTGGGCGAAGTTGGCCCATGACAGCACCCGTCCGTTCTCCAGGGCGGCCAAAGGCAGGAAACGCCGGAACGCCGGGAGCTGCCGCACTAGGCCTTCCATCTGAACTTCCTCTTTGAGATAGGTCTGCGCATAGGTTCTCAGATAGCGCTTCCGATCCTCCGGATCGTTCAAGGTCAGCGCCTTCGGCAGAGTTCCATAAGCCAGCGCCTCGGGAAGATGGAAAGCGTCGCCGATCTCCAAGGTCGTCAGAGGCCCCAAGGCGGCTGTGAAAGCGCGCCCGGCCAGCAGATTGGCCTGGCCGCGCTTGAGCTTGCGCGCGCTCGATCCCGTCAGCGCGAAGCGCCGGGAAGGATTCTTCTCGATCTGCCGGTGGACCTCATCGAGCAGAAAAGGCAGTTTCTGGACTTCATCCACGACCACCCATCCTATGGACGGCGGCAGGGAATCCAGGATTTCCCGGAATTCCCGCGGACGCTCCAGCAGGCGTCGTTCCAAATCGTAATCCAGCAAGTCGAAGGAATACGTTTGCGCCGCGGGCAGGCGTTCTTTCAGGAGGGTCGTCTTGCCTACGCCGCGAGGCCCGAAAAGGAAGAAGGAATGGTCCTTGGGAAGAGAAATACATCTAGGGAACATGGTCCCGAATTATCCGATATTTCAGGATCAATGTCAAAATGATGCCGCCGCCGGACAGGCTCCGATTTACGGGAGTCGATTGAGGCCGGCTAAGCCGCCGGACGGACTTGGGCTTTGGCCAGCTTCAGGAAGGCGCGCATCGGCGCGCTCCCCCGCCGCAGATGGCCATGGAGCCGGGCGAGGTCCAAATCCGCGTACTTGTGAATCAGCACGTTGCGCAGGGAGAACAAGCCCTTGAGGTCCTTGGCAAGGCGGCTGGGAATCGCCTTGTCGGCTTCCAGAAGTTCGATGATGCCCCGGTAGGATTCGGGTCTCTCCGCGGTCAGTCCCGCGGCCCAGTGGTTGGCCGTGTCGGGCGGCCTGCAGGCAGACGATGACGCAGTGCAGGAGCGCGTGCCGTGCCTGGCGGTCGGAGGTGAATCGGGATAGAGGAGTCGCGGCGATGTACTCCTCCCAGTCATTGAGATTTTCGGCGAGGTCGCGAAGGTGCGAGAGAGACTCCCTGGTCATGCCGCCAGAAAGCTCCGGTCGTAGAAGTCGAGCATGGGCTTTAAGTCCTGGTAGCGGGAGCAGACATGGGCTTCCCAGTCAAGACGTTCCTCGCGCCGCTTCTCGGCCAGCACGCGCCCCGTGGAGATGACCTGGAAGGCGAATGAGGCCGCCGCGCGGTTCAGGGGCCGGACATCGACCGCCGCCTTGCGTCCGATCGAGCGTTCCAGGGCGTCGCCCAGGTCTTCCGTCGTCCTGAGGGGCTCGGCCGAGGGGGCCAGCATGACCGCGATGTCGAGGTCCCGGGCGTCCGCGCGAGTCAGGAAGGATCCGAAAACGTAGGCGAAGCGCACCCGGGGGGCTTTCGACAGGGCGGCGGAGACGGACTTCAGGACGTCGGTCCTTCCTTGGGAAAGACGGCGCGTCATGGTTTTCTTCCTATGTGATGAGGAGTCAAACCATTTCCGCTGGTCATGCGGCGAGTATATCAAACTCGGCGCCGAGCGGATCGTCCGCTGGAATTTTCCCGAAGCGGGAATAGCCGAAGACGATTTTAGGCAAGGCCTGAGAAGCCGAACTTTGACGAAGGAACGAAAAGGTAGTTATAGCTCTCAGCCCCGGCGCCGAGGCTCTTCCTGAGCGAAGCCAGGGTTTTGGCGTGCCCCTTGACCTTTCTGTCCTCGGTTAGGGCAACCCACTCTTCCTCGAATTTGGCGAGACTCGTCAAGTCGAAGGGTCGCATGGATTCGCAATCTAGCATTTTGCCAGGCTGCGTCGCCGGCTGCGGGACGGGGCGCCCGCGAAGGTCCGGCGGTTAGAGGCCGAACCAGGGGTAGACGCAGAATCCTTGGTGCCCGAAGGCCCTACCCCCCCCGTAGATCAGGCCGGCGGGGGCCGCCGGGAGCCGGCACGCGCGGCGCCCAGGTCGATGACGAAATCGAGCTCGTGCCCGGCCGAAGCTCGCCAGAAGGAAAGCGGCGCGGCCTTGCCCCGATGGAGGAAGCCCTTGGTGAGCTCGGAAAGGATGAACCCCTCGAAGATCAACCCGCGGAGGGGGTGCGAGCTCAGTTCCCGCGCGTCGCGGATCCCGAGAGGGTCACCACGAAGCCCGCCTGGAGGACCGAGAGCCGGCGCCGCGCCGTCGTGTGACCCCGCAGTCGGAGCCCAGGGAGACGAGGTTGAGGAGCTGCCCCCGGCGGCCGGCGCAAAGCCTCGCGAATCGTCCGAACGCGTCGAGGTCGGCGACGTTGACCACGGAGCGGACATCCCGCTCCAGGTAGGTAGGGAGGCTTTTTCAGCGAAATCAGATGTTGGGATGTGACCCCAAAAAGACAAAAAGACCCCAAAAAGAAGCCCCCCGGCCTTGCGGCCGGGGGGCTTGTTGGAACGATGTTCTAAGTCAGCTTAGAACTTGATCCGGACGTCCCCGTAGGCGAGGACGACCGGGTTGACGGAGACGCGGTTGCCCGCGCCTTCCGCGGCCGCGACGTTGTAGGTGTCGCGGACCAGCTCCTGGATGTACTTGCCGGGCCGGAAGCTCGCCACGCCCGCCCCGAGCATGACGTTGTCGGTGTGCTTCCAGGTCAGGTCCAGGTCGACCTCGCTGCCGATGTGCTTCTGGCCGCGGCCCGATCCGAAACCGCCGCCCGGCAGGGTTCCGATGTTGTAGTTCTCGCCGACCCCGGTGCTGTTGGGGATGGTCTGCTTCTCGAAGAACTGGCCGCCGGCCGCGCTTCCAAAAGCGTTGCAGCCGTTGGAGCCGTCTTCGTTGCACCAGAGCACGCCGTCCGCGGTGTTCTTCTGGAAGCGGAAGTCATACCAGGAGACCGCAATGGTCATCTGGTTGGCGAAGGCCGGGGTGATCTTGGCCCCCGCTCCCCAGACGATGCGGTTGTTAAGGCCCGGGTTGGCCAAGCCGAGACCACCGTTGTGGACCGTCGCCACACCCAGTCCAAGCTGCGTGTTGCCGACGCCGGCGTTGGCGTTGGTGCAGCCCATGGTCCCCATGACGCAGGGCAGCGCGCCGCCCAGCGGGCTGGACGACAACGAGGAAAACCGGCCGTATATGGTGCCGGGCCGGTAATCCGAGTTGATGGCGGTGAAACCCTCGTTCTGGTTGTCCATGAGGTTGCTGCGCCCCGTTCCCCATCCGAGATGAAACCAAGGGGTGAAGGAGGCGATGCCTTCCGCGTCGTGCGTGTAGGACGCGTCGGCGGTCCAGGCGATGCCGCGGTAGGTTCCGACCTGCGGCCGGAACTGATCGCCGACGTCGGCGGTGTCGCCGTCGTGCTCGTCGTTGGTCACGGCCGTCCCGGCGCCGCGGTCGATGGCGATGTTCGCGGGAAGCCGGTTCTGGCCTGCGTTGACGGCCAAATAGAACTTGGCCGTAAAGCCGCCCATGATGACCTTGGTCTTGGCGCCCCAAACGTAGAGGCTGTCATTGCCGCCGGTGTTGGCGTCGATGTTGGCGGGGTACGTGGCGGGGAATGCGGCATCCGACGCCGTGGGAGTCGTGCTCCCCAGGCGGCTGCGGGAGTGGGTGATGCGGCTCCAGATGAAGGCATCGACGTTGACGTTCTCGACGTCTTTCAAGCTGAAGTTAAAGCCCCGCACGTCCGAGTCCGCGGCCGGCGCGCACTCGTCGGCTTCGTCGACCGTTCCGTCTGCGTCCGAGTCAGCGCCGTCGCGGCAGAGGTTCGGGTTGGTGGTCGCCAAGCTGCTGCCGGCGGTCTTGCCGGCCATGGCCGTGATGTTGAACATGGGAAGGCTCATCACGTCCACGCGCACCGCGTCGATCGAGTCCGCCGGCAGGCCGTGGTGCATCTTATCGGAAGGGCCGAAGTAGATGACCAGGTCTCCGGGCTCGCCGAAGTGCTGGCGGCCGATGGTCACGTCCATGTTGCCCATGACCTTTTCGATCTTGACGTTGGCGCGGTCGACATAGACCGAGCCGAACACGGTCGCGGGCCCGCTGCCATCGATGCTCTGCGAGTTGGCATCCGTCAGCAGCGTCGTGTTGACCCCGCCGGTGGTGCCCCAGGTTCGGCTCCGCTTGACCAGGCCGATCTGGGCCTTGACGTCATCGAGCAGGTCCCAGTCCAATCCGACCATGAGGCGGGTTTGCGCGTTGTTGAGGCGGTCGTTGTAGGATCGGTACGTGGCGCCGCCGTTGGGCTGGTCCGGGTGGATGCGCCCGCTGTGATAATTCGCCTCTCCCACCGCGCCGATGGTGTCCTGGCTTTCGCCGTCGCGGACGCTCGGGTCATGCCGCGTGACGAAGTCCGACACGTTGCGGGAGGCTTGCGTCTGCAAGTCGATCTGCCCGCTCAGCTTCAAGTTCTTGAGCAACTCGGCGTTAGCCAGACCCGGCTGTACGAACAGGGCGATGGCTAGCGCCGTTCCCAGGAGCTTCCTCATTAGTGCTTCCTCCTTACTATGTTGTTTCGCAAGCCCCGCCCGTTGCGGGGAAACATGCCGATATTCCCCGCGACTGGCGGGGCTCACGCGTCTTGTTTGATTGCGGCGGCCGAAGCCGCCGTTCTCATTCATCATGAGCGTGGAGATTTTAGACAAATGCTCTTCTTAATGTCAACAACTATTTTGTGTCATCGAGTATCGGGTACTCGTACCCCCCAACTCCCCGACGAGAAACGGCCCGAAAACCGGGTCCGGAAGGCGCGGGAAGAAGCTCGGCGAGAGCTCCGGCGCCCAACAGGACACGAGGATAACAGGAGTATCCCGATCTGTCAAGGCCCATTTTTCACCTGCCCGCTTCCCCTCGGGCGAACTCCCGGAGGGTTTTCCAGCTCCCGCGGAATGGGGCAGGAGCCGGGCGTGGCATGGTGGGCAAGCACGTTTCGCAGGCCCGCGATGTCTTCAGGGCGGGTTTGCGCCTGGTCTTGACGCGGGGGCTGATTTGCCGGGGCGCCCGTCGATGTCCTGCGCAAAGACTGCCGGGCAATTTCTGGATGAGATGGGATTTGTTTCAACGGCAGAGCTGGGATATCAAATCGGCCCCCGCCGGCCCTTGGGCGTTCGACGCCCGACGATCCGGGCGAATTCCCGTATGCTCTTCCAACTGACGCGGACATGGGGCAGCATTTTGGCGAAATCCAGGTCCGGATAGTTGTGGGCGAGGATATTCCTGAACCCGGCCAACGCCTCGAGCTTGCCGGATAGCCGGCGGGAGATCCAGCCCGCCTTGGCCAGGATTTGGAAGGTTTCCCGGTACCGGGTAGGCCGGGGAAGGCCGAAATTGGCGATCAGGTGGTTGGCCAGGTCCAGGGCGGTCTGTATGGCGGCTTCCATGACGTAGCAAAGAAAGAGGCAGGTCTTGCGGTCATCCTTGAGGATGGCCAGGGTGGTCTTGGCCGAGGCCTCCTCCCAGTCCTCCAGCAGGCGCTGAAGGGTTTCCAGACGCTGGGCGATGCGCTCCCGGTCGAGGGTCACAGCCGGGCTGCCCGCTGGATGGCCGCGTCCACCAGCCAGGAGTGGGTCGGCTCGAAATCCAGGAACTCGTTGAGCACCCCGGCTTCGAAGCGGACCCGGGCGATCTCGTCGCGCGCCAGCAGGCAGCGTCCCGTGGAAATCACGCGGTGCTGCAGCGGGAGGGGCAGCTCATGGAGGAGGTGGACGTCGAATTCCCAGGGCAAGCTCCGGCCCAGAGTGGCGGCGAACTTCAATCGCAAGCCTATGGAGTCGCCGGGGTAGCCGGGCGTCGTCCCGAGCGCGATGTCCACGTCCCTGAAATCCGCCCGCTGGAGAGATGACCCGTAAAGATAGGCCAGCCGCACCACCGGAAACCGTGAGAGTACTCTACGTATGGCCGAGAACTCGCGCTTGCCTAGGACCTTATTCATCAAGGCCCCCCCCCTCGTTTCAGGAACGCCAGGACATACCCCGCGTATCTCCGGTAGTCCACGAGGCAGGCTCGAATCGAAGCGTAGACGATCCTACGGTCCGCGTCGTTGTAATCGTGGACGAGAATGTTGCGCAGGCCGGCGCTCCGGCCGATGCGGGCCGCGAAACGCCCGGGATAAACCCCCAGGCCGGCCAGCTTGAGGAACGTGTCTTTATAGGCCAGGCGGGAGGTCTTGCCTTCCCGGCCGGTCGCCAGCTCGGCGATGAGGTGCGCGTTGACGTCTATGGCGCGCATGACGATGCGCTCGATCAGGCGCTCCACGGCGGCGAGCTTCACGAAGTCGCCCACGACCTGCTGGAACGAAAGATTCCGGAACGCGGCGAGCCTTTGGAGGTCCTCCGCGATCAGGTTGACCTTCCGTTTTACGAAATCAGCTCTTACCATGAATATGGCGCAACCAATTGAGTTTTTTCTCGAGCAGCGCGTCCTCGAGCCGCAGGAGATCCTGGGAGTCCACCCAGGCCCGGTAGGCGTAGGCTTTGAATTCGAGGAAATCCCCCACGCGGCCGTAAAGGAGCTTGCCGCCACTCATGATCTCGTGGCGCAGCAACGGGTCGGCCTCGGAGAGCAGCACCAGGTCCAGCGGCGCGCCCGCGACCGCCGCGTCGAGACGCCTCCCGATCCGAAGGAGTCTCCCCCGCCTGCCGGACTTCTCTAAGACTGCGAGATCCACGTCGCTTTCGGGCCCCGGGGGAGGGCTGCCGGTGGCCCGGGAGCCGAACAAGACGACCAATGCGAGATTCAACTCCGCGGATGCCCTTCTAAGCGCGGCGATAGAAACGTGCAAGCCGTTCATGGTTTTCTTCCCATATCCTGCGGAGTCAAACCATTTCCTGCGGTCATGGTTTTCTTCCCATATCCTGCGGAGTCAAACCATTTCCCGCGGTCACGGGCCCTTAAGCTTCTCCTGAGCCCAGGCCGCCCAGCCGGTCTCCGGGTACTGCAGGGCGATCTTCTGGTAGGCGGCCTTCTCTTCCCCCCCTTCCTTAAGAACCCCCAGGCACCGGGCCAGGCTGGCGTGGACATGGGGGGCGAGGAAGTGCTCCGGGTGGGTCTCGAGGAAGCGGCGGGCGCCGTCGGCCGCCTCCCGGCAGCGGCCGCCGGCCTCCTCGGCCACGGCGACGTTGGCCAGGGCCATGGGCAGGGCCGTGGCGGGCTTGCCGCGCTCCAGGACCTTTGTATAGGAAGCGACGGCCTCCTGGAACGCCCCCTGCCGATACTGAAGGTCGCCCAGGAAGAGCAGGCCGAAGGATGCCGCATCCGAGCCCGGCTGTTCGGCTGCCAGCTCTTGGAGCTGCTTGATGGCCTCTTCGGCGCGCCCGGTCATGCCCAGGGCTTGGGCCATGGAGAGGCGTTCCCAGGCCGCCTGGCGCTGGCTGCGGTAGCTATAGATCCCGGCCGCGGCGCCGGCCACGAGCAGGAGGAAGAGCCCCGCGGCTCCCAGGGCTTTAGGCCGGTTGCCCGCTATCCAAAGCAGGCTCGAGTCGACCGTCTCTTGGAGCTCGTTGCGGCGTATCTCCTGCTTGATCCACTGTTTTCCCATGTTCTAGAGGAGGGGGCGGTCGTATTCCCTATGGATCGGCGGCGGACCCGGCTCGAACAACCGGCTGCACGAGGTCAAAAAATCCAGGTAGGCCTCCAGCCCCATCGGTTTGAGCAGGGAGTTGCGGCTGATGATCGCGCAGTCCCTGTTAAGTTCCGCGGCGCTGGTGCCGATGATGAGGCGCTCGTCCGACGGGTCAGGGATTTCCATGCCTTTTTTTGAGATCCAGGAACATCGGTCCCAAGCCGAAGAGGGTATAATACCTTTCGACGCGCGCCCAGTCCAGCCGTCCTCGGTAGACCTCGGCCAACATCTCGATGTCCTGGGTGTCCATAGGACGGCGTTCCGGCGCGTTGGCCACGGCTTGGACCTTGAAGCCGATGAGGTCCTCCGGCCGCAGGACCCGGACCGTCATGGGGCCCCCGAAAACCGGCTTTACTATCGCGGCGCCCAGCATCTCGATGGCGAGCGGGCGAAAGGCTTTGAAAAAATCCACCCAACCCCATACCACGGTCTCGCCGCGGTACTGCGAGACATTGGGGCTCTCGAAGATGCGGGCGTACTTGAGCGCCGCCATGAGCCCGTGGACCGACTCCATATCTCCGCCGTGGACCAGGAAATCCAGGTCCTTGGTGGCCCGCTCGGCTCCCAGGGCCCCCATCCCGAACGCGCCCATGGCCGCATAGCGAACCTTGAGCCGGTCGAAGCCAGCGAGCAGCTGCTTGAAAACGAACTCAAAGTTGATGTGGCGCCTCCCTGCCCCCGGACGGAATCGAACCGTCCTCCGCCGCGTGGGACGCGGCGCTCTATCCATTGAGCTGCCGGGGCGAAAGCCCGCCGCCATTGTATCAAATGAACTTGACGAGATCGGAATACGGCGTCAGGGCCTTGTCGACCGAGCAGAACCTTGCCGGCTCGTCCATCGCCTGGGCGATCAGCAGCCGGTCAAAAGGGTCGCGGTGGTGCGGCGGCAGTCCGGCGACCAGAGCGGCGGCGGCGGCCCGCACGGGCAGCTCTATGAAGCCGCTGTCGATGGCGGCCTCGGCGATCTCTTCCGGCCTCACCCGAAAGGATATCCGTCCGGCCTGCGCCTTGACGGCGATCTCCCAGATGCTGGCGGCGCTGAAGAGTATCTCGGCCTCCGGGTCCTCGATGCTCGCCCGGGCTTCCTTGGACAGTTTCCGCGGTTCCGCCAAAGCCCAGAGCAGGACATGCGTGTCGAGGAGGATCCGCATCACCCCTTCTCGAAGGAGGCCAGCACTCTCGCCCTCAGTGGGGCGTCGAAATCGGCGGGTACGGTCAGTCTTCCCTTGAGGACGCCGAGGCGGTGCTTCCGGCCCCGCAGGGCAACGAGTTTGGCGACGGGCTTGCCGGCCCGGGCGATGATGATTTCCTTGCCCGCCGCGGCCTCGTCGATCAGGCGGGAAAGCTGCGACTTCGCGCAGTAGACATTGATGGTCATCCCAAGGCCTCCCGAAACAAACAGACCAGACTAGACCAGGTCTAACCATAGTATACCACGACGTGGCGTCGTGTCAAGGGGACGATTCTCCATGTTCCCGGACTTTCTAAGGCGGGCGCGCCTGCCGCGAGGACATCCCGCCGGTGCGTGTTCACGGCCGGCTCTCGGTGCCGGGCATGCGGAACTCCGCCCGGGCGGAGTCCGCCGGCACCCGCGGAAAACTCCGGCCCCCGCGACGGCCTGCCTCCACCGGTGGAGGCAGGCGGCCTGAAAAGTCCGGGAACTTGGAGTACGCGTTTCTCGACCCG
>CAYJXJ010000126.1:0-13702 GCA_964374095.1 uncultured Elusimicrobia bacterium
GGCGGCCCCGCCGGGCCTGGAAATATTCCGCCGTGAGAAATACGGCGACAGCGCTATCACCTTATTAAGAGGGTTCACATCCCAAAATCTGACAAATCCGGTGACTTTGTCAGATGTTGGTATGTGACCCCATTACTCGGGCCGGTGGTGGTGGTGGTGGGCGCCCCGGGATGGGGCGTTGACGCGGTTCTTGCCCGCGTGCTTTGCGTGGTAGAGATTCGTGTCGGCCCGGGTGAGCAGCTCCTGGGGGCCTCCCGCGACCTGGGTCGGGAAGGTCGCGGCGCCGATGGAAACGGTGGCGAGGTGGCCGTGTTCGGCCACGGCCTCGCAGACCCGGCGGGCCACGACGATGGCGGTGTCGTTGTCGGCGCCCGGCATGATCACCAGGAACTCGTCGCCGCCGTAGCGGCCGATGATGTCCTCGGAGCGGACGTTGGCCCGGATGATCTCGGCGGTCTCCTTGAGCACGCGATCGCCGAAGAGGTGGCCGTGCGTGTCGTTGATGTTCTTGAAATCGTCCACGTCCAGGATGAGGACGGAAAGGGGGGCGTCGTTGGTCAGGGCCTGCTGGATCTCGATCTCGAGTATCTCATGCAGGTAGCCGTGGGTGTAGGTGCCGGTCAGGCTGTCGGTGACGGACTTGACCTGCAGTTCCTCGACGCGGGACTCCAAGGTCTTGTTCGACAGCTTCTGCCGCTCGCTGCGCCGGCCGATGGTATAGCCGAACACCATGAAGGAGAGGACCGTGCCGACGCCCATGTAGGCGTAGAACATGTAGTTGTAGTCCAGTTCGGAGCGGACCCAGAGGGCTTTGAGGATGGGGTCGGCGAGCCAGTAGCGCATGAGAAACGCCCCGACCGGGGAGCCCAGGCCCAGGAAGAATCCCACGAGCGGGTAGAGGACATGGTGCGGCAACCTCCTCCAAGCGGGAGGCAGGTCGTCGCGGTCGGAGCGGCGGCGGCGCTGGTAGGCGGCCATCTCTGAAATGGAAAATCCCGGCCTGACGACAAGGGCCGACTATTAGGGATTGTTTATTGATTATATCATAATTTCCAAAGGAATCAGAACCGGACCAGGGCCCGGACGTTGCCGCCGTCCCAGGGATGGCCCCAATCATCAAGGTCCCAGTTCGCGTAAATCCCGACCCTGCCGGGCGCGAATGTGAAGTCGAGGCCGGTCCCGAGCTTGGCTTCGGCCACGATGTCGAAGATGGAGGGGATCAGGTGGGCCGGGTAGCGCTTGCGCATCTCTCCCAAGGACAAGAAAGTCCCGACCTCGGTAGTGACTAGGTCCGAGAGGCGCCGACGCCACCGCGCGTAGGGTTGCGACTCCCAACGGCGGTACATGATGCCGGCTCCGGAGTCGCGCGGGTTGTCGGCGCGCGCCCAGCGCAGCACGAGGCCATGACCGGCTTCGAGGCGGTCCCGCGCGCTCAACGGACCTTCGGCACCCAGCATCAGGCGATGGGTCCGGCGGCGGTAGTCAAGGGATTTCAGCGCCGGATCGGGGTCGAAGATGTCGCCTTCATGGTGGTACTCAAAGGCGTATTCGCCGAAGCCCTGCCAACCGGCCAGATTCATGCGGGCTTCGGCGAAGGCGGAGGTCCGGCGGTAGGCGTAGGAGCGCCCGTCCGCCGGGATCTCGCGCCGCAAGGGATGGTCGAGCTCCAGACCGGCGCGCACGCGGGCGTTTCCGGCGGGGAAACTCGCGGCGAACTCATCGGTCGCGGGCTCTCGCGCGTAGCGTTGGGCCGTCACGCCGCGCCGGTTCAAGCTGAAATCAACGAAGGTCCTCCGGGCGCTCAACTCGACGGCGGCGCGAGGCTTCCAGGCCAGGCCCAGGCCGAAGTCGGAGTCCTCCTTGTTGAAGGTGGGCTCGCCGAAGGCGGCGATGGAGAGCCCGGCGGGCAGGCGCTGCTCGAACTCGAGTTGGGAGTGCATTTCGTCGACCTCCTTATCGGAGCGCTGCCAGAATCGGAACTTGAAATCGAGGCTCTCGAGCAGGCGCTGCCTCAGCCGCAGATCCTGGTCCAGAAGCATATCGCAGCAGTCCAGGCTGGCTCCGTTGGCGCGGTAGGTCAAGGTCGAGGCGCGCCACTCCCGGTCCCATTCCGCGGGAACCGAGAAGCCCAGCCGGTCGGCGAAATACTCCGAGTCGAGCAGGGGCTCCGTGTCGAGCCGGTCCATCTGGGACTTGACGAAAAGGGCCCGGACCGGGGCGGCCAATCCGACCGCCAGGGCCAGGGCGGCGAGAGGACCCGTCAGCCCGGAAGTTCGCCGGGGTTGGCGGACCACAGGGCGATTACGTCCTTGCCGTCAAGCTCGAGGGCGATGACCCCGCCCGGCGCCAGGCTGAATTGGCGCCCGGTCAGGTGGTAGGCGAACTCCCCCAACTGAGGCTGATGGCCGACGACGAGGAGCTCCGCGAGCCCGGCGGCGCGCTCGCGCAGGCTGGCTTCCAGGTCGGCGGGGCCAAGCACGTTGGCCAGGCCGCTGCGGGCCTCGATGGGAGGGTGGGAGGCCAGCGCGGCCGAGACTTCCTCAGCGGTCTCCCGCGCGCGGCGCAAGGGGCTGTGCAGGATCAGGATGGGCTTGCCTCCCTGGGCCTCGAGATGGCGCGCCGAGCGGCGCACCTCCTCGCGCCCCTGTTTCGAGAGGGGGCGCGCGGCGTCCCCGGGGACCTTGGCTTCCTGCGGGGACGGGGAGTGGCCGTGGCGCAGGAGATAGAGCTTCACGCCACTAGACTACAATGTGCGGCGCGTCCGGTTCAACGGGTATGGCGGCGCTATGACCCGGGGGGACGCCGGCGAGGATTTCGACCGGGAGATCCTGGCGAGCCATTTCCGCCGGGCCCGGGATTCGCCGGAGGGCGTCGCGCCGCGGATCGCGACGGGCCCCATCTTCAGCGCGTGCGCGTCACCTTGGACAACCCGGCCGGGGCGTCGGGGTCGAGGCCGACGCCGAGGGCCAGGCGAAAGGCCAGCAGGTGGCCGGCGGCGGATAGAGTGAGGGGGGAGAGCCAATCGGGCCCCGTGTCGGCGAGGACCGTCGTGGCCACCCCGAACCGCGAAAGCCGCTTCCGGGCCTCGGCCAGGGAGGCCGCCCCGGGTCCGGGGGTCTCGAGCAGCACCGCGGCCAGGTCGTTCCGGGGTGGCCGCGCCAGCATGCCCACGTGTCCATGCAGGAAGTCGGCGGCGGAGAGTCCCTCGGCGAAGACCCCGGCCGCCTCCTTGAGCTTGAGCGCGGTCTCGAGCGCCGCCGGGTAGGAGAACCCGCGTCCCAGAACCACGCAGCGGCGGACGTCCTCGAGCCGCCGCGCCGCGGCCGCGATCTCGGGCTCCCTCATCATGATCCCGGAGAGGTCCTCGGGAGCGCGCTCCAGGCGCCGCCGCAGGGCGCGGCCTCGTTCTTGCGGCGCCAACGCCGCGGCGAGGAGGTAGAGGGCGGCGAGTTGGGCCGCGTAGGTTTTGGTCGCGCAAACGCTGCGCTCCGGTCCCGCGTGGCACGCGAGGACGTCATGGGCCTGCCGTGCCAACGGCGAGCCGGGGTCGTTGGTCACCGCGACCGTCAGGGCGCCGGAGCGGCGGGCTCGCCGGAGGTACTCGACCACGTCCGGCGAGCGCCCCGACTGGCTGATCCCCACCACGAGCGCCCCGCGCAGGGCGAGGTCGCGCCGGTAGAGCGAGGCCAGCGAGGTCGCGGCCAAGGCCGAGGGCAGGCCCGCGGCCCACTCGAAGAGGTACTTGCCGACGATGGCCGCGTGGTCGGAACTGCCGCGCGCGGCGAGGACCGCGAGCCTCGCGCCGCCCCGGCGGGCCTTGGCCGCGACGGCCGCGGCCGCGCGCATTTCGCGGTCCAGGACGCGCGCGACGGCGTGGGGCTCCTCAAGAATCTCGGCGCGCATCCAGGCGCCGGGGGGTCGGATGGGCATGCGACCGGATTGTATGAATTCCGAAATGAAGAATTCATGGGGAAAACGCCGACCCGCAATGCCCAGGGCGCGCGAGGAAGTTGTACAATCCTTCCCGGGCGGGACCTGCAAAACTCCGACCACGAATGAGAAAGGGCTCCGGCAATCCTTTGACACTCCCGCTCCTCTGCGCCGCGGCTGCCGCGGGGGGAATTTTTCCCGGCCGATCGTGGTGCGCGGATCGGAGTCCCCGGACGCTCCCGGGGCACCGCGGACCGGTTCTGGCGGTGGCGTTTTCATCCGATGGCCGTCGCCTGGTTTCGGGCGCCAGGGACTCAACCGCGCGCGTCTGGGAAGTCTCTTCGGGCGGGTCACTCGCGGTTTTAAGGGGCCACGTCGGCGCGGTCCATGCCGTCGCCCTCGCGCCGGACGGCGGCACGGTCCTTTCCGGGGGAGCGGACGGCACCGTGCGCCTATGGGAGGCGCAGACCGGCCGGCTTCTGAAGGATTGGTCCGTCCACGAAAACGCCGTGCGGGCCGTCTCGTTCTCCCCCGACGGCAGGACCGCCCTTTCCGGCGGTTGGGATCGAACTCTGAGGATTTGGGATGTCCGCGAACTGCGAGTTCTAGCCGCCGTGAAGGGCGGCCATTCCTGGGGAATCTACGCCGCGGCCTACTCGCCGGACGGCAAACGAGTGCTCACGGGAAGCTTGGGCAACAATCTCATACTTTGGAAAGTCCCCGAGGGCGAAATTCTTGCGCGGTGGGCCGGGCCGGCCGCCGCTCCGGGTGAAGCGGAATCCTCGCGCGAAAAGGAGGGAAAGGTCCGCGGAAAGGTCCGCGAAAAGGTCCGCAAGGTTGTGCGTCTCGCGGCGCACGCGGTCGGGCATAAGGACAACGTGACAAGCGTCGCCTTCTCACCCAATGGCAGGGACGCGCTCAGCGGCGGGGAGGACGGGCAGGTGCGACTCTGGAGGGTCGACACCGGCAGGCAGACCGGAGTCTTCGGACATGGCGGGACGGTCAACGCCGTCGCCTTCTCCCGCGACGGCCGCCGGGCCCTCTCCGGAAGCGATAACGGCGCCATCAAGCTTTGGGAGCTCCCGAGTGGCGTCTTGGTCGAGAGTTGGGCGCCGCAGAAGGCCGGCGTCTCCTCGGTCGCGTTCTCCCCGGACGGACGCACGGCCGCATGCGGGGGGCGCTCCGGCGCCGTGATCCTTTGGAACATCCCGGCGACCCGTGAGGGCGCGGACCCGCCGGAGGCAAGCGCGGCGACCGGGCCGGCGGCAAGCGATGATGAGGCGGCCCGGCTCTTCGAGAGCGTGGAAGCCGGCCGTCAGGTTGCGGCGCCCAAACCGACAGACATCGCGGCGATGGGCAAGGGCCCATCGTCCCCGGAGGGCGGCGTTGCTCCCATCCCGCAGGGGGCGATGGGCAAGGGCCCAGCGTTGGCGAAGGGCAATCGCCCACGGGCGAAGAAGGGCGCGGAGCCGCTTGCCGCCCCCGCGCCCCCGGAGCCCGCGGCGCCGGTCCCGCCGGAGTTGAAGGCGGTCCAGGAAACGCCGGCGGCCCCGGTCCGGCCGCAACTCTCGCCGCGGCCGGTCGACGTGGTGGGCCCTCAAAACAACGACCTCGAGCGCTTCAGTTGGGTCGCCCCCGTCCTCTGGGGCTGCGTGGCTCTTTGCGTTCTAACCCTCCTCTTCGGGGCGGTCAAGGGGTTTCGAAGCGTTTCCATGGAGGGCGACCTCGCCGTCCTCAACCAGCCGGGCGCGGCGCCGGCCCAAGTCGAAGCGGCCTTGGGGCGATTCCTCGCCCGGGGAGGGGACCCGCGCGCCCTGCCCATCGAACCGCTCTATGGCGCCTTCGGCGCCCTCGGACGAGCGCGCGAGCTTCTGAAGCTTCAGGGTCTGACGGCGCCGCAGAAGCTGGCCCTGGCGCGGCGCTTCTCGGAAACCGGCCAGCATACGGAGGCGCTCAGCCTCCTGCTCGACGATGCGCTGATCGACGCCTGCAGCCGGGAGGAGACCCTGACCGCCGAGGTCATCCGCATCCACGAGCGGGCCGGCAAGTTCGCCAAGCTCATCGGACGCCTTTCGGCCCAGAGCGCGGAGGTCGCCAGGGCCTACGCCAGGTCGCTGCTCTGGATGGACCGCGCGCTGGCCTGCGCCGAGATGCTCCTCGCCCGCTCCGCCCGAACCCCCGAAGAGGAGAGCCTTCTAAAGGAAGCCCTCACCCGTTCCCGGCCTCCCGGGGGGGCGCAAAATCCCGCGCCCGTCGTATCCGCCGCGCCGGACCCGAAGCCCTCGGGCATCGCGCACGGCCGGCCGGCGAAGACCCTGCTGGGAGGCAAGTACGAGCTGGGCAAGAGCCTCGGCGAGGGCGGCATGGGCATGGTCTATGAAGGCTTCGAGCCGCGGCTGTCGCGCCGCGTGGCGATCAAGCAGATGCGCCCCGAGCTGCGCGGCTCCCCGCGGGACCGCGAGCGCTTCATCACCGAGGCCCGGATGATCGCGCGGGTGCGGCATCCCTATATCGTGACGATCCACGACATCCTCGAAGAGGGGGGGGAACTCTACCTGGTCCTCGATCACGTCGAGGGCCGGTCTCTCGGCGCCCTGCTGCAGGAGAAGGGGAAGCTCTCCCTGACGGAGTCCAAGGAGCTCCTGCGCTACGTCTGCGAAGCCGTGGACTTCGCGCACCGCCAAAAGGTCCTCCACCGCGACCTCAAGCCCGCCAATGTCATGGTCAACAAGGAAGGCTTCGCGCTGGTGATGGACTTCGGCCTCGCCCGCGAAGTCAAGGAAACCTTGTCGCGCATCACGCACCGGGATACCTCGGGCTCACCCGCCTACATGGCGCCCGAGCAGCATCTGGGAGAGACCGCGCGCTCATCGGACATCTACGCCATCGGCATCATGCTCTACGAGATGGTGACGGGCAACCTCCCCTTCCGAGGACCCGATTTCCTAAGTCAGAAAGAGCGGCGCCGCTACCGGCCGGCCTCCGAGTCCGTGGCGGGACTTTCCGCGCGCTGCGATGAGTTGATCGCCGCGGCCCTCGACCCCGATCCGGCCGGCAGGATCGAAACCGCCACGGATTTCTTCCAGCGTCTGCGCGTCGTCTAGTCGGGGTCGGGTCTCAACATTCAACACATTCGACATTCCGTCGGATGATGAGGCCTGCCCCTCCAATTATCGGTTGCGCGGGTCCCCGTTCGTGGTACAATAGGCCTATGCCGATACTAGGTCCGCTGGTCCTCGCCGCCTCCCTTCTCCACGCCCGGGCCCCGGAGCTCCGGGTTCCGGAGGAGCTCGCGCGCGGGTTGGATCGCGCGGCGCTGGAGCGGCGCGTGGGGGAACTCTCCCGCCGGGTCCTGGAGCCGCAAGCCGCGCCCGTCGCGGCCGCGGGGACGTGCTATCGCCTGCACCGCGCCGTGACTTGGAAGCCCGAGACCGGCGGGGAGACGGACTGGAAGCCCTATCATGAGTGGAGCTCCTACGTCTCGGCCGCGCTTATCCCCAACATCCACGGCATCATGACCCCCTGGTCCTACAAGGTTCGCGCCGAAAACCTCTGGATGACGGACCTGCGCCTCGACGGCGGCAGGCTCTCCTGCAAGCTCACCTTCGAGAAGAACGACTTTCCCATGGACGACCAATGGGACGAGCTCTGGAGCCGCCCCGCGTCCTTTGGCCTCGGCGTTCCCGTCGTCTACGCGAGCCGCATACTCGACCGGGACTTTCGCGCCGTGGTGACGCTCTCCATCGAGCCGCGCGCCCAGCTTTGCTCCATGCCCCGCATCAACCGGGAAGGGTTGACGCTCCCGCGGGATTAGGGAGGCCGACTTTACCTCCACGAGTGGAGGTAAAGTCGCGAGGACAAGCCCCTTAGAAAAAGTACCGGAACGTGTAGAACAAGCGCTCGAAGAACCGGTCCACGAGCGAGCGCCGCCGCCAGGCCTCCAGCGTCAGCTCCCGCGACCGCCCCAAGTCCTCCTCGAGCTTGCAGGCGGTCTCCTTGGCGAGGCCGTCATCGAGGGCATGGAGGTTCACCTCGAGGTTGTGCAGGAGGCTGCGGTGGTCGAGGTTGTAGGTGCCGACCGCGCACCAGCGCCGGTCGATGACCGCGGTCTTGGCGTGCATCATGGGGCCCGGCCATTCGAAGAGGCGCGCGCCGTTGCGCAGGAGGAAATCGTAGCGGTAGCGGCCCGCGTACCAGGCCGCGGTCACGTCGGAACGCCCCGGGACCAGCAGGCGCACGTCGCAGCCCCGCTTCGTCGCGGCGGCCAGCGCCCGGCGTATGCCGCGGTCGGGGATGAAGTAGGCGTTGGCGATGAGCACCTCGAACTGGGCCGCGCGCAGGACGTGCAGGTAGGCGAAGCGGATCTGGTAGCGGTTGAGGAACTCCTGGTTGCCCGCGACCCAGACCCGGGCCGTCCCGGGGGCGCGCTCCGGGTGGCCGACGCTGGTGAACCAGCGCTGGGTTTCGCGGAACCAGACCATGCGAAAGAGCCGCTCGAGCTCGAAGGCCGCGGGGCCTTCCACGCGAACGTGCGCGTCGTGCCACCCTTGCCCGCCGTCGGCCACGGGCCGGTGGTGGTCGGAGATGTTGACCCCGCCGGTGAAGCCCACGCGGCCGTCCACGACGAGGATCTTGCGGTGGCTGCGCCGGCCCCAAGACCAGCGCGGCCGCCAGGGGGCGACCGGGTGGTATTCGAGCAGTTGCACGCCCGCGTTGCGCAGGTGGGTCAAGACCACGGGGTTGATGTCCATCGAGCCGAGCGAGTCGATGATCACCCGGACCCGCACCCCGGCGCGGGCGCGCTCGACGAGGCGCTCGGCGAACTCATGGCCGGTGCGGTCGCTCTTGAAGATGTAGGTCTCCAGGTGGATGGTGTCCTGGGCCGACGCGACGGCCGCCAGCATCGAGTCGAGGGCTTGGCCGGGCTCCCACAGCAGGGTCAGGCGGTTGCCGCCGACGTAGCGGTCGAGGTGTTTGGCGAGGTCGCCGGAGCCGGGAGGGGGCCGGCGCAAGAGCCCGCGGATGCCGGCTAGCTCCATGGCTGCGAGTATAACAAATCGCTTCGACGGGGGCCGAGACCTGCGCTGGGAGGGACCAACCCATAGCCTCGCTCAATCAAATGATAAGATGGGCGCCTGCCCCTCCGGTAATTGGAAGCGCAGGACCGAAGAAAACCATGGCCAAGGATGACATGCGGCGGCACTTCGACCGCCTGCAGGAGCTCATCGATCTCGAGCGCGCGGCCGAACGCGCGGAGAACATGCGCGAGCTCCACCGCTACCCCTTGGAGACGCGCGTGGCCCTCGGCAAGACCGTCACCGGCCTCAAAATGGATTCGGTCGAGGAGGGGGCCGGCGGCATGACGCTGCTGCGCCTCTCGCGCGCGGCCGCGGACGAGGAACTCTCTCCCTTCCATTCGATGGGGCCGGGAGACGTGGTTCATCTTACCTTCCCGGCGGCCGTCGAGCCCCGGGACTCCGACGCCACGCTCTACCGCGTGGACGAATACGCGGTGACGGCGGCCTTGAACGGGCCGCCTCCCTCCCGGCTCGCCTCCGGCTGTCAGATCGATCTGATCGGTTCCGAGGCGACCTACAAGGCGATGAAGCGGGCCCTGACCACCGTCTCGGAGTCCAAGCGCGACCGCTTGGCCGCCCTCCGCGACATTTGTCTGGGGCGCAAGGATCCCAAGATCATCGGGCGCAAAATGGGTCTGCGTTTCCATAATGAAGCCCTCAACGAGTTCCAGCGCGCCGCCGTCGAGCAGGCCCTCCGGGCCGAGGACGTGGCCCTGGTCCACGGGCCGCCGGGGACGGGCAAGACCACCGTGCTCGTCGAGATCACCCGCCACTGCGCCGGGCGGGGGATGAAGATTCTCGCCACCGCCCCCTCCAATATCGCGGTCGACAACATGCTCGAGAAGCTCCTCGACTCCGGGCTGCGCGTCGTGCGGCTCGGCCACCCCGCCCGCACCCTCGAGAGCCTGCGCGAGCGCAACCTCGCGCATCTCGTCGAGCGCGATCCCGCCTACTATGAGGTGATCGAGCTCGACGCTTGGCGCGACCGCCTGTCCAAGCGGGCCTCGCGCTTCGGCAGGGGCCAACTCGGCTATGACGAGCGCCAAGAGCGCCAGCGGGATCTGCGCAAACTCTGGCGGCAGGCCCGGGACATCGAGGGCGAGATTTCCCAGCGCATCGTGGACTCGGCCCAGGTGGTTCTGGCGACCCACGCCGGAATCCCCCGGCGGCTGGTGACCGGGGATTTCGACCTCGTGGCCATGGACGAAGCCTCCCAGGCGACCGAGCCCCTCTCCTGGGTTCCCCTGACCTTCGCCCGCAAGGTCGTCTTCGCGGGCGACTCCATGCAGCTGCCGCCGACCATCTACTCCAAGGAGGCCGTGGCGGGGGGGTTGGCCGTCACGCTCTTCGAGCGGCTTAAGTCGATTCTTCCGGATGACCTGCAAACCCTGCTCAGGGTGCAGTACCGGATGCACGAGGCCATCATGGGCTTCTCCTCGGAGCAGTTCTACGAGGGGCGGCTTATCGCCCACGAGTCGGTGAAGTCCCACACGGCCTGCGAACTCGACGGCGCCAAGAATACCGAGCTCACCCGCGCGCCCCTCCACTTCATCGACACCGCCGGGTCGGGTTTCGAGGAGTCCTGGAACGATTTGCTGGAGAGCCGCCAAAACGAGGGAGAAGCGAATCTCGCGGTAAAGATTCTAGAGGAACTGCTCTCCGCGGGCCTGGGCCCCCGCCAAGTCGCCATCCTGACTCCCTACGTGGCGCAGGCGCGCCTGCTCAAGTCCAAGGCGCGCCTATCGGGAGTCGAGATCGGCTCGGTGGACGGCTTCCAGGGGCGCGAGAAGGAGGCGACGATCGTCTCCCTGGTGCGGTCCAACCGCGACGCCGAGGTGGGGTTTCTATCCGATACCCGGCGGCTCAACGTGGCCCTGACCCGGGCGCGGCGCCTGCTCATCGTGATCGGGGATTCCGCCACGCTGGGCCAGCACCCGTTCTACGCCCGCTTCATCGAATACGCCGACGCCCGGAGCGGGCACCGTTCGGCGTATGAGTGGCTCTAGCGGGCGGCGGCCCTAATCGGGCAGGTCGATGCCGAGGGCCCTGCAGATCTTGCGGGCCGCGAAGTCTTCCATCTCGGGATGGCGGGTGACCGGCACTTCTTTCTGCGTTGCCGGGTTGGTGTAAATCGAGTACTTTCCGCCCTCCCGGACGAGGAGGCAGCCCTTGTCCGTGAGGTGCTTCACGAGGTCTCTGCGCTTCATCTTGAGCCCATTGTAGCAAGTTTCCCAGCCCGCGGGAAATTTTCCGGGAACTTTTTACCCCCCTGGATCGTATAGACCCCGGGGCCCTCGCCACCCTAAGGTGAAAGCCGAGCATTGGCGAGGGCCCAGGGAGGATTGTTCATGGCCGAGACTGAAACGCCGGAGTTGGACGCCGCGGTGAGGCTCTTCGACGACCCGGAGGGAAAGCTCCTGGGCTTCGCGGACCTGGTGATCGGAAAGTCGTTCGTGATCAAGGGAATACGGATCCTGATGGGGCCGGAGAAGGAGGACCGGCCGGCGGGGCCGTTTTTGAGCTTCCCCGCGCGCCGGCGCTCCTCAGGGGAGAAGCCCTGGATGGACGTGGCGCATCCGATCACGACCGAGGCCTACCAGGCCGCGCGCCAGCTGGTGCTGGGGGAGTTCGAGAGGGTCCGCGCCGGGGGGGCCCCCTCCCCGCGGGCGGCGCCGAGGTAGGCCTCCGGGGGGCTTGATGGTTTTGAGCGGACGGGGTATAATTCTGATAATACCAAAGTATGAATTATTCCAAGACCGTCAAGACAGCCTTGAGCCTCCCGGAGGCGTTGTACCGTCAGGGAGAGGCCCTGCGCCGGCGGCGGGGCCTCTCCCGCAGCGGCCTCTACGCGGAGGCCCTCCGCTTCGCTTTGGGGCTCGAGTGACCGAAACGCCGTGGCCGGCGTTAGGTCATCCTCTTATACGATGGCGCGGCGCTGGCCCGGACGGCCGATTTTGTTCTAGTATCCAGACATGGTGCTCGCCTCCGAGCTCAAGACCGGCGCCGTCCTTCGCCTGGACCGGGAACTCCATAAGGTGATCGAGTCCGTGACTCACGCCGGCGGCGGCAAGAGCGGAACGATGGTGCACTCCAAGCTGCGCAGCCTCGCGACCGGCCACGTGACAGAGCGGCGTTTCGCCCCGGACGACAAACTCCAAGACGTTGCGGTCACGCGCGCCAAGATGCAGTTTCTCTTCAAGGATGGCGAGGCTTTCACCTTCATGCATTCAGAGACCTTCGAGCAGACCGCGATCCAGAGGTCCGTGATCGGTCCGGGCGCCGTCTTTTTAAAGGAAAACGAGGAGTTCGAGGTGGAATTCTACGAGGAAAAGCCGCTGGCGGTGCTGTTTCCGGAAGTCATGGAACTGGCTGTGACGAGCACCGCCGCGGGCATCCGGGGCCAGGGGGATTCGGCTCCCAAGGAAGCCGTGCTGGAGAACGGGCTCACGGTGCACGTCCCCCAATTCATCAAAGAAGGAGACCATGTGCGGGTGGCGGTTGAGACCGGCAAATACCTCGACCGCGTGAGCGACCGCGAGGTCAAGGGCGCGAAGTTCTCGGTGTCCGCCCCGCCGGTCAGGACCGGCAAGCCCCAAGGAAAACCGGAGGAGAAGAAATAAAATGACCTTTTCATCGATCGTGATCGCGGCCCTTCTGGCGGGCGGGGCGGCCGCCAAGGACTCCAAACCCGATTGGGTGAAGGGGCCCAGCCGGGCCCACCCCCGCGCCACCCACCTGACCGCGGTCGGCTTCGGCGAGAGCCGGGCCGTCGCCGAGGAGCGCGCCCGGGGCGAGCTGTCCAAGATTTTCTCCAGCGTGGTGACGGTCGAGACCGGCGTCAGCACGACGGAGGGGACCAAGGAACAGGGCGGGAAGGCCTCGAACTCCTTCTCCCAGACCGTGTTTCAAACGGTGCAGACCGCCTCCCAGATGGCCCTGGAGGGCGTGGAGATTCCGGAGAATTGGCAGGACTCCGACACCCGCCAGCACTACTCCCTGGCCGTGCTCGAGAGGTCCAAGGCGGTCTTGGCGGTGGAGGAGAAGCTCGGCGAGCTCGACGAGCAGGCCAAGGAGTGGAAGACGCAGATGGACCAGGCTTCGGCCAAGCTCCCGCGGGTCAAGGCGGCCATGAAGGTCGCGGCCCTGCTCAAAGCCCGCGAGACCCTCAATGCCCAGCACCGGGTCCTCGACGCCTCGGGCAAATCCGTGCCCGCGCCCTTCAACGCGGCGCAGGCCCGCGCGGCCGCCTCCAAGGCGCTTTCCGAGCTCGAGGTGGTGGTGGATTTCTCCTGCGACGCGGCGTCGGGTGCGGCCTGCGGCCGGGAGGTCGAGACCGGGGTGATCCAAGGCCTGAATCGCTTCGGGTTCCAGGCCCGCCTGACCCAAAGCGCGGAGCCCGACATCCTGGTGGAGGGTCCGGTGGCCACCGTGCCGATGGACGGGGACGGCACCCCGTGGAAGTACGGGCGCAGTTCGGTCACGGTCAGCCTCAAGGACGGCAGGACCGGGCGCGTCATTCTTCAATTCGAGGCAAGCGAGCGCGCGGCCGCCCGCGAAGCGCGCGAGGCCGCGCGGCGCAGCCGGGCCGGTCTCGCCAAAAAGGTCGCCAAACAGGCCCACGAGGCCGTGGTCTCCTACTTCGAGAACCAGTAGCGTCGCGCCCGAGGTGGGAGGGGTCTTGACGCGCGGCGGTT
>CAYJXJ010000127.1:0-13687 GCA_964374095.1 uncultured Elusimicrobia bacterium
AGCGGGACGGGTGACGGCTTGGGGTCGGATCGGCCGGGTGCGAGCGAAGCGAGCAGAGGCCGATGGGGCCACAAGCCGGCAGGACCCGGACCGCCATTTCAAGAAGCAGGCCAAGCCCGGTCACGCTCGCCTACTTCGAGTGGGCGCACCCAGGGGACCCCTTGACGAGTGAGGCAATCACACGTATACTGTTATATAGGATACGTGTCCTGCGCTTTTGGGAAAAAGGGAAAGGCTTTGAACCATGAAAACTAAACTGACTTTGACGATCGAGAACGATCTGATCCCTCGGGCGAAGGACTATGCCCATCGGCAGGGGGCCTCGCTGTCCGCTTTGCTGGAAAAGGCCATCAGGAAAATGACTCAAGCGGAAGAATTTACGTTTTCGAAGCGGTGGCGTGGCAAATTCAAGGCGGCCGGCAGGAGTTCGCCCCGCTACAAGACCTTGTCCGAGCGTTACTTGTGACGGTCCTCATCGACGCGGACGTGCTCATCGACGTGGCGCTGGACCGTCGGCCCTTTTCGCAGCCCGCCGCGGCCCTGCTGGACGCTCTGCAGCAAAGGCCGGGCCAGGCCTATGTCGCCTGGCATACGGTCTCGAATTTCTATTACATGGTGGCGCCCGCAAGAGGAGCGGCGGCCGCCAAGAGATTTATCGACGATCTGCTGCAGTTCGTCCACGTTTCCCCTACTGAAACGAAGGATGTTCTATACGCCCTTCGGCTGGCGATGGCCGATTTCGAGGACGCCTTGCAATGCGCGGCCGCCGTGGCCGCTCACGCCGATGCCATCGCCACGCGCAACCTACGAGATTATCGGCATTCGCCGGTTCCGGCCCGCAATCCTCATTCCGTCTTAAGAGCGCTCGCCTGAGAGGGAGCGCTGAAGATCGCCAAGACCCTGAGGCGCTTGGTGGTCCCGAATCACCGCCCTTTTCCCGCGATGCCGTCAAAACCTCGGGGACTGAAATCAGGCTTGACACGAGCCTGGAGTGCAGGCGCCTGGGACGCCCTCAGGGCCAGGAAGGACCCCAGGTCTGCGACCGCGGCGGAAAGCTCCACGGTCGTGGGAGGGGCTTCGAGTGGCGGCTGGACCTCGCGACGGGCCAGGGGCGGGGATGCCTCGGGGCCACTCCCGCCCACCTGGACTCGCTGCTCAGGACGCTCTACGCCAGCCTCCTCGTTCGCGCCGGGGGATGCCTGCTGCACGCCGCAGGGGTGTCCCGGGGAGGACAGGCCCATCTGATGGTCGGGGTGTCGGGCGCGGGCAAGACCACCCTGTGCGGGGAACTGACGGGATTCCCCGAGGTCGCCGTGCTCGGAGACGAGCTCATGATCCTTCGAAAGATCCGGCACGGCTTGTGGGCGCAGGCCACTCCATTTTGGGGCGAGTTTGGCGCTCCCGGCTCCAACCGCCGCGCAGCGTTGGGGAGGATTCTGTTTCTCGAGAAAGGTCCCCTGGGCCTCATCCCCATCTCCCCGGCGGAGGCCCAGTCTCGGCTGCTCAGGAACCTGGTTTTCTTCGAGGAATCCCGGGACCTCCTGGAGAGGGCTTGGGATATGATCCTCATGGCCGTGCGCCGTCATCCGCCCGCCATCCTCTCCTGGACGCGGGGCGAGAACCCCGGCGGCCTGCTGGACCTCTTATGGCCGTGAGGCCTGCCAAGAGCCTGGCCCATCGCCTGATCGAGGGGCAGGCCTTCGTCCTGGAGCCCCGCGCCCGGAGGCTCCATTCCCTCAACGCGGTGGGAAGCCGCATCTGGCAGCTCCTGGGCTTGGGCCGGCCGCCCGAGATCATCGCCGAGCGCCTCATCGAAGAGTTCGAGGTCGGCCTCCCGAAGGCCCGGGAGGATGTCGCGCGGTTTCTCTCGCGCCTCCAGGCCATGGGCCTGCTGGAGGAGCCGTGAGCGCCTGCGGTCCCACCCTCTCCCAGGAGCTCTTTGCCCGGGCGGAGCGCGCTTCGGTCCCGCTCAACATGATGCTCGAGCTCACCTACCGGTGCAATGAGAGCTGCATCCACTGCTACCTCCCGGAGACCCAGGGGGCTCGGGACCCGCGGCCCCAGGACGAGCTGTCGGCCGAAGAATGGGGCCGGGCCCTGGAGGAGATGGCGGGGGCCGGGACCCTCTACCTCACGTTGACCGGGGGCGAGGTCCTCCTGAGGGAGGACTTCCCCCGTATTCTTGAGATCGCGCGGGGGCTGTCCTTCGCGGTGGACATCTACACCAACGCCACCCTGCTGACCCCGGAGATGGCCGACCTCTGGGCCGCGCTCGAGGTCCACGGCGTGGGGGTCTCCTGCTACAGCCCCGAGGCCGCCTGGCACGACCGGGTGACGCGCCTGCCGGGTTCGTTTGAAAGGACCATGCGCGGCGTCAGGCTCCTCCGGGAGAGGGGAATCCAGGTCAAGCTCAAGACCCCGCTCATGAAGTGGAACCTGGACAGCGCCGGCGCCCTCATGGCGCTAGCCGGCGAGCTCGGGGTCGGCTACCAGTTCGATCCCATGCTGGCCCCCCGCAACGACGGCGTGACCACGCCGCAGCGCCTCGCGCTGGGCGTGGCGGGCCTCCGGAAGGCCTACCAGGACCAGGCCCTGATCGCGCCCGAGCTGGTCTCGGGGGCGGGGCGGCTCAGGCCCCGGGAACCCACCTGCAGCGCGGGCCGGACCTCCGGCGCCGTCAATCCCTTTGGAGTGGTCTTTCCCTGCATCCAGTGGATGGCGCCGGCCGGCAATGTGCGCCTGCAGCCCTTCGCCCGGATCTGGCGCGAGGGCGCGGTCCTGCTGAAGGCCAGATCCTACACGGGCCAGGACGTCAAGCCCTGCCCGGACTGCGGCGGGCGCCACGTTGTTCACTGCCTGGGTCTGAGCCAACTGGAGCGGGGTGATCCGCTCGTTCCGGACTCCAACGCCTGCCGTCTGACGAAGGCGGTCCAAGAGATCCAACAGGGGGGAGGTGTGCCGGCATGAGCGCGGACCCGAGGAAGCCCTACGAAAGTCCGGAGATCCGCACCGAGGAGGTGATCGAGACCACGACCATGGCCTGCGGCAAGTGCGAGGTGGGCGGGCCCACGGGCGCCGCGACCCCTGCCTGCCAGTCCCTGGTGATGGTCTCGTAGGGATCGTTGCGCCGCTTCCTTCTCCAGGGGGGATGCATGCGGCCGTGGCTTCGCAACGGCGAGACCCTCCGAGTCTCGCCCGTCCCGGGCTCCCGCGTCGGGCCCGGGGACATCGTCCTCTACGATCTCCACGGCCGGCTCCTGCTGCACCGGGTCTGGTTGAGGCTGGGCCGGCGGCTCTGGATCAAGGACGACACCGCAAGCCTGCGCCTGCACTGCATCCGGGAGCGCCAGGTCCGAGGTCTCCTGGCTTCGGCCAGGCCCTTCAGCCGCGGGTGGCCGGGCCTGGCCTGGAGCCTGCTCGGCACCTGCCTCTACGGCGTCGGCCGGCGGCTCAAGACGGCGCTTGCGGGGCCCCGGCTTCTGCTCGTCGTCGCCGCTCGGGCTTTGCCTGCGCGCGGCCCACGAACGGACCGGGGCCGCGGCGCCTAGGCCGGATCGCCGAAGGCGGTGTAATGCCAGGGCTTGCGTTTGAGCCCCCCGGTCTCGAGCATGACGTGCTTGGCGACCGTGTACTCTTCGAGCGCGTGCTTGGAGAGGTCCTTGCCGAAACCTGATAGTTTGAATCCGCCATGGGGCATCTCGGAGGCGAGGGGCAGGTGGTCGTTGACCCAGACCGTGCCGAAGCGCATGGCGCTTGAGACGCGCATGGCGCGCTGGACGTTCAGGGTCCACACCGAGCCGGCCAGGCCGTAGTCCACGTCGTTGGCCAGCCGCACGGCCTCGTCCTCGTCCTTGAAGGACAGCAGGCAGACCACGGGGCCAAAGACCTCCCGCTGAACGAGCTCGTCGGACTGCGTGACGCCCGAGATCACCGTCGGCTCGAAGAAAAATCCCTTCTTCAGGGACTTGGGCCGGCGTCCGCCGGCGAGCACCTTCGCGCCCTTGGCCCGGGAGAGGAATCCCTCCACGCGGTCGCGCTGTTCGGAGGAGATGAGGGGACCCATGTCGGTGGCGGCGGCCGCCGGATCGCCCACGCGGACTTTCGCGACTTCCTTCAAGAATAAGTCGGTGAAGCGCTTGAGGGCGCCGTTCTGGACGTAGATCCGGGTCGCGGCGGTGCAGTCCTGGCCGCAGTTGACGAAGGAGGCGACCACGGCGCCCTGGACCGCCGCCTCGATATCGGCGTCCTCAAAGACCAGGAACGGGGCCTTGCCGCCGAGCTCCAGATGGCAGCGCTTGATGGTGGGGGCGGCCTGGGCCATGATTTTCTTGCCGGTCTCGGTGTCGCCGGTAAACGACACCAGCCGGACCGCCGGGTGGGAGGTGAGCGCCCGGCCCGCCTCCTCGCCTCCGGTCACGACGCTGAGCACGCCCGCGGGCACGCCGGCTTCGACGGCGAGCCCGGCGATCTCGAGTGTGGTCAGGGGGGTGAGCTCCGAGGGCTTGAGCACCGCGGAGTTGCCGGCGGCCAGCGCCGGGGCGAGCTTCCAGGCCGCCATCATGAGGGGATAGTTCCAAGGCGCGACGAGCGCGACGACCCCCACGGGCTCCCGCCGGAGCAGCGAGGAGGTGCCGCCCGCGTAGTCGCCCGCGGCGGCGCTGTCCATCAGCCGGGCGGCCGCGGCGAAGAAACGGATGTTATCCAGGGCAAAGGGAACGTCGCCGTCGCGGGCGAGCTTGAGGGGCTTGCCGCAATTGGAAGATTCGAGTTGCGCGAGGCCGGCAAGATTGTTTTCGATCAGTTGAGCCCAACGGCTCAGCACGTTCGCACGCTCACCCGGACTTTTGCGCGACCATACGCCGCTCTGGAAACTATTCTGCGCGGCTTCAACGGCAAGGCTTACCTCGGAGGCGGTCGCGTCACGCACCTCGGCGATCGCCTCCTCGGTGGCTGGGTTAATGATCGGTCGGGCAGGGCCCGAGCCGGCGACCCATTTGCCGCCAATCAACATATTGGCGGCGGCTCCGTGCCTGCGACGCTCGGTCTTTGCGACGGCGGCGGTGCTCATGATCATTTTCTCCCGATGGGGCGCTTCGCCTCGAAGTGCTTGGCGTTGACTTCCTTGAAGACTTTCTCGATGACGTTGAGGGCCTGGTTCATCTCGGCCTGCGTCAGGGTCAGGGGCGGCTCGATGCGGATGGTCTTGGCGGAGAAGAGCGTCCCGGCGACGAGGACCCCGTTGTCGAAGAGCCCCTTGGCGACCTCGAAGCCCACGGCGTCGGAAGGGAACTCGATGCCGATCATGAGGCCCTTGCCGCGCACGTCGGCGCAGAGCTTGGGAAACCGGCGGCGCAGGCCCTTGAGCTTGGAGAGCACCTCGTTGCCCATCCGGTCGGCGCGCTCGGGGAGCTTCTCGTCGAGAAGGACGTGGATTCCCGCGATCGCCGCGACACAGGCCAGGGGATTGCCGCCGAAGGTGGTCGAGTGGAGCCAGGGCTCCGGGAAGAGCTGCTCCCAGATGGTCTTGTTGGAGACGAAGGCCCCGATGGGCATCACGCCCCCGCCCAGGGCCTTTCCCAGGCAGAGGATGTCGGGGACGACGTCCCAGTGCTCGATGCAGAACATCTTGCCGGTGCGCCCCATGCCGGTCTGAATCTCATCGACGATGAAGAGGGCGCCGTAGCGGTCGCAGAGGTCCCGGACCCGGGGGAAGTAGTCGTCGGGCGGGACGTTGATGCCCCCCTCGCCCTGAATGGGCTCGAGGATGACTCCGGCGATGTCGTTTCCGACTTCGTCGGCGGCCTTGAGCGCGGCCTCGATGTAGTCGGCGTCGCCGTAGGGAACGTGGTAGCAGTCCGGCAGAATGGGGAGGAAGGGTTGGCGGAACTTGGCCTTGGCGGTGGCCGAGAGCGCGCCCAAGGTCTTGCCGTGGAAAGCCCCCGTGGCCGCGACGAAGGATTTGCGGCCGGTGTGGAGCATGGAGAGCTTCATGGCGCCTTCGATGGCTTCGGCCCCGGAGTTGCCGAAGAAGCTGAATTGCAGGTCGCCCGGCGTGATATCGTTGATGAGCTTGGCGAGGATGGCCCGGAAGGGTTCGAGCAGCTCCTGGGAGTGCAGGGCCTGGCGCTTGAGCTGCTGGGTCACGGCCTCGATGACCTTGGGGTGGCGGTGTCCGAGGTTGAAAACCCCGAAGCCCCCGAGAAGATCGATGTATTTTTTGCCCTTGATGTCGGTGAAGCCGTTGGCCGAGTCGGACCACTCGATGGAGATATACTCGGTGGAGACGGATTTCCGGTACTCGAGGATGCCGGGGTTGACGTAGTTGGCGTAGCCCGTGGCCGTGGCCTCGGTCAACTGGGCCCGGTCCTCCTCGTTGAGCTCGGCCTTTCCGATGAGTTCGAGAGTCCGGGAGGTTTCCTTCAGGATGTCCGGAGCGGAGGATTTCATGGTCTTGCTCTCGCGGAACCTGTTCTCAGGGGCGGCATTCGCTGTTTCAGCATAAGATGCCCCGGGCCTCGTGCCCGCGGAGAATCACGATCGCAAGGCCTTCGGTCATAGGCTTAGCGCCCTCTCGACGGTTTCGGTCAGCCGGAAAGCCCCGCGGCGGCGGAGCTCCCGGAAGAAGGCGTCGGAGTCGAGCATGCCCTCGGGCCCCCCGACGCCGCCCGGGGACTGCGTCGAACCCGCCAGCGCGAGCAGGGAGGCGATGGACCCGGTGTAGCCCACGCCCAAGGCCCCGGCGGAGAGCGGCGGCTGGGGCCGCATGACGCAGTCCCAAGTCTTGGCCAAGGGCGAGCCGCCCCGCCTTCCGGCGACGCGCACGCGGAGCACTTCGAAGTCGGCCGGCGTCCCCGCGGCCTGGACCGCGTTTTGGCGGGCCAAGGCGCTCAGGAAATCTTTCGCGGTCACCGAGCCGCCGTTGACCCGGACATCCCTGTCCTTGGAGAGGCCGAGCTCGACGAGCGAGCGCAGGTGGCGGCGCACGGCTTCGGGGTAGTAGATCTTGAAGGCGAGGTCGCGCAGGCCCTTGTCCTTGAGGAAGGCCGGCAGGGTCGCGGCCTCGCTGTGGATGACCGCGCCCAGGCTCACCCGGCCGATGGGTTCGGGGAAATCCATCAGCTCGCCCTGGCTGTGGGGCGGCACTTCCACGATGCGGCCGTTCTTTAAGAGGAGCGCGGGCTGGACGTATTCCGCCAGCATGGTCCGGATCGAGAAGGGCGGCACGAAGGGTTCGGCCTCGAGAGACGGGTCGTGGCAGGCGTCGTAGATCATGACGGAGCGGACCGACTCGAAGCCCTCCGCCATGCGCGCCGTCATCATGTTCGTGATGCCCGGGGTGGAGCCGCAACCGAGCAGGCCGAGGAGGCCGGCCTTCTCGAATTCGCGTCCCAGACGCAGCTGCCGAAGCGTCATGCGGTAGAGGCCTCCGAGGTCGACGTAGTGCGCCTTGAGGCCGAGAGCCAAGCCCATGCCCTGAAGGTTGAACTCGTACCAGGAGCAATTCAGCACGCATTGAGAGCCCTTGAGGGCTCTCAATGTGGCCGTTTTGTCGTTGAGGTCGAGCTTTTGTACTTTGATTTTCTTTCTGTTCCTGATCCGCGAGAGCACCTGCGGCGCCCGTGCCGTTGAAATGTCCACGGCATCGATCCGTCCGACCCGCGGGTCCTTGGCCAGGTCATGGAGCGCGGCCTCGGCCATGAGGCCCAAGCCCCCGAGCACCGAGACGCGCCAAGGTCCGGGAGCGGGCGTCACGGGTGATACTCCGTGAGGACGGTCTCGAGTATGTCGAGCCCGCGCTCGAGGTCGCTGTCCGGGATGGTGAGGGGCATCAACGTCCGGATCACATTGTCGGCCGGCCCGGCCTTCAGGACGATGAGCCCCCGCGCGACGCAGGCCGCGACGATTTTCTTCACGTCGGCGGCCGGCAGCGGGGCCTTGGTCCGGCGGTCGGCCACGAGCTCGACGGCGCGCATGGCCCCGACGCCGCGCGCGTCGCCGACGATGGGAATGCGTTCGGCCAGGGCCTTGAAGCGGCGCTCCACGACCGCCCCGAGCCTCCGGGAGCGTTCGACGAGCTTTTCCTGCCGGAAGACCTCGAAGACCGCCGCGGCCGCGGCGCAGGCCAGGGGATTGCCCCCGTAGGTGCCGCCGACCGAGCCCGGAGCCGCGGCGTCCAAGATGTCCGCCCGGCCCACCACGCCCGAGAGCGGCAGGCCGGCGCCCAAGGATTTTCCGACCACCATGAGGTCGGGATTGACCCCTTCGTTCTGGCAGGCGAACATCTCCCCGGTGCGACCGAAGCCGGTTTGGACTTCATCGATGATGAGCACAATGCCATGACGGTCGCACAGTTGCCGTAGTCCCGGTAGGAAGCCCGAAGTTGGAACCACGAAGCCCCCCTCCCCTTGCACCGGCTCCAGGATGACGGCCGCGACGTCTTCCGGCGCGATATCGGTTATAAAAAGCCGTTCCAGTTCTGACAAACAGTATTGGGTCAGCAATTCCACGGGGACGCCAACAGGCGGCCGGTAGGGATACGGATACCGGCCGCGGTAGACTTCGGCGGGGCCTGGCCCGAATCCCTGCCGAAGGGGTTTGTACTTTCCGCCCAAGGTCAGGCAGAGCAGGGTGCGGCCGTGGAAGGCGTTGTCGAAGCTGATCACGGCCCGCCGCTTGGTGAAGCCGCGGGCGAACTTGACCGCGTTCTCGATGGCCTCGGACCCGGAGTTGAAGAGCAAAGCCTTCTTCTTCCCGGGGCCCGGCGCGGCCTTGATGAGCTCGCGGCAGACCTGCAGGTAGCCCGGGTAGGCGGCGACGTGGAAACTCGTGTGCAGGAGCTTTCCGGCCTGTTCCCGGACGGCCGCCACGATCCGCGGGTGGCAGTGGCCGACGTTGATGGTTCCGATGCCGCCCGCGAAATCGATGTAGGATTTGCCGTCCACGTCCCAGATGGTGGCGTTGGAGGCCTTGTCGATGACGACCGAGGTGTAGGTTCCGGAGCCGGCGGAAACCAGGTCGCAGCGCTCGGCCCACAAGGCCGCGGCGCGGGAGGGCGATTTTGCGGCGGGGGTCGGAATGGGACGGCTATGGGTGGGCTTGGAGGGCTTGGAACGGGACCGTTTGGGCGGGGCTGTGGCTTTCATTTTAGTTTATTTTTACATCTTAATTTTGACCCGGCAGGAGCCCGGCGCCTGCGCTTCCACTAATTGGAGGCGCAGGCCGCCAGGAAAGGCACTATAACAGTTTGCCGGCACCGCTGTCAAACCGCGGTCAGGGACGGAGTGCCCGGATCGCCTGCGCCGCCTCGAATCAGGAGGACTCCCAGCGCGCCGAGTTGGAGGCTAAACAGCGGTCGGCGGAAGTTCTCCGAGCGCGTCGGCGAGGATCGCGAAGGCCGCATCGAGTTGGGCCTGGGTGATGATGAGCGGGGGCGCCAGGCGCACGGTGGTCTCGTGGGTTTCTTTGGCCAGGAGGCCGCGCCTTAGAAGAGCTTCGCACAGCGGCCGCGCCGGCGACCGTAGTTCCATTCCGATCAGCAGGCCGCGCCCGCGAATTTCCTTGATGACCGGGTGGCGCAAGGAGCCCAGACGCTTGAGGAATGCCTCTCCGAGCCGGGCGGCGCGGTCGGCCAGCCGCTCCCGGGCGATCACCTCCAGCGCGGCCAGCCCGATGGCGCAGGCCAAGGGGTTGGCCCCGAAGGTGCTGCCGTGCGTTCCGGGTGTGAAGAGATCGAGGACCTCGGCTTTTCCCGCGACGGCCGAAACCGGGTAGAGTCCTCCGGAGAGAGCCTTGCCCAGGACGGCCAGATCCGGCTGGACTTGCTCGTGATCCGCGGCGAACATGCGGCCGGTCCGCCCCCAGCCGGTCTGGATTTCATCGAGGCAAAGCAGGACGCCGCGCCGCCGGCAAATGTCCCGAATCTCGCGCAGATAGCCGGGCGGCGGAATATGGATGCCGGCTTCCCCTTGGATCGGTTCGACCAGGAAGCCGCAGGTGTCGGGGGTCATCGCCGCCTCGAGGTCCGAGGCGGAGCCGAAAGGGATGCTGACAAAGCCCGGGGTGGCCGGCCCGAAGCCATCGCGCGATTTCGGTTCGGACGAGAAGCCCACGATCGTCGTGGTCCGGCCATGGAAGTTCCCGTCGCAGACGATGATCTTGGCGCGATCCGCCGGGATTCCCTTGCTCTTGTAGCCCCACAGGCGCATGGCCTTGATCGCGGTTTCAACGGCTTCGGCTCCTGAATTCATCATGATGGCTTTGGGTTGGCCCGTCAGGGCGCAGAGCTTCTTGAGAAACGGCGCCATGAGGTCATGATGAAAGGCGCGGGATACCAAGGTCAGCCGCGAGAGTTGGGCTCTCGCGGCGGCGACGATCTTGGGGTGGTTATGGCCTTGGTTGAGGGCCGAATAGGCGCTTAGAAAATCCAGGTAGCGACGGCCTTCGACGTCCCAAACGTAGGCGCCGCGACCGCGCGTGAGGACCACGGGGAGGGGCTGGTAGTTGTGGACCCCGTACCGGAGCTCTTCCTTGATGAAACGGCGAGCGGGAAGGACCATTTACTATGATTCCCTCTTAATGGGCCAACGACATGCAAAACGGCTTCCCGGCCGGCCCCTTTGCGGCGTGGCGGTACGGCATGCGGGTTTCGGGGCCGTCCGGGTGCTGGATTTTAGCAAACTCCTCCCCGGACCCTACGCCAGCCAGGTCCTCTCCGACCTCGGGATGAAGGTGACCCGCGTCGAACTGCCCCATTTTCAGGACATGATGCGCGCGATTCCCCCCCTCATCGACGGCGTGGGCTGCGCCTACTGGATGGTCAACCAGGGCAAGCGCCTCCTCCTTCTCGACTTCCGCAAGCCCGCGGGCATGAAGCGGCTGGAGGGCCTCATCCGCAAGGCCGACGTTCTCTTGGAAGGCTTCCGTCCCGGGACGATGGAAAAGCTCGGCCTGGGCTACGACCGCCTGCGCAGCTTGAATCCGCGGCTGATCTACTGCTCCCTCGTGGGTTTCGACCCGGCCGGGCCCCTGGCCCGCAAGGCCGGGCACGACCTCAACTTCCTCGCGGCCAGCGGCCTGCTGGGCTTGGGAAACAATAGAGGCGAGGTCACCTTTCCCGCCGCCCAGCTCGCCGACACCGCGGGGTCGGTGGGCGCGGTGATCGGGATACTGGCGGCCCTCGTGGAACGGCACAAGACCCGCAAGGGGCGGCGCGTCGTCGTCCCGATCACGACCGCCCTGCGCTCGCTGTTGGTGATTCCGCTGGGGCACATGAAGGCTTCGGGCCGGGAGCCCGCGCGGGGCACGATGTGGTGGTCGGGCGCGCATCCTTTCTACAACCTCTACCGCACCCAGGACGGCGGCTGGCTCACCGTGGCCGGGCTGGAGAAGGTCTTTACCTACGCGCTCTTGGAGGCGTTGGGCCTCGCCCATCTGAAGGATATTGCGGCGGAGCCTGAGAAAAACGCCGCCGTCCTGCGAGACACCCTGGAGCGAACCTTCCTATCGGCGACACTCCCGGAATGGGAGCGTCGCCTAGGGGACAAAGACGTGTGCGTGATGCCGGTCCTATCGCTCGCCGAGGCCGAGGTGCGGCGCCTGTAACGCCGGACGGGAGCCGGGGCCGGGGCTAAAGCCGAGTTCCAAGCCCAAGGAGCCCGACAGCTTCGCCGATTCAACCGGGAAATGTTCGCCTGGAACGGCGCGTTTCCGTTTCACTTGTAAAGATCACGCCTGTGGCCCAAATCAACAATGACGACGAGTAGCTGTCTGTGTTGGACTGCGTAATGGTTAGGGCACCCTTGTACCGCCCTTGCCGGCTTCATTCTCAACTCCAAACTCCGGACAGTACTCGCTCCAATTCCTTTCTTGGAATAATCCTAAGAACGAACAGTCCGCCCGAAGTGAGGCGAAAGATCGTGCGGTAGTCCCCGGTACGAAGCCGCCGCAGGTTTTGGACACCCTTAAGTTTCTTAACCTTTGGTGGTGCCGGCAAGTACCGGCTTGCCGAAAGGGACTCTATGTCGGATAGAATGGCCTCTTGAATGCGTCGGGGAAGCGCCTTCAGATCTCTGCGAGACCGGGGCGAGAAGAATACGCCTCGGCTAGGCATCCCGTAGGCCCAGTTCCCTTCGGACGTCGGCTAGGCTGCGCCAACCTTTCCGGCGACCCTCCCGTTCGGCCGACTTGAGGCCCTTTATGAACGACGGGCTGCTAAGAACGATGTCCTCGATCTCGTCCTCGGAGAGCGGTAAGAGCAGTGCCCTGGGCTTGCCACGCTTGGTAACAACGATTTTTGCCCCATGTTCGACCTGGGAGATAGCCTGGGGGGTGCGGGCATGGAGTTCGTGAATGTTGATAAACTTTAGCATGGCATCTCCCTGTGTCTGAATCGTGTCACAAATAGTATAACCCGCGCAGCTCCGCCCGTCAAGGGCATTGTTGGGAGGGCGGTGGCGTCCGGGAGTGGCGGCCCGCAGACCGTGCTCGACTGCGTCCGGACGCAGTCGAGCACGCGGAGCTGCCTTCTGGTGGGCTGCGATCTTCTTCACGTTGAACGCCGCACAAACTACGCTAGTGTAGTGTCTCATAAATAGCTTGACAATAGGCTCCGACGGAAGCTATGCTTTTCACATGCACACAGCGCCTCCTATCGTTCTTTCCGCCGAAGAGCGGGCCACGCTTGCCACATGGGAACGGGGAAAGAGTTTCCCGCTACGTCTGATGCAACGCGCGCGAATCGTCACGATGGCAGGTGACGGGGTTCACAGTCAAGACATCGCGCACGCGGTTGGAGTTTCCAGGCCAACCGTTCAGTTGTGGCGAGAGCGGTTTCTTGCTTTACGGATCGCAGGGCTGGAAAAGGATGCCCCACGGCCCGGCCGTCTGCCAAGCATCCCCGAAAAGAAAGTTCGCGCCATCATTGAAGCGACGCTGCGCACCAAGCCACCTGCCGCTACTCACTGGAGCGTGCGCACCATGGCCGAAGCGCAGGGCATCAGCCCAGCGAGTGTGCAGCGCATTTGGAAGCAGCACAACATCAAGCCCCATCTCATCAAGACCTTCAAGATCAGTCGCGACAAGAATTTTGTCGAGAAACTCTACGATGTGGTCGGACTATATCTCAACCCGCCGGACAAATCCATTGTCCTGTGCGTCGACGAGAAAAGTCAAATCCAGGCCCTCGATCGCACCCAGCCCGGCCTCCCACTAAAGAAAGGCCGCTGTGGAACGATGACGCACGACTACAAGCGCAATGGCACGACCACTTTGTTTGCGGCCCTCAGCATGCTCGATGGCAAGGTGATCGGCGAATGCATGCCCCGCCATCGGCATCAGGAATTCATCCGCTTCCTCAACACGATCGATGTTGAGACCCCTTCGGGACTTGATCTGCACCTTATCGCGGACAACTACGCGACCCACAAACATCCGCGCGTGAAATCCTGGCTCAAGCGACACCCACGGTTCCATCTGCACTTCATCCCCACTTCAAGTTCTTGGGTGAACATGGTAGAGCGATGGTTTCGTGAAATCACCGACAAGCGCATCCGTCGCGGCGTCTTCAAGAACGTGCCGGAGTTGATCGCCGCTATCCAAGAATATTTGGACAATCACAACCAGAATCCAAAAATTTTCAAGTGGACTGCGTCCGTGGAGCAGATTTTGGCCAAAGTCGCCAAATGTAAAG
>CAYJXJ010000128.1:0-13530 GCA_964374095.1 uncultured Elusimicrobia bacterium
GGTCACGGTTTCCGTGGCATTTACGCCGTCCGCAACCGTATAATGACGCCGTAGCATAAACCCGATGCTTGCCGATGTTCAAATCCCGAAGACGCACCCAGACACCGCCACGGAAGTTGAGTGCAGTCTGCCCGCATTGGCCACATCGGTAAGTGTCTCCTTGGTATTTCAGCCACAGTTCTATCCAACTCTTATGATGTCGCTTCCATCGAACGACCTTGTAGCTTTGAAGTCCAACAAACGAAGTGATAGCATTGACATCGGGCATCCCTCGCCCTCCTGGACAAGTCTTCTAGACAAAGACCTTGTACCAAGGATGGGGGATGCCCTTCTTGTTTCCAGGCGAATTACAAACTGCAACGGCAGCCGCCGGCCTTCGGCCGTCGGTTGCGTGCTCGCAAGCTCGCGCGCCCTTCTAATTAACGAGACCAATTGGTGCCAGACTTTAAGAAATGTCATCTAATTCCAGAAGAACCGAATTTGTCTTATGGCGGGATGTGACCCCTTAAAACCCCTTAAAATCGGATGCCGAAGCTGCTTTCGGCGCCGTGCGAGCCATGCATGAGCAGGTAGGCCGCGCTCAAGTAGAGATACGGGAGCCACTTGGGCGTGGTGATCGCGGCGAAGGGTTTAATTTTGGCGCCCACGGTGAAGCGGCTTTCGATCGTCCGGACCGTCTCGCCGGCCAGGGTCGTGTCGAGGGTTGAATTGCGGGCGACCAACCGCGTCCAATCGAATCCCGGTCCGGCGAAGAGGGTCAACCAGTTGTTCTTCATGGAGCCGGCGAGATTGATCCCCGCGTGCACGCCGGAGAAATGCTGGTGCACGAAAGAGTGGGCGACGCCCGCCGCCAGCAAATGGAAGGTCCATGGATGCGGCTTTTCCGGATCCTTGACGATCCCCCACCTCAGGCCGCCGCCCGAGACGGCCAGACCCTCATAACTCACACCCCGGACGAAGACGTCGAAGCGCAGAGGCACCCCGACATCCACCTGCACCCAGGGAAGACCGAACCCCCGCACGCCGTTGCGCCTCAGGATGAGGTCGTTTTTCTCCGGAGAGAATTGCATGGCCCCGCGAAAGCCCAACTCCCAACCGGTGAAGCCCAGATTCCGGCCGCTGTGGAAGGTCCCGGAGCCGAGGATGCCGCCGAGATCGCGGGCGAAGGGCTTGAGCGAACCCCGGTCCGAAAACTGCTGGAAACCCCCATACTGGTCGGCCGCCGCGGGCGCGGCGCACGCGACCGTCAACAAGGCGGCAAGGATCGATCGGGTCATGAGGTTCCCTCCCCGGAAACGCAATCGTAGGCGAAGCGAAGACCTCGCAGGGTGAGGTCGGGCTCCCAACGGCCGCCGGGCGGCAAATCCCGCCGGAAGAGCCGGGCGTAGCCCCCGGTCCACAGCAGGGCCGGCCGCGCGGGGCGCAACTCACGAAGCGTCAACTCCAGCACGTGCCTGATCATGCCCACGGTGCCGTGGTAGAGCCCGGCCTGAAGGCATTCGCGGGTGCTCCGGCCGATAACGCGAAGAGGACGGGCCGGCATGATGAGCGGGAGCTTCGCCGTCTTCTCGGCCAAAGCCTCCGCGGCCAGGCGCGGGCCGGGAAGGATCGCGCCGCCAAGAAACTCACCCGCCGCCGAGACGCAATCAAATGTCATCGCCGTCCCCATGTCCACCACCACCGCGGCCCCGCCCGTCATGCGCCAAGCCCCCAGCGCGTTGACGAGGCGATCGGCTCCGACCCCGAGAGGCTCACGCACCTTGAGTTTAAGCCCCAGCGGACTCCGCGGCCCGACACACACCGGCCGGCATCCCCAACGCCGCCGGACCGCCGCCTGCAGAGGACGGTCGAGCGGCGGCACCACGCTCGCGATCACGGCGGCCGCCACGCCGTTGCACCCGCCCAGAGCGGCGGCGATCTGAGCCGTAAGGTCGCCCGACGAAGGGTGGCCATGGGTCGGCACCCTGGCCCGCCGCTCCAACCGGCGACCCCGGAACAGGCCGACCCCGATGGAGGTGTTGCCGACGTCCAGGACCAGCAGCGGCTTCACTTAAGGGCTGCCGACAATTCCTTCACCGCGGCGGCTGATTTTTGCAGCGCGATCCGTTCCTCCACCGTCAGGTTGAGGATGACGATTTCCTCGAGGCCGCGCGCCCCGAGTTTGGCGGGCACTCCCACGAAGACCCCGTCGATGCCGTACTCCCCTTCCAGGAGCACCGCGCAGGGCAGGATCTTCCTCTTGTCCTTCAGGATGGATTCGACCATCTCGGCCGTGGAAGCGGCCGGCGCGTAGTAGGCCGAGCCCGTCTTGAGGAGCTTGACGATCTCGGCGCCTCCGTCGCGCGTGCGCTGGTTGATCTGCGCGATCTTGTCGGCCGCCATGAGCTCCGTGATGGGGATTCCCGCCACCGTCGAGAACCTGGGCATCGGGACCATGGTGTCCCCGTGCCCCCCCAAGACCATGGCGTGGACGTTTTCCATGGAGACGTCGAGGGCTTCGGCGATGAAGGCGCGCATCCGGGCCGAGTCGAGCACTCCGGCCATGCCCAGGACGCGGTGGCGAGGAAAGCCCGAAGTCCTCAGCGCCACCAAGCACATCGCGTCGAGGGGGTTGGAGACGACGATGAGGATGCAATGGGGCGAGAATTTGACGGCCTGCTCGGTCACCGCGCGCACGATGCCCGCGTTGGTATTCAACAGGTCGTCGCGGCTCATCCCGGGCTTGCGCGGAATGCCGGCGGTGATCACGACGATGTCCGAGCCCGCCGTCGCCTCGTAGGAGATCGAGCCGGTGACCTTGGAGTCGTACCCGTAGATGGGGGCCGACTCGACGATGTCGAGGGCCTTGCCCGCGGGCATGCCTTCGGTTTGGGGAATGTCGAGAGCGACCACGTCGCAAATCTCCATCTCGGCGAGCCTCTGAACCAGCGTGGCCCCCACGTTGCCGGCGCCGACGACCGTCACCCTTCTTCGCATGAATCCTCCCTGGGGTCACATCCCAACATCTGACAAACTACAGCAATTTGACAGATGTTGGGATGTGACCCCATTATAGCGGAATGTTGCCGTGCTTCTTATTGATCCGCTCCGCCTTCTTGCCCTTGAGAATCTGGAGGGCCCGGATCACCTTGCGGCGCGTTTCCTGCGCGTCGATCACCTCGTCGATGTAGCCGCGCTGCGCGGCCTGGTACGGGGACGAAAAGCTCCGGGCGTAGTCGTCCACCAGCTTCTGGCGCAGGGCCGAGCGGACCAAGCCCGGCTCGGCGGCGGCCAGTTCCCGGCGGTAGAGGATGTCCACCGCGCCCTGCGGGCCCATCACCGCGATCTCGGCCGAAGGCCAGGCGAAGTTCACGTCGCCGCGCACGTGCTTGGAGCTCATCACGTCGTAGGCCCCGCCATAGGCCTTCCTCAATACGACCGTCACCTTCGGCACCGTGGCCTGGCAGTAGGCATAGAGGAGCTTGGCCCCCTTGCGGATGATGCCTCCGTGCTCCTGCTCCACCCCCGGCCAGTAGCCCGGGACGTCGACCAAGGTGAGGATCGGGATGTTGAAGGCGTCGCAAAAGCGCACGAACCGGGCGCCCTTCTCGCTGGCCCCGATGTCGAGAGCGCCGGAAAGAACCATCGAATTATTGGCCACCACGCCGACGGTCTCCCCATTCATCCGGATGAAGCCCGCGGTGATATTGATCGCGAAATCGCGGTGGACCTCGAGAAATTGGTGCGAATCGGCGATTTCGGATATGACGTCGTGGACCCGGTAGGGCTTTTTCGGGTCGCTCTCGGCCAGGTCGGCGAGCTTGGGACACAGGCGGTGGGGATCGTCGGTCGGCATCAAGGAACGGGGCCTCTCCTCGCAGCTCTGCGGCAGGTAGTCGACGAGCTCTCGGATTTGCCTGAAGCAGTCCTGCTCCGAGCCCGCCACGAAATGGCAGACGCCCGACTTCTCGCTGTGGATGCGGGCCCCGCCGAGGGATTCGAAATCGGCCGATTCCCAGGTCGCCTATCGGATGACCTCGGGGCCTGTGATGTACATGTGGCTGATCACTTCAACCATGAAAACGAAATCCGTGAGCGCGGGAGAGTAGACCGCGCCTCCCGCGCAGGGGCCCAGTATGGCCGAAATCTGAGGGACGTAGCCCGACGCCTGGACGTTGCGGTAGAAGATCTCGGCGTAGCCCCCCAGGGATTCCACCCCCTCCTGGATGCGGGCCCCGCCGGAATCGCAGAGGCCGATCACCGGGACCTTGGCCGACATGGCGAGGTCCATGACCCGGCAAATCTTGTTGGCGTGGGCCAGGCCGAGTGTGCCTCCCATGACCGTGAAGTCTTGGGAGAAGACGCACACCCCGCGGCCGTTGATGCGCCCGAAGCCCGCGACGACGCCGTCGGCGGGCAAGGTCTGCGTGTCCAGGCCGAACTCGTGGGCCCGCTTTTCCACCAAGAGGCCGATCTCCTCGAATGTGTCGTCGTCCAGGAGGGACTCGATGCGCTCGCGCGCCAGGAGCTTCCCCTTCGCCCGCTGGGCCTTGACCCGCTCCGGGCCGCCCCCCGCCATGGCCGCGCGCCTCCTTTCGAGGAGGGCTTGAGTCTTACTCGAGACGAGGGCCTTCGGCCGCCTGGTCTGGTCCATGCGCGCGCGACTACTCTATCAAAATGCCCGGGAGCAGGCAATTTGGTTAAATAGCCGCCGCATGGCATCCGCGGGGGACGGAGGCTTCGTCCGCGGAGCGCTAGGGGAAAGGCGCCGGGGGCCGGTCCAGCAGCTTGGATCTCTGGCGGTAGGCCGGCGACCAGGACCTGAAGTACGGGTACTCGATCCATGGAAAGTCGTCGGTCACCGACCGGACTCCCGCCAAGCGCTCCCGGTACCACTCCCCCGTACCCCGGTAGAGCCTCCAGAAGGCGTCCTCTCTCTCGAACTCGCGGTCGAGCTCCAGCATGTCGCGGCGGACCTCAGGCAGCCGCAGGCGAGCCGCCACGCGGCGACGGTCCGCCGGGATCGGGGACTCGCTTCCGAGCATCAGCACGCCGCGCAGACCGGCCGTCGTCCGCCACACCGAGACGTGGGGCCACACCTCCAGAAAACTCTTCATGACCATCTCAAACTCCGTGCGCGGGGTGGACAGGAGCCAGACGGCCAGCAGGCCCCCCGGCCGTAAGCGGCACCGGGCCAGACGGAAGAAATCCCTGTTGTAGAGGTTCGCCGTGCCCGCGGCGAACAGGGGCGGGGAGGGGTCCACGATGACCACGTCGTAGCCCCCCCGGTCCCGGAGCAGGTGGTTGCGTCCGTCGTTGACGATCAGGGAGGCCCGGGGGTCTGAGGTCCAGCGGCCGGCGTCAGAGTAGGAATGGGGGAAAGCCTTGAGGACCGCCGGAACCAGTTCCACGACGTCCACCGACCCCGGATGACTCAGCGCGGAGCGAAAGGTGGTCCCCATGCCGAAACAGATGATCAGAGTCCGTTGCGGGTCGGGATGCAAGAGCAGGGGGATGTGCGCCATCATCTTGGTGGCGTTGGTGTAGGAGGTGACGCCGATGCCGTTGACGAGGAGAAGGCGCTGGGAGCCCCGCGCGAGCACCCCGACGGAGGCCTCCGCGTCCTCGGCGTAATATATCATGCGGGAATTGAGCTCCGGGTAACGGGCATCCCACTCGAGCCGGAACTGCAGGGGGAGGTGGCGCCCCGCGAGGCGGGTCCGGCCCAGTACCACGGCGAGCAGGGCGCAGGCCGGGACCGCGGCGCGAACCCACGGCCGGGGAGCCGACGCGACGATCAGCGCGGACCCGAAGGCTCCGGCCAGGCCCAGGGTGATGAGCAAGGCTCCCTGCACATTGAAGGCGGGCAGCCACCAGAAGCCAGCGGCCAGGCTACCCGCAATGGCTCCCAACGTGTTCCAGAAGTACAATCGTCCGACCACGGCCCCCACCGCCGCGCCCGGCGCGCACAAGCGCACGCCGGTCGGCAGGATCGTCCCCTGGAGGAGCGCGAAGGGGCCCAGCACCAGGCAGGTCTCCACCAAGGGTATGAGGAGGGGCGGACGCTGATCGGGAGAGCTCATATCCGCGATGTAGACCTGGAAGAGCTGGGTCAACTCCAGGGAAAGATAGCCCACGAAACCGACGAGGGCGGAGAGGACCAAGAGCCCGCCGAGGGGACCGACCCCGCGTGCCGGCAGGCGCCCGGCGAGGACGCTGCCGAGCCCGAGGCCGGCAAGGAAGACGGCGAGGACCGCGGCGAAGCAATAGACCGAGCTGCTGAAGGACGGAATCAGCAGGCGCGTCCAGATCACCTCGGAGGCCATGCCGCAAAGTCCTGAGACAAAGACGCAGGCCATGGCCGCGCGCTGGGTCCCGTCCGGCGCGGGGGAGAAGGGCGCGACGGCGGCCCTGGGCGGGCCCCCGGAGCCGGCGCGCCGGAGCGCCCAGGTCCCTGCCGCGAGGTTGAGCAGGACCGCCAGCCAGTACGTTCCGCGCAGGCCCAGGAAGGCCAGCACCACGAAGGCGTTCACGAGCGCCCCCAGGCAGGCCCCGAACAGATTGGCCGCGTATAGGTCGCCGGCGTCCCGGCCGGCGTCGCCGCTTCCGGCGGCCTGGGCGAGCACGGGAAAGGTGGCTCCCATCAGGATCGTCGGCGGCAGCAGCGCCGTGAAAGTCAGCGCGAAGCGCAGGGGCGCGATCGGCAGGTCGGAGGCCTCAACGAAGGCCAGAATCCCTTGGATCTCGAGCGGCCAAGCGGCCGCCAGGGCGGCGATCCCCAGTTCCAACTTCCCGTAGACCGCCAGCGGATCCCCGGCACGGCGGCACCACCGCGCTCCAAGGAGGGCCCCCAGCGCGGAGCCGGCCATGAAAGCGGCCAGCACCGTGGACACGGACTGGACCGTGGCGCCGAAGACGAGGACCAACTGCCGGGTCCAGACCACCTCATAGCCGAGGGCCGCGAATCCCGAAATGAAGAAGAGGGCGTGAAGCAGTCCCCTCGGCGCGGGATCGGGTCGGCTCACGGGGTCAGGATACCGGCCCTCGGAATCGGGCTACCGGCCGCTAGAATTCGGCGGCGCCGGCGGTCGGCAGCTTGGTCCCAAAGGTCGTCGCCAGGCGCTGGGGGTTGGAGGACTTGGAGAGAGCGTCCTTGAGCGCCACGGTGCCCTTGCGCACCAACTCCTCAAGGGTCTTGTCGAGCGTGTACATCCCCATTTTGCCCCCCGTCTCCATGGCGTTGGTGATCATGTGGTCCTTGCCCTCGCGGATGAGGTTGGCGATGGCGGGGGTGTTGAGCATGAGCTCGCGGGCCGCCACCTGGCCCCGGCCGTTGGCCCGCGGGAGAAGGGTTTGGGAGATGACGCCCTGAAGGCTGCTGGCGACCTGGACTCGGACCTGCTCCTGCTGATGCGCCGGAAATACGTCGACGATGCGCGCCACGGTCTGTGCCGCGTCGGTGGTGTGCAGCGTGGCGAAGCAGAGGTGCCCGGTCTCGGCCGCGGTGAGGGCCAGGGCGATGCTTTCCAGGTCGCGCAACTCGCCGACCAAAATGACGTCGGGGTTCTGCCGCAGGGCGTGGCGCAGGGCGTGCTGGAAGGACTTGGTGTCGGGTCCCACCTCGCGTTGGCGGATGATGCTCTGTTTCTTCTCGTAAACGAACTCGATGGGGTCCTCGATGGTGATGATGTTCTTGCAGTATTTCTGGTTGATGTGCTCGATCATGCAGGCGAGGGTCGTGGACTTGCCGTGTCCCGTCGGGCCGGTCACGAGCACGAGCCCGCGGGGAAGGTCGGCCAGGCTCATGGCCACTGGCCCCAGGCCTAGGAATTCGGGGCTCGGAATGTCGGCGCGCACGATGCGGAACACCGCCTCGGTGTTGCCGCGCTGCTGCAGCACGTTGACGCGGAAGCGCGCGAACTTCGCGATCTCGAAAGAAGTATCCAACTCGAGTTCGGACTCGAAGCGCGCCCTGCGGTCCTCGCTGAGAACCGAGTAAATCATGGTCTTGGCGACCTCTTGGGTGACGACCTCGTAGTTGGTGAGCGGGACGATGTCGCCCGAAACCCGCGCCATGGGCGGGCAACCGACGGTGATGTGGATGTCGCTGGCGCCCATCTGGACGCCGGCCTGCAGGATTTGGATGATGTCCATGCGCCATTATAGCAATAGATGCCCCTAGGCCAAGCGGTGCCTGCGCCTCCAATGAGTTGGAAGCGCAGGCCCGTTTGGCCCGGGCCTTACGCGCTCCTTGGCTGGGACCAAGGACTCTCCCCACGCCGCCGACTCCCGGGCAAACTATGGGGCTACCCCATGAGACGATTGATCGGCGCCGTTCTGAGCGCCGCGTTGGTGCTTCTCTCGCCCGGCCCTGGCCGCCAGGCTCTTCCCCTAGCGGGCGGCAGGCCGCTGGGACCTTTGGTCCACGCCCCCGGGCCTTAAGGCTCTCGTCTGTTCCGATCCGTAGGGCCATACTAGAGGCATGAATACACGACGCTTACTCGTTCTCGTCCTGGCGCTCGCGCCTGCCGTCCTCCGCGCGCAGGGATCGCGCGGTCAAGCCTTGGGTCAACTCTGGGACATCGCTCCCCCGTCCGCGGCCGTCCCGGCAGCGGCGACCTTCGCTGCACCCGTCCGCTTCGTCCCCAACCCGGTCACGCGCTACGGCCTCATCGTCAACGGCGACAACGAGGAAAGGCATCTTGGAAACGTCGAAGCCTTCGCCGCCGTCATGAGCGGCCGCTACGGGGTGGCCGAGGCCAATCTCATCGTGCTGACCTCGCAGCGCAAGGATTCCGGCGGCTCCTGGGTCGAGCAGGGAAAAGACCAACGCGCCACGAAAGGCAACGTGGAAATGGCTCTCGAGGCGTTGGCGAAGAAGGCCGATTTCAACGACGACATCATCATCTACACCACCGGGCACGGCGACTCGCCCGCCAAGGATTCCCAAACTCTGGTGCTCGAAGGAGACCCGGACATCAGCGCCGCGGAGTTCGCCGGAAAGCTCTCGGGCTTCGGCGGTGCCCTCCTGACCTATATCGGCGACCAGTGCTACTCGGGAGCCTTCGCCCAGGCCGTGACCTCGAAAGGCTGGAACGCCGTGGCCCTCTCGGCCGCGGACTCATGCCATGTGACATACTGCGAGCACTTCACCCCGGCTCTGCTGAAGGCCTTTGATGATTCCGCCAACGACAGCGATCCCAAAGACGGAAAGGTCAGCGAGTGGGAGGCCTTCAAAGCCGCGCGCCAAAACATGAAGGATAAGACGGGGAAGGTCAAATGCCCCACCCACGGCGAGCACGACTTGCCCTACCCCGAGCCGCAGTACTTGACCTCCACGAAACCCTAGGCGGCCCCGCTCATAACCGCATCAGAGCGCCATGCCCCTCAGCGCGCGGTGAGCTTTCCTGAACCGAGGTCCACGACGTAGGTCGCGGTCTTGACCGCGGAGCCGCGCAAGTCCATGGGGCTGGAGCGCTTCTGCCAGGCGTACTTGACCGCCGCCTTTCCGGATTGCGGGGTCACCATGGTCATGGGGCAGGCCTCGCGCTCATTGAGAATCGCCCGGACCTGGGCCGCGCTCTCCAGGGGACCCCGGCCCTTGACCTCCCCATCGAGGAGCAGGGCATGCGACGGATAGCCCGAGGCGGCGAAGCCGACGACCCCGTTGTCGGACCAGCGCGCGGGCACGACCATCCCCAGGCTGCCCCAAACGTAGGGCACGTTCATGCTCGTCGGACCGGCGTCGAGGGTGGTGAGCCGGGCGATGTCCCGCAGGACCCGGCCCGCCTTGCCGACTCGGGCCGAATTGCGGATGACGATGTCGACCCGCTCGAGTCGACCCGAGGAGGAGCGCGGGGAGGCCGTGATCCAGCGCGAGACATCTCCCTCGTAGAGCGGCGGGTAGGGGTCTCCCTCGGCGTAAAGCGCGATCGGCAGGGACGGCAGGGAGTCAATCGCCTCAGCGCCCTCCCGCAGGCCGGGGTGGATCTTCTCGAGCAGCTTCTTCTTGATCTGCTGGAGGTCGCGCATGGCGACCGGCGTGTAGCCGGGCGTGCGCCAGACGTCGAGCTCCAAGTCATGGAGGGTCTCGCCCTGGAAGCGGCCCCGGAGTTGGGCCATGATGAGCATCCGGTACTCCTGGGACTTGAGCAGGTCGGAGTAGGAGGAAAACCCGGTCCCGGTGCCGGGCTTGTTGGAGGAGAGTTCCAGCATGGCCGCGCGCCAGTCCGCGTCGATGCCGCCGACCCATTGGTCCTTGAGGCTGGGTATCCAGGACCACACAACGAAAGCCGGAGAGACAGCCCAGTCTCCCGGGGCGCCTTCCCCGCCGGGCGCGGCCTTGCCCTCCTCAGCCTTGGGGGCCATGGCCTTGCTCTCGCCGACCTTGGGAGGCTCCACGACGGGCGGCTCGTCATCGGCGCGCGCGGCCGCCCCCAGGCATGGGACAAGGCATAGGGCGAACAGAAGGGAACGGCAGGAATGACTCAAGTCGGCGGCGCGGTCCATGGCATGCCTCCTGGAAAAGCTCATCGGGACTTTGACACGGTCTGGCTCGAAAACCAGTCTTTCATGTCCATCTCCGGCACGGCCGGGCAGGGTCCGTCATCGAAGAGGCCGAGGTCCAAGGCCGTGTCCACATACCGGGCCAAGTTAATGCCCCGGCGGACTACGTCGATGATCGCGGCTGCGACGTCCTTGACGAACTCCTCCTTCACGCTCCCCTTCAAGCGCACGTACTCGGAGCTGCTTCTGCTATGAGTCAGGGGATTGCCGACCTCGTCCTCGCGGAGCTTCCAATCCTTCAGGAGGACATAGCGCCGGGTGAAGGTGGTCACCTTCTCCATCCCGTCAGGCGCGCCCTTGCCGAAGACGCCGTACTTCTGGACGATCAGGAAGTTCTGCCTGTAACAGTCGAAATACTGCTTTTCCTTCGTGGGAGCCGTGGTCGCGGACAGGGAGTTCACGTTGCGGGCCGAGACCAGCACTCCCCAATCAACGTTGCCATCTCCTCCGCAGTCCTTGCCATGGACCCCGCCCCAGCCCGACTCATCAGCGGAGAACTCGGTGAATTGTTGCACGACATTGCCGTCCCTCAGGAACCAGTTGGCGGTCGCGCGTCCCGTTTTGTCGAAATAGATGTAGGTCTTGATGACATCCCCGGAGGCCCCCCCGGCGATCCATTCACCGGCCTCGTGCGCGATGAAGCCGGCCATGGACCTTGTGATGTAGATGTACTGGCCGGCCCATTGATCGTTGGGGATGACCCATCTGGCGACCTTCTCAGCGGCCTTGAAACGCCGGACCCCGTCGGAGACGCGCAGGAGCTCCTGGGCGTCCCACACCCAGCCGGTGACCTCGCCGCCCTTGCCGCGACTCTCGGCGACTCCGGGAGGAGGGCCGTCAGCGGCGCGCGCCTGATCCAGAAACGCCGCGGCCGCCGCGAAGACGACGGCCCAGGCGATCCTCTTTCTTCCTTTCACCATGACTCAGCCTCCTGGCGCGCGCTTGGCGCGCGCCTTGTCCGTTCAAAGCTCGAATCCGTCTCTCCCATCCGCCGGCTCCCGCGTTTCACCGCAGGGAAATCCTCCCTGAGGCGAGGTCCACCCCGTAGGTCTTGATCGGGACGCCTGAACCGCGCAAGTCCATGGGGTCGCTCCGCCTCTGCCCTGCGAACTTGACGGAGAGTTTTTCCGACCGCGGCGTCACCCGCGTCAGGGGGCATGCCTCGCGGCTGTTAAGGAGGGCCCGCACCTGCTCCCCGCTTTCGAGCGGCGCCAGGCCCCGGAGTTGCCCGTCCACCAGGAGCGCATGGGACGGGTAGGCCGACGCGGCCAATCCCGCCGCTCCTGTTTCGCCCCACGAGATCGGCAGCAGCACCCCGAGGCTTCCCCAAACGTAGGGCACGTTCAGGCTGGTGGGCCCGGCATCCAGGGTGGTGAGCCGGCCGATGTCCCGCATGACCCTTCCCTCCTTCCCGAGGCGCGCCGAGTTGCGCATCACGAATTCCACCCCCTCGGGCCGCCCGGAGGCGGAGCGCACCCGCGCCGTCATCGCCTTGGAAAGGTCGCCTTCATAGAAGGGCGGGTAGGGATCCGTGCCGGTGTAGACATCGACAGGCAAGTCGGGGATGGAGGGCAGGGAGTCGGAGACGCTCCTCAAAGCCGGGTGGACCTTCTCCCACAGCTTCGCGCGCAGCTCGCGCAGATGGCGCACCGTGACCGGAGTGTAACCTGGGGACCGGAAGGCGTCGAATTCCAGCTCGGCCAGCTCGCTCCCCCGGAAACACCCCCGAAACTGCACCAGGGTGAGCATCCGGTACTCCTGGGATTCGACCACCGTGGAGTGGGATGCGTAGACGGAACCCGCGCCGGCCTTGTTGGCGGAAAGCTCCAGCATCGCGGCCCTCCAGTCGGCGTCCATGCCGGCCACCCACTGGTCGCGCAGGCTCGGAATCCAGGACCACAGGGCGAAGGTCGGGGACACCGCCCACTCCCCGGGGGCGCAGCTTGACTCCGGCGCGGCCCGCTCTGGGGCGCTCTTCGGGGGCATGGCCGTTCCCTCGTCCACCAGGGGGGTCTCCTGCCCCTGCCGGAGGAGGTCATCCTCATCCGCCCGCGCGACGGACACGATAGAAGACAGCAATCCCAGGGCGACGAGTAACCGGAGAAAACAGCGCCGGGGGAGACCGCCATTCGTTACCATGAGCATGCCCTGTGGAATCCAGGGGATTGTATGACCGATCCACAAGCAACGTCAATCGATTTCATTCTCATGGCGGCCGCCCTTATCCTGGTCGGCCTCCTCGCGATGCGGCGCCGCCGGACAAGGCCCCCCCGGGGCTAGAGTCCCACCAGTTCGACGAGCACCCCGCCGCAATACCTGGGATGGAGGAAGCACACGCGGTGGCCGCGCGCTCCCGGCCGTGGCCGGTCCTCCAGCGGGGGCCGGCCGCCGGCTTTGAGCCCCGCCATGCGGCCCTCGATATCGTCGTCGCGGAAGGCCGCGTGATGCAGGCCGGGGCCGCGCTGTTTGACGAATTTGGCGACCGCGCCCTCCTCACCGATCGGCTCCAGCAGTTCGACAGTCGCCGGGCCCTCGCCAAGGAAGGCCACCCGCACCCCCTGGGAAGGAACCTCCTCCTCGTGAACGAGCTTAAGACCCAGGGCATCCCCGTAGAAGGCCAGGGATTCGCGGATGCTGCGAACCGCGATGCCGACGTGGTCGAGGGTCATGGTCTGGGGAACTCTACCAAAGAGCAAGCCGACTGTGAAATCATCCGGCGAGGATCTTGAAAGAGACCCCAGACCTACCGCCTGCAAAAGGCTCATCGGGGTGGCGGGCTACCGCCGGGAAGTCTACCGCCGTTGGCGGCCGACGGGGTTACAACTGGCGATTACTCCGGCCTCCAAACCAGGGACTTGCGCGTTTCGGGCCGGAGCGACTCCAGGGCCTCGGGAAGCCGACGGAAAAGCGGAGCCATTCGATGCCCGCCCCCTAGTGTAGTGTCCCCAACGCTTCTTTACACTTGGCCACTTTGGCCAAAATGCG
>CAYJXJ010000129.1:0-13530 GCA_964374095.1 uncultured Elusimicrobia bacterium
ACCGCCATTTCCAGAAGCAGGCCAAGCCCGGTCACGCTCGCCTACTTCCAGTGGGTGCACCCGACTGGCACCCGTCCCAGGTGGGATCCTTGTTATACTGATAGGGCTCACGGACTCGGCCTGAGGACTATCGGTTTAGGCCCTGGTGCAGATGCCCGCGGGTGTCTGGGAGCCACCAGGGCCTTGTTGTTTGAGCGGACTGGGCAAGGCAGGTGGGTTCATGGCCCGATTTCCGGCGAGAAACCGCAGGCCGAAACCGCCAAAGGCAGCGTATCTCCGTCGAAAAACCTCGGGGCACCCGGGCTTGAACCGGGAACCTCCTGCTCCCAAAGCAGGCGCTCTAGCCAATTGAGCTATGCCCCGATAACAGATTATACCACGTCGCAAGCATCTGGCCGGCATTAAGGGCGGGCGATCGTGATGAGGACGACCTCGGGCGGGCATAAGAACCGCACGGGAGGAAGCCCTAGACTTTCGGTTCCCACGCCGGCCGTAACGTAGGCCGCGCGCCCGCCCGCCTGAAACAGGCCGTAGGCAAATCGCGTTCCGGCGCGCGATAGGCTGACCAGGGCGCCGATCCAGGGCAGCCGCACTTGCCCCCCATGGGTATGGCCGGCAAGAAGCAGGTCGAAGGGGAGATTCTTCAAATCAGGCACGAGATCGGGGTAGTGGGTGATTCCTATCCTGAACTCCGCCGGATCGCGCCTATTCCCCAAGGCCAACAGCCGCGTGTCCTCTTCGGGATCGGCGCCTGAGACCGACACCCGCGCGCCCTTGACGGTCAGACCGGCGGTCTCATTGATCAGCCAACGCAGACCTTGGATCCGGATCCGCTCCGGGATGCCCAGTCCGTGATCCATGTTCCCGCGCACGCCGAAGGCGGGGGCGATGGCGGCCAAGGCCCGGAGCAGGCGCCGCGCATCTTCGGGAGAGCCGGGATGAGCCACGTAGTCCCCGCTCATCAGGATCAGATCGGGCCGCAGTTCCCGGAGCCGGCTCAGGAGTTGTTCCTCGAGACGGCCCCAGCGCCGGACGTGCAGGTCGGAGATATGCGCCAGCCGCAGGGGTTCTCCCGCCACCTTGGGGCTCGACAAGGCGACCTCCCGGACCGTCAAGCGGTAAGGCTCCACCGCCAGGCCCCAAATCACGCACAGGAGCCCGACGCCGGCGGCGGTCAGGATGACCGCGCGCGCGGGAGCCGGCAGCCGCAGCAAGGCGGGGCGCCGCAGCAGAATCCCCGCGGCCGCCCACGCCACCCCGCCGACCAGGGCGAGAAATAGAAGAACCGAAACGAATTCCTTCGCGAGAGTCCCGGCCATCCTCAGCCGGAGGGCGGGGCGACCTCGAGGACCGACAGCCTGGGCCCGGAATCGCCGCTGCCCTCGAATCGCGCCAGGATCAGGACGGGCCAGGCATCCTCCCCCCGGCCGTTCAGGAGACTCTCACCCTCCGCCCAAACCAGCCGCTTGCCGGAATCCCCGTCGCAGAAGTAGGCGCCCTCCGCGCTGCGGGAGACGCTCCACAGCACGGCCTTCCCCGCCAAGGCGTCGGGGTTGGCCTGGATATCCTCGTAGGTCTGCGGGTGCAAGCGGGCCCAACGGCGGTAGGGCTCGACGACCTTCGCGCGCTGCTGGCGCTCCAGGTATCCCTCAACGGACACGAATAATTGGCCGGAATCGATGAAGTACGCCAACAAGGCCCCGAGCAGGGAGAGCTGCAGCGGAAAGCTCCCGAGCACGTGCGCCGGGGCCGGAGGGGGCTGGGAAACTCTGCGGACCGGTCGAAGCCCTTCTTCCGTGACTTCAAAGGCGCCGGAGTCCTCCGGGTCATCCATGACCCGTCCATCATATCAAACCCCTTGGAAGGGAGGGGCGATCTGACGGTCGTAAGCGTGGGCCGGCAGGAATGAGAGCGCGGCAAGGACATGCCAGAGGGCTTGCCGCGAAGCTTCCGGAATGGGATAATGAGGCATTCCCGCAACATGAGCCTCTTGCTTCTGCTGTCGCTGATCCCGTCGTGGCTGCACGCCGGGGCCAGGCCCGACCCCATGGCCGACCGCGCCGCCATCCTCACGCTCCAAGCCGCCTACGAAGATGCGGTCAACGCCGGCGATCTCAAGGCCCTCCTGCCGCACCTCTCCCGCGATTTCCAGGGCGACATGGTGACCGGTGACAAGGTCTCCGGCCGCGGACAGCTTCTCGAGTTCTGGGGGCGCCTCAGCCGGGCCTTGCGCGACGGAGACAATTCGGGAAGCTACCGGGTGCGCCTGCATCCCGAGGAAGTTCGCATCGACGGCGACTCGGCGCAGGCCCGCGGGAGCACGAGCGAGGAAGTGGTCCTTCCGGACGGACAGGTCCTGCGCTACAGCTCGGTCTGGTCGTCGCGGCTGCGGCGCGAGGGCGGCCGCTGGGTGATCGCGGGGCTCGAGTCCGAGGCCGACCTGCGCGACAAGATAACGGTGGCGGCGAGGGTCATCGCCTCGCGCTGGTGGCCGCGGTCGCTGGCCTTGCGCCGCCAGCGGCTGGCCGCTCCCGACTTCGACGGAGACGGCGGACGACGCCGGCCGCAGGCCGCCGACGCCGCGGCCCCGAAACGGTCAGCCCCCGCGTCCAACGCCTCTCCCTAGGGACCCGCGAACTTCTCCTTGCGCCGGAAGGCCCAGGGAGCGGTCGGATCGCTCTCGGCCCAGAGCCCCGCCCGGACCTCCTGCGCCGCGCGTTCCAGCCCGGCCAAACGCGGATTATCCGGGTCATATCGCCGATACCACCAGGCGAGGCCCGCCTTCACGAGTTCTTCGTGGAGCATCCGGCCGTCAGGCAGCAGGATCTGCGCGACGACACGGCCGTAGCGATCGGTGTCCTTCACAATCACGCGGACGTCCTTGCCGAATGCCAGTCCGGAAGCGAACTTCTTGGCGGCCGCCCCGTAGGGCTGGCGCTTCTCGGGGCAGTCCACGCCATGAAGCCGGATGCGAACGGCTCGGCCGCCGCGCATGACTTCGATGGTGTCTCCATCGAGGACCCCCACCACCTTGCCCTTAAAATCCCCGCCGGCCTCGGACTTGGGCGCGGTCATTGCGGGAGCCGATCCCCGAAGCATCTCTTCCTTAGACGCGAAGGTCCGGCCGGCCCGCGAGCCGCTGTGACAGTGGTAATTTCCCGCCGCGGCGTCAGTGTGGCAGCCGTAGTCGTCTTGGCCGCCGGAGTGGGCCAACAGCGAGACGGCGATGGGCAGCAGGAATCTCAGCAACCCCACGCCTAAGTATGGGCCCGGGAACCCCCGGAGTCAAGCCCTCGACGATCAGGTTCGCGTTACCTGGAGACCAGTTCGATCGCCGCGGCGACGGTTTCATCGAGCGATCCGTGGATTCGCACGCCGGCACGATGCGCGTGGTAGCGGATGTGCGCGCTCGACAGGGCGCCGTCGGGCATCCCGAGGACGATGCGGCGCGGCCCGCGCACCAGCTCGCGACTAACCTCGGCGCGGGTCGTGAACCCGGGCAGGGACTCCGGATCGTCCTGCGCGGCGATGCGAAACGGCATCCAGAACAGGACGATCGTGGCCCGCTCGATGCCGGCTGTCTCCCATTCGAGCACGCCGTACGACGCCGGCTTCATGTTCGGAACCGGGCTCGCGCGGCCGCCGAAGTGGACCGGAGCGGCCTGATCGAGCGGCCGATCGCGGAACTCGGGGACGACCACCACGCCGCCGAAGCCGCGGCGCGCGAGGAGCGCGATCGCATCGAGCCGCCATCTCGTCCGTCGGCCGCGTGCGGTGGGTCCGGCGAGAAAGATCGACGGCGCCGTTTCGCCGGGGCGCGTCGCAAGGGGAGGATCGTCGTAGAACAGGGTGATCATCGAGAGGCGCCCCGAGGGGAACTCGTGCTTGTAGGAAATCTTAGCACGATTCTTCCCGAGTCAACCATCCTCCCGCGCGAGCCTCCGCGGTCCAAGGCGCCGGGGATTTGCAACTCGGTCCAGGACCGAGTTGCGGACGGTGAGGTCTCCGATGTCAGCCACGAGTGTCCGCCCGTAAGCTAAATTTACTCCCAGTCTGGGAGTAGCGCCCCTCTCGATGACATGGTTGAAAGCTCGGAAACTGGGAGCCCCAACCCATTGACAAAAACGGGATCACCCGTTATACTTCTTCGCCCGCCGAGATGGAGGCCGCGCCTATGGATTGCGCCCCGCGCAAGCACTCGGTCCTCGTCGTCGAAGACGATGAGTCCATGATGGAGTTCTGCACCGCGATACTGGCCCGCATGGGCTTCGAGGTGGTTTCGGCGTCGACGGGCCACCAGGTGGTCGATGCCCTCAACGCCCGCGCCTTCGACATCGTGCTGACGGACCACCTGACGGTGGATTACAAGGGCACGTCAGTCCTGAACGCCGTGCGCCGGCTGCGGCCGGAAGCCCAGGTGATCGTGATGTCGGGCATCCCGACCCTGGAGCAGGCGGCCGCCTCCTACCTGGCCGGGGCCCGCGCCTATCTGCCCAAACCGTTTGGTCTGGACATGCTCCGCGGGGCGGTCCTGCGGTGCCTGGAATCCCCCTAAAGAAACAGCTTCGGCGCCCCCCGCAGGAGCGCCGAAGCTGTTTGAGCAAACCGGCCCGAGGCCCGAGGTCTTCAGCCCGTGCAGAAGTCGTGCGAGCGGACGGTCTTGCGGCCGTTGGCCTTCGCCCGCTTGGCGGCCTGATCGATGTACCAGCCCACCACGCCGTTGAGACCATCGAGCGCGTCTCCGGCGGTATTGCAGCCCGCCTTCTTGATGGCGGCCTTCACCTTGCTCGCGACGATCATCGGCTCCGCGCCTTTCTTTGCCATGACTCCCCCTTATTCGTTGACGTAAAGTTGGCCGTCGACGTTCCCTGAACCGGAGAGGTCGACCCAGCCGTTGTTGTTCCAGCCCGAAACCGTGATGGTCCCCTCGACGCGGACGTTGCCGAGGTACTTGCCGCCCTCATAGACCGAGACGTAGGCCGAGGGATGCGCCCAGGCCGTCACGTAGTTGGAGTTGACCCAGACCGAGACGTAGTCCGACACCGTGACCGAGCCGCTGAGGGTCCGCCCGTCCTGGTCCCGAAGCGTCGTCCAGCCCGAGACGTGAACGTGGGCGTAGCCCGATCCGTTGGGAACGTGGGCGTTGCCGCGCAGCCAGACATGACCCGAGAGGCGGATGAGCCGGGTCCCGGCCGCGAGGACGGGCTCCTGCGGGGGCTCGATCTGCTTGGCGAACAGCGGAGGCGCCAGTTTGACGGCGAAGCCCGCTGCGGCGCGCCAATCGGACAGGGCGCCGGCCCGCGCGGCTTCGGAAGGGCCGAAGGCGGCGGCCGGCAGGGAGGCGGCGACGGCTAGAATCCCGACGAGGGTGATTCGGATCATGGCCCTATCCTAGCAAATTTCCCGGGGCGGGCCATCAAGGGAGCCGGCGCGCCAGCCGGGCCGCCAGGCGGGCGGCTTCGACGGTCGGCGTCGGATCCGCGAGCCCGCGCCCGGCGATGTCGAAGGCCGTGCCGTGCCCGGGGGAGAGCCGAGGCCAGGGCAGCCCCCACGTCCACTGCACGACCTCGAGCCCCGCCGCGGCCTTGAGCCCGATCAGGGCCTGGTCATGGTAGAGGCAAACGAGGCCGTCCAGACCGCCCGCCGCGTGCAGACGCCACGCCGCGTCGGCGGGAATCGGCCCGATGAGCTGGAGGCCTTCGCGCGCGGAGTTCCGGACCGCGGGGACGATGCGGCGTTCCTCGGACCCGAGGAGGCCCCCCTCCCCCGCGTGCGGGTTGAGGGCGCACAGCCCCAGGCGGGGGCGGGGCAATCCCAGGCGGCGCAAAGCGGCATCAAGGGCCTTAGCGCAGGACAGCGCCTCACCCGCCGAGAGCGACTTGGGCACCTCGGACAAAGGCATGTGCCGGGTCGCGGTGAGGCACCACAAGCCGCGGCGGGGGGAGCCCAGGATCATCCGGGTCCGCCGGCCGGTTTGCGCTTCGATCCACCCGGTATGGTCCAAATGGCGGGAGCCCGCCATGGCCCAGGAGGTCTTGGAGACCGGGGCCGTGACGAGGGCCTCGCAGATCCCGCGGGCCAGAAGTCCCCAGGCCCGATCCAAGGCGGCCAGAGCCAAAAGGCCGCCCGCGGGGCTGGCCCGTCCAGGACGCGGCGGCGGGCCTCCCAGCCGGGTGTCGACGATGGGCGCGGACCCGGGCCGCCAGCCGGCCCGGCGCCAAACGGAGGCCTCCCCTACCAGGACGGCCCGGCAGAAGCCCCGGACCCGCGCCAGGGCCTTGACCACCGCCTCGGGACCCACCCCGGCGGGATCTCCGCACGTGAAGGCGACGACCGGGAAACTACTGCGGGATGTTGCGCTCGATGACGGCCTTGGCCTTGAGGCCTTTGACGTAGCTCCCCACCTCTTTGTTGAAGTTCACGTTGCGCAGGAACTCCGAGAGCTGCTCCCGGAAACGCTCGAAATCCGGAGTCTCGGCCGCCCGCTTCTCCATCACCCGGATGACGTGATAACCGATCTCGGTCTCGATGGGAGCGCTGATCTCGCCCACCGGCATGGCGAAGGCCGCCTTTTCGAAATCGGGAGGAGCGACGCCGCGGAATACGAAGCCGATGTCGCCGCCTTGGGCCGCGCCCTCGGGGTCCTCGGATTCCGAACGGGCGATCTCGGCGAAGCTGGCCTTGCCCTCGTCCAGGCGCTTCTTGACGTCGAGGGCGGCCTGATGGGCGCGCTTCTTCTCCTGGGGGGAGGCGCCCGGGGAGAAGCGCACGAGGATGCGGGAGACCCGCACCCGCTCCGAGCTCAAGAGCCTGACGTCCTTGGCGACCTCCATGAAGATCATGCCGGACTCCTCATCCAATTCCCGGGGAGGCAGGGTCGAGCCGGAAACGATGAAGGCTCTGATCCTGTCGAAATATTCGCGGGCCTCCTTTTCGTCGGGATTGCGGACCTTGGGCTTGACCTCGGACTCGATGGTCTTGCGCATCATGACCTGGCGGCTGATGCGGTCGCGGAACTGGCTGAAGGAAAACCCATCGTTCTTGAGCTGCTTCTTGAACATCTCGTCGATCTCGGCCGGGGAAAGGGGTTTGCCCTGGTCGTCGCGGGAGAATCGGACCTTGACCTCCTCCACGGCGGATTCGATGTCCCGCTCCCGCACCTTGAGCTTGAGACGCGCTCCCTCCTGATAGAGGAGCTCATGGTCGATGAGCTGTTCGAGGGTCTTCTCCCGCAATCCCCTGAGAAGCTCGGGGCTGGCCATGGCCCCGGGCTGGCTGCGCCCCCACAGCTCCAAGGCTCCCCGCAGCTCCTTCTGGTACTCCGACAAGAGGATCGGGGCGCCGTTGACGTTGGCGACCGCGTCCTCCATGAGCTTGGCCTGCGCGGACGCGCCGCACGCCAAGGCCGCCATCGCGACGATGAGGCGCCTACCTAAGATGGTCATCGACAACCTCCACCGGGAACTTCGCCTGGAGCGACTCCAGGTGGCGGTCGAGTTTCTGCTTTTCGAGAAGGCGCAGGATGCGGTCCTGGCACTCCTCGAATGAGAGCTTCCTCTCGCCGTCCTTGCGTAAAACGTGATAGCCCAATTTGCTCTTGATGGGTCCGCTCACCTCGCCGATCTTCATCCGAAAGACGACGTCCTCGAGATCAGGGATGATCTCGCCATAGACCGCGGGCTGCATGCGGCCGCCGTCTCCGGCCGTGGCGGCATCGAGCGAATGCGCCTTCGCAAGGACCGCGAACGCCGCGCCCGTACGGGCCTTGAGGGCCAGCGCCTCGGCTTGCTCCGGAGCGCCGGTCAGGATATGGCTGAAGCTCGCCTCCATGGGATAGCGGCGGTGGTGCTCCCGCGCCTCATCGGTGCCGGCCTTGAGCAGGCCCCGCCTCCTCAGGCTCTCGATCCAGAGGCGGCTCAGCAGGAAATCCCTCCCCTCCTGCAGCCGGGCGGCCTCCTCGGCCCGCATGCGCTCCATCTCATCGCGGAACTCCGCGCTCTCCGGCACCTCGGAGGTCAAGGCCGCGGCCAGGATGGTCTTTTCCCTAATGAGGATCTCCAGGAATTGGCGCCGGCCGCTGGCGGTCAGGACGTAATGCTGATAGCCCGCAGCCACCTCCTGAAGCTTGCGTTCAAACTCCGTCCGGGTGATGCGCAGCTTGCCGACCCGCGCGACCAGGGGCTCGGAGGAGCCCGCGCAGCCGGCCGCGGTCAGCGCGGCCAGCGCGACGACGGAACGGCGAATCGAGCTCATGGGCTTATGGTATCATTTTTTTTCGGGGTCCCCAGGCGGTCCAAGAACCAAGCCAGCCACCCGAACGCGGGTTTCCCGGCGATGGAAACCTCCACTCCATCCCCTTCCTCCGAGCGCAGGAAGCGGACCCGTCCCGGGTGCTCCGACAGCAGCCGGTCCACGATATCATGGCGCACCGGGGCGTCCGGCGTGAAAGTCAAAGACAGGGCGTCGCCGCGCTGCACGGCCGATTTGACCCCGGCCGCCAAGGCTTGATCCCGCAGGCGCATGAGGCCGAAGAGGTTCTCGACGGGCTTGGGCGGGTCCCCGCACAGGTCCGCCAATTCCCCTCGGAGGCCGTCGCGCTCGGCGGCGGAGGAGCGGAGCACCCGCTTGTAGAACTCCAGGCGCTCGCTCTCCCCGGGAAGGTATTCCGGCGGGATGAAGGCCTCGACATCCAGGTCCAATCGAACCTCCCGGCGCTCCGGAGCCGGCGAACCCCGCAGGCGGGCGAGTTCCTCCTCCAGCAACTCCGCGTAGAGCTCCGCTCCCACCTCGCAGAGAAACCCATGCTGGCGCGCGCCCAGAATCTCGCCGGCCCCGCGGATCTCGAGGTCCCGCAAAGCCAGCCGGAGCCCGGAGCCCAGTTCCGAGAGGTCTTCCATGGCCTCCAGCCGCGCGCGGCCGGCCTCGTCGAGCGACGTGAGGTCGCGCGCTCCCTCGGGCAGGAACAGCCAGCAATGCGCCTTGCGGCTCTCGCGGCCGATGCGGCCCCGGAGCTGGTAGATCTGGGCCAGGCCGAACTCGTGGGCGTTCTCGATGAGCAGGGTGTTGACCGAGGGGATGTCGAGCCCCGATTCGATGATCGTGGAGGCGACCAGGATATCGGCCTCCCGGCGCAGGAAGCGCACCATGACGTCTTCGATGGCCCGGCCGCCCATGCGTCCGTGGACGGCCGCTATCCGGGCCCGGGGCAGTAGCGCCTCGAGGCGGGCCACGCATTCCCCCAGGGTCCGGACCCTGTTGTGCACGTAGTACACCTGGCCCCCGCGTGCCAGCTCCCCGTCGATCGCGGCGGCGACCGCCGCGGCCGTCCAGGGCGCCACGCGCGTCTCGATGGACTGGCGGCCCCGGGGCGGGCTCTGGATCATCGAGAGTCCCCGCATCCCGCCCAGGGCCTGCGACAGGGTCCGGGGGATCGGGGTCGCGGAAAGCGCCAGGCAGTCCACGCCGCTGCGAAGATGCTTCAGCTTTTCCTTGTCCTGGACTCCGAAGCGGTGCTCCTCGTCGATGACGGTCAGTCCCAGGTCCTTGAAACGGACGTCGCGCTGGAGAAGCCGCGCCGTCCCCACCACGACGTCGAGCGTGCCGCGGGCCAAGTCGGAGAGAGTCCGATTCTGCTGGGCGGGCGTCTGAAAGCGCGTCAGCACGCCGACCCGGACGGGATAGGCGGCGAGGCGGTCCCGGAAGGTCCTGAAGTGCTGCTCCGCGAGGATCGTGGTCGGCGCCAGCACCGCGGTCTGTTTGAAATGGGACGCGCAGCGAAACGCGGCGCGCAGAGCCACCTCGGTCTTTCCGAAGCCCACGTCCCCCACGACCACGCGGTCCATGGGGCCGGGGCTCTCCATGTCGGCCAGAACTTCCGCGATGGCGCGGGCTTGGTCCTCGGTCTCCTCATAGGGGAAGGACTCGGCGAATTGGCGCTCCATGGGTCCCGACGGGGGGAAGGAGAAGCCTCCGGCGGCCCGGCGGCGGGCTTCAAGACGCAGGAGCTTCTCGGCGAGTTCGCGCACTCCCTCCCGCACCCGCGCCCGAACCTCCCCCCACCGTTTTGAATCCAGCGCGGCCAAGCGGGGGCGCCGGCCCTCCTCTCCCGAGTGGCGCTGGACGAGCCCGAACTCCCCCATCGCGACGAAGACCGTATCGCGGCCGCGGAAGCGCAGACGCAGGCAGTCCGTCACCCCGCAGCCGCGGGCCGAGACCGTCTCCAGGCCCTCGAAGCGAGCCACCCCGTAGTCCCGGTGCACCACGAAATCCCCGCGCCGCAATTGAGCCAGGCGCAGGGGGGCGCGCGCCGCCGCGGGCGCGAGCCAGCGGCGGGACACCACGTGCGGGCGCCCGAATACTTCGGCGGTCGAGACGACGGCGAGCTTGAGTCCGGGATGGAGGAAGCCCTGCCGGAGCGCGCCCACCAAGTATTGGCAGGACCCCTCCGGGAGTTTTTCGGCGAGCATTTCTTGGATTCGGGCGTCCTCCCCCCGGCTGGGGCTATACACCAGCACCCGCCAGCCCTGCCGCGCCAAGGGGGCCAGGTTGTCCCAGGCCCGCGCCGGCTCGCCGCCGTGGGGGGGGTGGGGCCTCGCTCCAAAATCGCCCGCCCCCGCCTCCGAGGCCGTCCCCGCCTCGGCCCGCGCCGCCCCACCGGGGGAGGGGGCGTCGCAGCCCCGCTCCACGATCCACAAGGATCCCATTCCCAGCCAATCGGACACCCGGCCGGCGGCCGCGGGCCGCGCCGGAATGGCGACCGCCTCCTCCAGAAAATCCTTCGTGGCCTGCGTCGCCGGATCGAACGTCCGCAGTGATACCACGGTGTCCTCATCATAGAGGACGCGCACGGCGCGCGCGGGCTCAAGCCCATAGAAGTCCAACACCGCTCCCCGAACCGCGAATTCCCCCGGATTTTCGGCGAAATCCACGCGGTGATAGCCGGCGGCGTCCAGGCGGCCCATAACCTCGGAGCGCGGCGAGGGCGCCCCCGACTTCAGCGTAACGGCGGCGGCGGCGAAACCCTCCGGAGAATCGGCCGGCGCGGCCAGCGCTTCCGGGGTCGCCAGCACGAGGCGCGCGCCGCGCCGCAGGCGCTCGAGTCCCGCTTGCCTGCCGTCCTCCTCCTCGCCCATGAAGGCGGGAGGCGGCAGCGAGCCCTTAAAGAGGCAAGCCAGCGCCTCCCAGGCGTCGGCGACATCCTCGAGGTCGTCCAGGGAGGACCTCACCAGCACCAGCGGGCCCGTCGGCGCGGGGAGCCTCAAGCCCGGCGGGCCGGCGCCGTGCAGCAAAGACCGGGCCAGGTAGGCCCAGGCCCCCGAGCCCGCCAAGCCGCCGATCCGCTCCGCCATCGGGACCGTCAGCCCCGGAGCGTCCGCGCGACGCCGCGCACGAAGCCCCGCGGGTCCGCGCCGTCGGCCAGGCGGCGCAGATCCCGCCGCCCCGCCCGCCCGGCCGGGTCCGCGTAGAAAGTCCTCAAGGAGACGCCGCCGGGCTCCACCCTGGCCAGCGCGCCCAACGGGATCGCGCAGCCGCCGCCCATTTCCTTCATGAAGGCGCGCTCGAGCTCCACCTCCCGGCGGCAGGAAGCGTCGTCGAACTTACTCAACACGTCCAGGACATCGCGGCGGTCCGCCCGGGCCTCGATGGCCAGGGCCCCTTGGCCCGGCGCGGGAGTCATGGCCTCCGGCGAGAGGGGCTCATGGGGAATGGCGGCCCGGCCCAGCCGGCGCAGCCCCGCCAACGCCAGGATGAGGCCGTCGCAAAAACCCTCCGAGAGCTTGCGCAGCCGCGTGTCGACGTTGCCCCGCATCGGCACGATCTCAACGCCGGGTTTCCCGGCCTGCATGGCGCGCCGCAGCGAGGACGTGGCGATGCGGCCGGAACGGTCGTTCCAAGCGCGCCCGTCGCGCCCGATATAGACGTCGCGAGGGTCCTCGCGCGCCGGGTAGGCCCCGATCATCAGGCCCGGGGCGAGTTCGGCGGGCAAGTCCTTGGCGCTGTGCACCGCGAAATCGATCTCCCCGCGCCGCAGGGCCTCCTCGATCTCTTTGACAAACAGACCCTTGCCGCCGGACGGCGGCGCATGGGCCTGAGGCGACTTGTCCGCGAATAGGTCGCCGCTGGTTTTGATCCGGACAGTCTCGACCTCCAGGCCTTGGACACGGCTGGAGAGTTCCGCCGCCACCTGCCCCGACTGCGCCAGCGCCAGAACCGAGCCGCGCGTGCCCATCCTCAGCTTCACCTGGATATTGTACAGAAACTCGTATTGGGGTTATTCTACCCAAGGCTGCTGCCTCGATGGCTGAAGACAGAAACGCGGATATTGTACGGAATGGCCCGCCCATGATAGACTCCGCCACGGACATGCCTGACGCTAAAGACCTCCCAGATCGCTTCAGGCACCATGCGCTCCCGCGCAAGGTGCCTCCCCGTCCGCTGAAGTGGATCGAGGTCGACCTGGCGGCCGTGGCCTCCAATATCCGCTGGACCCGCTCGCGTCTCAAGCCGGGGGTCGCGCTCATGGCGGTGGTCAAAGCCGATGCCTACGGGCACGGGGCCGGGCCCGTCGCCAGGACGGCGCTGGCCGCCGGGGCCCGGGTCCTGGGAGTGCTCACCCTCGGAGAGGCGGCGGTGCTGCGCCGCGCCGGCCTGGGCGCGCCGATCCAACTCTTGGCTCCCGTGCTTCCCGAGAGCGCGCGGGATGTTCTCCGCCTCAACGTCGTCCCCACGGTGGACTCGCTCGATGTGGCGCGCGCCCTCAACGCGGCCGCCCCGCGCGCCACCGCGATCCATCTCGACCTCGATTTCGGGCTGGGCCGCTGGGGAGTCCCTCCCCGGCAGGTCGAGGGGTTCCTGGCGGCGCTCTCGCGCCTCAAGCGCCTGACTCTGGCCGGGCTCTCCACCCACATCGACTACGTCCCCGGCAAAAATGCGGTCGAGGCCGAGGAGAAGCTCTGGGACTTCCACCGGCTGAGCCTCAAGCTCAAGGAGCGTTTTCCACGCCTGACCTGCCACGCGGCCAACAGTTCGGTCCTCATGGACTTCCCGCATTGGCAGATGGACATGGTCCGCGCCGGCAATCTCATCTACGGCATCAATCCCACGGGCAACAAAACGGCGCCCCTCAAGAATCCATGGACGTTCCAGGCTCGGCTCCTGACTGTGCGCTGGGTCGCCAAGGGCGCCTCCATCGGTTACGCCAGCGAATGCGTCGCCGCCCGGCGCCTGCGGGTGGCCACGGTCCCGGCGGGCTACGCCGACGGCCTGACCATGGAGCCGGCCCGCCGCGATATCTCGCTGACGTCGGGGTACCGGTACTGGGGCATGCTCCGGGGCCGCCGCGCCCCCTTCATCGGCCGCTGCGGCATATCGCATCTGCTGCTCGACGTCACGGGCTGCCCCGGAGCCAAGACGGGCGACCCCGTGATCCTGCCGGTCCGGCGCACCGCCGCCAGCCCCCACCTGCCCCGAATATATGGGGTCACATCCTAACATCTGATTCCGCTGAAAAAGCCTCCCTGTCAACGTTTG
>CAYJXJ010000130.1:0-13508 GCA_964374095.1 uncultured Elusimicrobia bacterium
GGAGTTCTACCTGCGCCTCCAATAATTGGAAGCGCAGGCCTGGCACCGGTTCAACGCCCGCGAGAATTTCACCGGGACGCAACCTGGCCCATGTTCCGCCGATTCGACCGCAACGTTGGGGAGGCACATCGTCCCCGGCAGGATGGGCCACGGCTACCTACAAATTTTCGGCGCACCCCAAAATTCTGTCTTGCACCATTTATGCTAGACTTCATGTTAATATGGCGGAAAGCCCGGAATTCAAACCCGTCGCGGATATCGGTTCGGTGCCCCTCACCGAAGACAGCGACCTGCGCTTCTACGTCGATGAGTACCGCGGCCATCGCTATGGCTCGATCCGCACCTTCGTCAGGCGGCAGAACTACTCGGGCCCCACCAAGGCCGGCGTCACCATGAACGTGGGCATCATCGACGGCGTCTTGGAGGCCCTCGCGAAGCTCCCCGTCGAGCCCGCGGCCGTGGCCGACGCCGAACTCGCGCGCTTGCCCAAACGCGCCGGCGTGACCCTGGTCGTGCGGATCACCCTCTACAAGGACACCACCGGCGTCGACCTGCGCGAATGGGTCGAAGACTTGAACTACAAGGGCTGGTCCAAGAAAGGGGTGCGCATCCCTTACGGCGAACTCTCCAAGACCCGGCAATTCCTCAAGGCCATGCGCGACGCCTTGGCCAAGTAGCGCCCCCTTCAGCCCTTCTTCTTTCCCACGAACCCGTTGGCGAATTCGACGTCCGAGAGGAGGGTCCACTCCAGGCGCGAGACATTGCCCGCGAAGGCATCCAACAAGGACCGGGCCCGATCCGGCGGATAGCCCGAGTCCTTGAGCAAGGCGGCGAGCTCCGCGCGGGTCTCGGGCTTGGAAAATAGAACCCGCCACTCCCGTATCGCTTCGTAGTAGTCCTCGATGGCGTTGGGCTCGTGCAGGCTCACCCAGGGCATCTCCAGGGCGATGCCCTCGTGCGGGATGCGGCCCGGCACGGGCTCGCTCGAGCCGAAGGCCTGCTCGAAGTCGATGAGGACGGGAAGGCTCCCCGGCGCCAAGAGGATGTTGCCTTGGTTCATGTCCCAGAGCCCGAAGCCCCGGGCGAGAACCCCGAGCGCGACCCTCTGCGTCAGGGTGAGCGTGTTGCGCGCGAAATAGGGCCCGCCCTGGGAGCGCTCCATGACCATGACGCCCTCATGGCCCATGACAAAGGCGACGGAGGCGGGGGTCGCGAAATGCCTTCCGAACCAGCGGCGGATGATTCGGCGAACGGCCAATTCTCGACGAATGATCTCAATCTCGGCGATCTTGCGCACCCGCGGCGCGGCGCCCGCGGGACGCAACTCGTGGACCTGTGTATTCAGCTTTCCCGGGTCGTCGCCGTGAAGCTTGCGGGCGTCTTTGACGCCCAGGGGGTCGTATCCCAAGGCCCGGCGCGCGTCGCGGGCCGACAGGAGCGTGTCGGGCAGGCTCGCCGCGTCTTTTGACGGGCCAAAAAGCCCCCGCGGGGGAGGGGGCCGCGCCGCGTCCTGACGGGAAAGCTCCGCCAGCGCCTTTTCGATCCACGGGCGGCCGCGAGAATCCTCGCGGATCTGAGCCCAGGCCGCGGAGTCGGGACCCAGCCTGCCGCGCAAAGCGCCCAAAAACGCGGCCTTGGCCGCCAGGGGCTCGGAACCCCATAAGGATTCCTTCCCCAATAGTTGGCCCAACACGCTCAAGGGAGGCGCCATTCGAAAGCCCCCGGCGTCCACGAGGAACCACGCCGTGCGCCAATGGTCCCAAGAGAGGTTGGCGGGAACGAGATCGGCGGTGTAGCCGATGCGGATGAGTTTGGCCGCCAGGTCCGCCAGGCCGCGGGTTTGGCTCTCCCGCAGGCTTCCCGCGTCCAAGGCTTCCTTAAGACTCTGGCCGTGAACCAGCCCTTTTACCAGGATCGTCCCATCCGCGCCATGATCCTTGAGCTTGGAATGCGCGATATCGGTGTAGGACAGGGCCTGCAGCGCCAAGACTTCCTGTCCGTAATGCGGGTCGCCCTTCATATCCGGGTAAATGAATTTCAGGACGAGTTCCTCATGCCCCTGGACCCGGTATACGATCGAGGCCCCGCCCTCCCCGATTTTTTCGCCTAGAATATAGCTGCGACCGTTGATGCGGACCCGGTCCCCGGTCTTGCCCGGCCAGGCCGGAACAACGTCTGGGAACAGCTTGGCCCGCAGCCGGGAGAACCAGGAACCTCCGGAATCCCGGGGAACCTCTCGCGCCGCCTGGTCGAAAAGGACCTGCGCCTCCATATATTTCGCAAGCGCAGGCCCGCCCTCGACCTCGGGCGGCCCGGCCGGCGCTTCGGCGGGGTCCTGACTCGGCCCCGCGGGAGCCCGGGGCAAGACGACCGCCGCGATGACCGACGGCGGCAGGACAGGCGCGATCCCTGGACCCAGCTCGCGCACTGAAAGAACCCGCGCTTCCAGTGATGATGGCGGCGCGGGCCCCACGGCGGCTTTCGCCTCGGGAGCCTGCGGCCCCGCGGCCAGGCCTTGGCCCAAGGCGGGGATGTTGAGCTCGACCCGGGCGGGCCGCGCGGTCGCGCCGGGAAGCGTCACCCCCCCTTGGGTCCGCGAACCGCCGCCGCCCCCCTGGCGGCCCCGGACTTGGGTGGCTCCCGCCGCGGAGGCGAAGAACAAAACAAGGGCGCCGGCGTCCAATGCTCGCATGCGAGAGATGCCGGGGCGCACGGCTCACACAAGACCCCACACCCGGCACCTAAGGTTAACAGCCGTTCCCGGGCGAGTCAAGGCCTGTTCAAATTTAATGTGTCAGATGTTGGGATGTGACCCCCGAGACCTTGACAAAGACGGGTTTGTTGCCAATACTAACGGGATGGCGCGCCGCCGAGCCTCCCCGACCCCGCTTCTCTTGGCGGTTTTCCTCGCCCTGCCCGCGGCGCGCGCGGCCGCCGCCGAACTCGCCCCCGACCCCATGTCCGGGGTGATCGGCCAGCTCGTTGCCAAGATCCTCGAGCGCTCCCACTACAACCACCACCCCATCGACGATGGCGCCTCGCGCAAGACCCTGCGCGCTTACATCGACAGCCTCGACTACCACCACATGATCTTCGACAAGGCCGATATCGACGCCTTCGAGGCCCTCTACGCCGAGGGGCTCGACGACCGCGTCAAGCAGGGAGACCTCCAACCCGCTTACGAGATCTTCAATAAGTTCGTGGAGCGCCTGGGCGAGCGCGCGGTCTGGGCCCGGGAGTTTGCCTCCGCCAAGCACGATTTCACCGTTGACGAGGCGGTGATCGCCGACCGCCATGAGGCCCCGTGGCCCAAGGACGCGGCCGAGTCGCGGGAGCTGTGGCGGCTGCGGGTCAAGCATGAGATCCTCGCCGAGCGCCTCAACCAGACCAAGCCGGAGGAGATCCTCAAGAACATCAATCTCCGTTACGACCGGCTCCTCCGCGGCTACAAGGAATACGAGAATTCCGACGTGGTTCAGACCTTTCTGAGCGCCCTGGCGCAGACCTTCGACCCCCATTCCGAGTACATGGCCCCGCCCCAAAAGGACAATTTCGACATCAGCATGCGGCTCTCCCTGACCGGCATCGGCGCGGTGCTGCGCTCGGAAGACGGCTACGCCAAGATCGTCTCCCTCGTGCCGGGAGGCCCGGCCGACGTGGACAAGCGGCTCAAATCCAACGACCGCATCGAGGCCGTCGCCCAGTCCGAGCAGCCCTTCATGGACGTCGTGGGCATGAAGCTCGACCGGGTGGTCCAGCTCATCCGCGGCGAGAAGGGGACCGTCGTGCGCCTGCGGGTGCTGCCCAACGACGCCCTCGACCCCGCGACGAGGCTGATCGTGACCTTGACCCGCGACGAGATCAAGCTCACGGAGCAGGAGGCCCGGGCCAAGATCCTGGAGTCGCCGCTCGCCCCCGGGGCGCCCCAGGCCCGGATCGGGATCATCGACCTGCCGTCATTCTATGCCGACATGAAGACCGGCGGAGAGACCAAGAGCACGACCCGCGACGTCTCTCGACTGATCGCGGCGCTCAAGAAGGACGGCGTCCAAGGCCTGGTCCTGGACCTGCGCCGCAACGGCGGCGGGTCTCTTTCGGAAGCAATCACCCTCACCGGGCTCTTCATCAAGGAGGGCCCCGTGGTCCAGGTCCGGGATACCTACGGGATACTCAAGTCCTTGAACGACGACGACGGCCAGGCCGCGTGGGACGGCCCGATGGTGGTCCTCACCAGCCGGGTGAGCGCCTCGGCCTCCGAAATCCTCGCGGGCGCCATGCAGGATTATCGGCGGGCGGTCGTGGTCGGCGAGAAGAGCACGTTCGGCAAGGGAACGGTCCAGTCCATGCTCGAGCTCGACCAGTACATGCCGCCGAGCTACCGGCGCGCCAAGAGCGGGGCGCTCAAGCTCACGATCCAGAAATTCTACCGCGTCTCGGGTGGATCGACCCAGAACCAGGGCGTGGTTCCCGATATCCACCTGCCTGCCGTGGCCGACCACATGGAGATAACCGAGAGCACCTTGAAAAACGCCCTCCCCTACGACGTGGAGCGGCCGGCCGCCTTCGAGCCGACCCACTCGGTCACCGCCGCCCTCCACGTTCTCCGCAGGGCTTCGGAAGGCCGCATCGCCGCCTCGCCGGAATTCGCCTACGTCCAAGAAGACATCATCCGGTACAAGAGACAGCTCGAAGACAAGACCATCTCGCTCAACGAGGCCAAGCGCCTCGCCGAGAAGGCCGCCGACAAGGCCCGGGTCGAGGGCCGCAAGAAGGAGCGCGCCGGCCGCAAGACCGAGCCTCTGAAATTCGAGGAGATCACCCTGCAGAGCCTCGACGGCAAAAAGCCCAAGCCCGCCGAGCCCGCGGTGGCCAAATCCACGGCCGCGGCCGAAGGCGAGGACTACGAGAAGGCCCCGGCATCGGACTACGTCCTCGAGGAGTCGCTCTCGATCCTCTCGGACCTGGTGGCCCTGACCTCGCCCGCGGCCCAAAACGCCAGCGGGGGCAAGTCCGCCCCGCCGCCCACCGTCCGCTGATGGGGCCAGGTCTCAACATCTGACACATTCCAACCGACCCAAACCCATGCGCGTCGTCTCCTTGATCGCCAGCGCCACCGAGACCGTCTGTGCGTTGGGCCTCGGGCGCTTTTTGGTCGGGCGCTCCCATGAGTGCGACGAGCCCCCCTGGGTCAAGCGCCTGCCCGCCCTTTCCTGTCCCCGCATCGATCCCGACGCCTCGAGCCTCGCCATCGACCGCGCCGTGCGCTCGGCGCTCCGGCATTATCCGTCGGTCTATCAGGTCGATTCCGTCAGGCTCGCCGCGCTCCAACCCGACGTCATCCTCACCCAGGCCCACTGCGAGGTCTGCGCGGTGAGTTCGGATGATGTCCGCCGCGCGTTGGCGCCGGCGTGCCTGAAGACCCGCGTGGTGACGCTTAATCCGGTGGGGCTTGAGGAAGTCTTCAAAGACATTCAGCGCGTGGCTGAAGCCCTGAAGTCGGCGCCACGAGGCAGGGATCTCGTACAACGGCTGCAAAAACGGATGGAACGGATTGCGCGAGACGCTCAAAGCCTTGGGCCTAGGCCTCGTCTCGCGTTGCTGGAATGGACCTCCCCGCTGATGTGCGCCGGCAACTGGATGCCCGAGCTCGTCCTACTCGCCGGCGGCCAGGACCTCTTCGGCAAGCCCCGCAAGCACTCGCCCCGGCTCTCCCGGCAGGACCTGCTCCGCAAGGACCCGGACATCATCGTCATCGCGCCTTGCGGCTTTGACATCCCGCGCACGCGCCTGGAGGCCCGGACGCTTGAGCGGCACTCCTGGTGGAAGCGGTTGCGGGCCGTGCGCGAAGACCGGGTCTTTCTGGCCGACGGCAACCGCTACTTCAACCGGCCGGGACCCGGCGTCTTGGACACCCTGGAGATTCTGGCCGAGATCCTGCACCCGTCGGCTTTCCGAGCGCGCCACCTCGGGTCGGGCTGGCGGCCCTTACCTGCGGCCTAAAATGCAAGCTCCTGATTCTGAAATGGCCAGACGAGTGAACTGGGAAAGCTTCGCCAGACTTTTGGTCCTCAGCGCCCTGCTTCTTGCGCCTCTGTTGATCGCCGCCGCCACCCACGGCGGGTTCCTATGGTTCGCCGCTGGAGCCATCGTCTGGGCCATCTCGGTGGCAGCCAAGATCCCCCTTGCCAGATTCCTCCATGAGGGCCTGGGAAAGTCGGCGACGCCCGAGACGCGAGGTGCCGCGCACGGCGTTCTGTCCGCGGCATGCGAGCTCAGCTGCGCGGCAGTATGTTTCGTATGGTTCCTGCCCGATGGAAGCGCTTGGACTGCCGCCGCCTTCGGCGCAGGGGCAGGGTGGATTGAGGCGGTAGCGCTTCTCATCCCGAGTATTCGTTCAGGAGCCGCGGGTCCCAAAAGCGATGAGCCGCCATGGCATGTGCGATGGACCTTCCTCATCGAGAGAACCGGCGCCGTTATGGGTCATACGGGCTCCCGGGGACTCATATGGCTTGCTGTAATTCGAAACCCGTGGTTCGCCCTTCCTGCCGGCATGGGTTTCGTCATCGTGGACGGTTTGGCCGTCTATGGCTTAGTTAAAAAATGGGAGTGGCTTGAGTGGGAAACTTGGAGCCGCTTCTACGGAGCGGTCACGACTATAAGCGTGCTCGATCTGCTGCTTTTCATCGCATTCGCGCGAGGAACATAGCGCGGCGTCGCCGCACCGAAACCCTCTCGTAGAAATAGACACGACGTTCGTAACTCTCAGGTCGTCAAGCGGCCGAGACGGGGATGAAGCGGCGTCCGGCGATGGCGTCGACAGGCGCCTGGAAGACCGGCCGATCATAGTTGCGTACGGTAGCGATGTAGCTACGGACGCGGAGCATGCGTGTGCGGTCTTGGCGGCTGCGCCCGGGCGAAGTTCTACATGTCTGGCACCGACCCCGCGCGCAATCGCGCCTCGCGCAGGACCGTGTAGGACGGCCCGGGCGCGGACAGCCGGCTTTCGATCAGGAGCAGGCGTTCGACCGTGAGTTTCGGGATCCCGAGGTCGCGCTCCGCGAGGCGCTCGACCTGCGCCTTCAGCCGTCCCAACCCCGAAGGCCCCCTCATGCGCCCCAGGGTCAGGTGAGGCGTGAACTCGCGTCCTTCCTCAGGCAACGGAACGTTCTTTCCACGCAGGGCCGCGCCGAGGGCTTGCGTGATTTCCGACAAGGCGGGCCCTCCCTCATCCGCCCCGATCCAGATCACGCGCGGACGTTTCCAATCCGGGAAAGCTCCGAGCCCCGATAGCCGCAGCCCGAACGCCGGCCGGTCCTCTGCCGCCTCCCGCATGGCCGCGCCGACGGCCTCCACGACTCCTGGCTCCAGGTTTCCCAGGAACTGGAGGGTCAAATGGAACTGCTCGGGCCGAACCCACTTGAAATCCGCGCCCGTGGAGCGAAGCTCGCGCAGAAGATTGCAGAGGCTTTCCTCGGCCGCTTGGACCGAAACGGCGATGAACAGCCGCATGATCGGGATAATACCAGAAAAGATGTAAGATCAGACCCGTGCTTCGGACGATTCTGCTTCTGGTCGTGCTTCCTGTAGGAATGCAGGCCTGTTCCTGGCTGAGCTTCCAAAGACCCATGACCCATGAGGAGGGCAGGGTCGAAGCGGAGGTTCGCTCCTACTACCGGGACGTCCAGAAGGCCTTCTCCGCCCGCGATCCGCAGGCCCTGGCCGCGCTTTTTGACCCCGCGATCACCCAGCCGATGACGCATGGCCAGATCCTGGACTGGGGCCGCAAGTTCTACGGTGAAAACTCCGAGGTGCGTTTTCACATCGACAAGCTCGACGTCCGGGACCTGGGGCCGGGCCGCGCGGTGGTCAATCTGCGCTACCACGTGACCACCAAGGACAATAAGGCTGATTTCGGGGGAGCCGAGATCGACACCTTGGTCCGGCGCGGCGGGAAGTGGCTGATGACGGAATGGGAGAAAGTGCCGTGAGGGCGAGCGGCCGGCAGGCCGCACGTCCTCGCGGCCCTCGGGGAGGGCGTTGGCCGTGAGGGCCCTGGTCCAGCGGGTCTCCTCCGCGTCCGTGTCCCTGCCCGGCGGCGAGCGCCGCGGGATCGGACGAGGGTTGCTGGTTTACCTCGGCGTGGGAAAGGGCGACACCCCCGACATGTGCCGCAAGCTCGCCGACAAGGTCGCGGAGCTGCGCATATTTTCCAACGCCGCTGGCAAGTTCGACCGGTCCCTGCTCGATGCGGGAGGGGAGGCCCTGGTGGTGTCCCAATTCACGCTCTACGGCAATCCCTGGGAAGGCCGCCGCCCCGATTTCACGGCCGCGGAGCGCCCCGAGGCGGCCGTGGGATTATACGACGTGTTTGTCGACGCCCTGCGCTCCCGCGTCCCGCGGGTCAAGACCGGGGAGTTCGCGGCCCATATGAACATAGAGTCGGTCAATGACGGCCCCGTGACCCTCCTGCTGGACCTACCGGCCCAAAGGCCATAAGACCCATTGAGCGGAATCAACCGCAAGCGTTGACGCGTGTCATGGGAGCGGCGGAGCGGGTGGGGTATGCTTTCATTGTGGGCATCAACCTTTCCCTGGCGGCCGGCGCGGCGCTTCTGGCGTCCATGCCCGCGGCCGCGGCCCAAGTCCAGAGCCGGATCGCCTTCCCGGGCCCTTCAGCGCCCGTGCGGATAGGCCTTCCCTGGAGGCCCGCCCCGGTCCTATCGATCGGCGCGCCCGCGATCCGGCTCCCCTCTCCGTCCATGCCGATCGTGGCGGTTTCTCCCCGCATCGATCCCGTGACCCCCATCACCATGCCGCCGGTCATCGTCCCGCCCCGCGGGATCGAGCGCATCGTGATCGCCGAGGTGGGCGTGGAGCTTCCTGCGATCCAACCCGCCTCCCCGAAGCGCCTGCCGGGAGCGGCGGGCGCGGCCGCCCCCAAGGTCGACCTGAAGGGCCTGGATATCGCCCTAGCGTCGATTCAACTGGGAGCCCTATTCGACAACTCCGGAACAAAGGACCCGGCGCCGGTCGTGACGCCGGCCAAGTCCCCGGAACCCTCCCAGCCCCTGCCGGCCCCGAGCCGGCCCTACCGTCGCGAGCGTCCGATCACTTTGCCGGAATCCGATCTTGAGGACGAGATCGGCATATCGCCCCTCCTCGATCCGCGTTAAGCCGGCTCCATCAGCGGTTCCGGACCGACTAGCCGCTCTTGGGCCCCTCGTAGACGCTGAGGACGTTGCCGTCCGGATCGCGCACGTCGGCGGCCCAGGCCCCCGGGTGAACTTCGTGGGGCTCCGCGACCGTGGCCCCCGCCTTTTTCAAGGAAGCGACGATGTCCTTGATCGCGCCGACATGGAGTATGAGCGAACCGTTGGCGGGGTAGGGGTCCTTCTTGGCACGGTGGAGGCAGAGGGCGTGGCCTCCCAGGTTGAACTCGGTCCAGTCCTTGCTCTCATGGGCGGGCTTGAGTCCCAGGCGGGAGGAGAACCATTCGATCGACTTCTTCATGTCTTTGACGTAGTACATCGTGCCGTAAGTCCCGAGAATCTTGCCGGACGTGGCCGGCTCCGTCTTATCATCCTTCGCTGCGGTCTTGGCCATGCTCCCTCCTACCTGACGATATAAGCCGAAACGATATTCTCCTTCATGCGCGGCAGAATGAGGAGCTTGCGATCCGGCACCCAGCCGAAGTCGGCGCTGCCCTGAAAGCCGCGGCCGAGCACCTCCGCGCCCTGGCTTGTGACGCGCATGACCTTGCCCGCCACCCAGTCCGAGACCAGCCATTCGCCGCGGGGGCCGAGTTCCAGGCCGTCGAGATTGCCGAGCGGATTGGTGGCGCGCGATATCGCCTTGCTCTTCAAATCCAGGACGTAGAGCTTGCCCGCGGTCTTGGTCGTCCAATCCTGCGTGTAGCCCCAGGACGCCACGTGCAATTCGTTCTGATGGACCGCCAGGCCGTTGGGCGAGCCCAACTCCGGGCCCTCGGCGAACACGGTCACTTTCCCCTTGGGGGTCATATGATAAATCCGGCTGCCGAGGGTGTCGCTGACATAGACATTGCCCTGGGAATCCGTCGCCACGTCGTTGAGCATGCGCGCCCCGGGCGCGGAGATGCGCCGCAAGACGACGCCGGTCTTGATCGACACCGCCACGATGTCGTCGATGTCGGCCACGTAGAGGACGTCCTTGTGCGCGCGCAGGCCCTTGGGGGCGTTGAGGCCCGAGACCCACTGGGCGCCGTGGACCTTGCCCTCGAGGTCGGCCTTCATGATCCAGCCCTTGCCGTCCCTGGCGCCGGAGTCTCCCGCCACGTTGGAGATGAACAGAAACTTCGAGGACTTGTCGAAGTAGGCGCTCTCGGGCTGGGCCAACCCCTCGCGGATCTCCCAGACGGGCTCGCCGAAAGGCTCGGCCGCCGCCGGCGGCGGGACCAACGCCGCGAGGGCGACCAGAACAGAAAGCCTCATGGGTCTCTTCCCGTGCCCATCGGCGCCCTTCCAATAGACTCGGTCATATTCGAGAGTGTAGCAAACACGCCCAGGACTGGGAAGCGGGTGGGAGCGAACTCCCGCGGGCTAGACGGCCTTCATCGGCAGGAAAACGTGAAACGTGCTGCCGGCCGACGAGCTCTCCACCGTGATGCTGCCGCGATGGGCCTCCACGATGCCCTTGACGATGGCCAGTCCCAGGCCCAGCCCCCCGACCTTGCGGGTCATGAAGTCCGCGGCCTGCCAGAAATCCTCGAAAATCTTGGGAAGCACCGCGGGATCGATGCCCTCGCCCGCGTCGGAGACCCAGACATGGGCCATGCCCGCCTCCTCGGCGCAGCGCACCCGCACGATTCCCTGGGGACGGTTGAACAGCGCCGCGTTGAGCACGAGATGCTTGAAAGCGGTGAGGAGTTGATCCGGGTCGCCCTCCAGGATCGGGCCGGCGGAGGGCAGGTCGAGCTCCACCGTGAGGGCCTTCTCCCGGCACACGCCGGCGCAGAGCTCGGCGGCGCTCCGCGCGAGCGCCCCGATGTCGACGGGGGCCTTCCTTAATGCGACCTCGCCGCGGGCCAGTTCCGCGAAGAGGAGCAGGTCGTTGATGACGGCCCCAAGCCGGTGCGCCGCGGCCTCGATCGAGTCGAGGCGATCGCCGTGGCGCTTGGGATCGGTCTCCAGGCGCGCCACGGAGAGCATCCCGCGAACGACCGTCAGGGGCGTGCGCAGCTCATGGCCCACCCGGGCGAGGATCGCCTCCTTGACGCCTTCGGCGCGGCGCAGTTCCCGGTAGGCGGCCTCGAGCTCGGCGCGCAGGGATTTCTCGGCGTTCAGGGCGTCGGCGATCTGGCGCTTCTCCCAGCAGCGGTTGACGCAGGTGGCCAGGACATCGAGATCCACGGGCTTGGTGAGGTAGTCGTAAGCGCCGGCCTTGAGGGCGGCCACCGCTCCTTCGAGTTCCGGAGCCCCGGTCAAGACGATGACGTCGATCTTGGGGAAGCGGCGCTTCAAGTGCGAGTTGAGTTCCAGGCCGTCCATCCCGGGCATGCGCACGTCGGTGAGGACCATGTCGTAGCCGCCCGACAGCGCCAGGATCCGGTCGAAGGCCTTGCGTCCGTCCTGGAGGACGTCGACGTCGAAGCCCCTGCCGGTCAGGAAGCGCCGGCAAACGTCGAGGATGGAAGGCTCGTCGTCGACGATCAGGATCCGGCCCACTAGCGGACGGAAGGCCGCCGGCACCGATGGCCTTCCGGATATGCATTGGCCGTCATGTGTCAGGTTCCCGGCGGGATGGGCAAGGAGACCCGGAACGTCGTCCCGCGGTCCACCTCGCTCTCCAACGAGATCATGCCCCCGTGGCGCTCCACGATGCCCATGCAGACGTAGAGCCCCAGCCCCGTCCCTTGCCCCGGCTCCTTGGTCGTGAAGAACGGCTCGAAGAGCCGCTCGCGAAATTCCGCGGGAATGCCGGGGCCGTTGTCCTCGACCTCGGCGTGGACCCAGCCCGAGGCCCGGTTGGCGCGCGCCGTCAACCGGATGCGCCCCTTCGGCCGCCCCTCCAAGGCATGGAGGGCGTTGAGCACAAGGTTGACGAAAACCTGCTTGAGCTGGCTGGAACTGGCCTGCACCATCGGCAGACCCGGCTCGAAGTCCGTGACGATCTCGACCTGCCGGTGCCTGAGCTCGTGCTGCAGGAGCGGCAGGGTCCCCTCGAGGATCTCCGACATCGTGACGCTCGAGAACGCGGCCCGGGACGTGCGCGAGTAGCCCAGGAGATTCTGCACGATGGTCTTGATGCGCCGCGCCTCGGCGTCGATCTTGAGGAGGTCCTCCAGAAGCTCGGGGGGCGACGCGTACAGGCGCCCCATGAGCTGGGTCAGCCCGAGGATCGCCGACAGGGGATTGTTGATCTCGTGAGCCACTCCCGAGGCCAGGCGCCCCACGGCCGCGAGCTTCTCCATCTGCATCATCTCCGAGGCGAGCTGCTGCTGGCGCTCCTCGCTGCGAAACTTCACAAAAAAGATCGCGATCCGGGGGCCGAAGTACTCCATCGCCTCGAGGTCTTCACGGCCGAAGTCCCCCTCCTTATTGATGAGCTCGACCACCCCGACCGTCCTGTCTTTGTGGGTGAGGGGATAGGCCAGAATGTTTCGCGACTCGTAGCTTGTGAGGCGGTCGACCTCGCCGTCGAAGCGCGGATCGGCGCGGGCCGCGTTGGTCATATAACAGGCGCCGGAAATGGCCACGTGCCCGGCGATCCCCCGGCCGGGCGGAATGATCAGGGGCTCGGAGAGCCCCGCGGCGAAGCGCGAGACCAGGCCGCCCTGGGTGTCGCATTGAAATATCGTGATCCGGTCGCAGTGGAAGAATCGCGCGATGCGCTTGGCCAACTGCGGCCAGAACTCCTTGTCGTCATCCAGGGCCAGGGCCTGGCGGCTGAGGACGTAGTCCAGATGCAGGCGGTCGTAGGCTACCTCCAGGGCGCGCTTGGCGGTCTTGAGCTTCTCTTCGGAGTCGAGCCGCTCGGTGATATCGCGGATGACGAAGACCGTGGCCGCGTCCTGGCCGCCGAGGACCGCGGAGTGAGCCTCGATCTCGATGGGAAGCCGCCGCCCCTGCACGACGAGGTCGCAGCGCTGGGTCCCGGCCTTGCCGTGGAGAGCGCCTTCCAGCGGGCTATCGCTTCCCTCCAAGGCCTTGCCGCCCCGCTCCAGGCGCAGGAGCTCCGGGAGCTTGGTTCCGAGCACATCGATGTGAGGCCGTTCGGCCAGCCGGGTCAGGGCCGCGTTGCACCACTGCACCCGCCCCTCCGGGTCGGTCCAGAGGATGGCGTCCGAGATGGCCCCCAGCGCGAGCTCAAGCCGGGCGAGGGTGGCGCGCAGCTGGCGCACGAGCTCGTCGGAATCCCCCATGAAGCGGACGGTCACGATTTCTTCCCCAAGATCGTCACGGAATCAACCATTCCCCTCCACAGCGTCAAAAGTCGGTTGGATTTCGGGTCAGCGTACGCTTAGGGCGGCC
>CAYJXJ010000131.1:0-13455 GCA_964374095.1 uncultured Elusimicrobia bacterium
TCTTTCAGCGCACCCCTTAAACCCGTGGCGAATTCATCGCCGCGTGTACTAGACCCCGGGATCGGATCTAGTCCGGGAGGAGGAGGCCTACGCGTGGCGTATGCTCCGCGCCAGGGCCAGAAACCCCGCCAGGGGAATGCTCTCCGCGCGCGCGCGCGGTTCTAGGCGGCAGGCCTCCAGCCCGGCCTCGACAGAGGCCCGCGGGACGCTCAGTCCCGCCGCGATCGCGTTGGCCGCGGTCTTGCGCCGCTGGGAGAAGGCCGCGCGCGCGACCCGCTCGAACCACGGCCACTCCGCGGCCGGGACCAGGGGCTCGGGGCGCCGGGTGAGGCGCACGACCGACGAGTGGACCTTGGGCCGCGGCGAGAAGGCCTCCGGGGGCGCTTCCAGCACCGGCTCGGCCTCGGCGCGGGCCGAGACCGCGAGCGTGAGCGAGCCGTAGTCGCGGCTCCCCGGAGAGGCGAGTATGCGGTCGGCCACCTCCTTCTGGAACATGAGCACCGATTCGGTCCAGCCATCCCACGCGACGATGCGCATCAGCATCGCCGTCGCCGCCGAATAGGGAAGGTTGCCGACGAATTTCACGGGGGGCGGCAAGCTCTCCAGGGGAAAGCGCAGAAAGTTCGCGTGGAGGACGCGCGCTCCAGGCAAGCCCGCCAACTCTCCCCGCAGGGACTCGGCCAGGCTCGCGTCGAGCTCGATGGCCGTCACCTGGGCGCGCCCCGCGAGCGCGCGCGTCAGCGCCCCCCGTCCCGGGCCGATCTCGACGACCCTGTCCGACGCGGACAGTCCGGCGGCGTCGACGATCCGTCCGCAGATCGAGGGATCGACCAGGAAGTGCTGGCCGAGGCGCCCCCTCACCGGCGCCGGGCTCCCAATTCCCCGACCTTCCGGTCAACCCGGCCGATGGGGCGCTCAAATCCGAAATTATCCACAGGACTTGGAACGTTCCAAGTCCCGTGGATAACCCGGTCCGGGAGAGAGGCTCCCATTTTAGGATCCGCGGCCCCGGCTCAAACCGGACTGCGCAGGCGCGCCTGGAAGCGGCGCAGGAGATCCATCCCCACCTTCCAGACGTCGCCCGCCCCCAAGGTCAGCACCACGTCGCCGGGACGCAAATCCCCCGCGACCTCCAAGGCCGAGACGAAGGGGGCGCACGGCGTCGCCCAGCGGCGCAGGGAGCGCAGGATGAGCTCCGAGCTCACGCCGGGGAGGGGGCGCTCCCCGGCCGCGTAGATGTCCATCACATACACCCGGTGGGCTTTCCCGAACGCGGGGCCGAAACGGGCCGACAGGAGCTTGGTGCGGGAATAGCGGTGAGGCTGGAAGATGACGATCCGCCGGCCGCCGCGCAGGGCCAGGGCCTCCAGGGTCGCCGCGATCTCCGTCGGGTGGTGCCCGTAGTCATCGATGAACTCGACCCCCCCCGCCGAGCCCAGCACGTCGAGACGCCGGCCGACGCCCGTGAACTCCGAGAGCCCCCGGACCAGCCGGCGGACCGGAAACCCCAGGAACTCCCCGGCGGCCAGCGCGGCCAAGGAGTTGAGCACGTTGTGCCGCCCGGGCACGCGCAGGGTCATCGCCGCGGCCCGGCGGCCGTCCCGGAGCACCGTGAACCGGCTGGCGTCCCAAGACAGGCGCAGGTCCGCGGCGCGCCAATTCGCGTCGCGCGAAAAGCCGTAGCTGATCGCGCGGCGGCCCGCTTCCCCGGCCAGACGGCGCAGGGCCGGGTCCTCGGCGCACAGCACCGCCGCGCCGTAGAAGGGAAGCCGCCGGACGTGCTCGAGGAAGGCTTTCTCGAGATTTTCCATCGACTGATGGTAGTCCAGGTGATCGTCGTCGATATTGGTCACCACCGCGACCAAGGGATTCAAGTGGAGAAAGGAGCCGTCCGACTCGTCGGCCTCGGCCACGAGGTACTCCCCCACCCCCAGGCGGGCGTTGCCCGCGATGTTCTTGAGCTGCCCGCCGATCACCATGGTGGGGTCGGCGCCGGCGGCCTTCAGGGCCATGGCGACCATCGAGGTGGTCGTGGTCTTGCCGTGGGAGCCCGCGACGGTCACGGTTCTCTTCATCCGGCCGAGCTCGGCCAGCATCTGCGCCCGCAACACCACGGGGACCCCCCGGCGGCGGGCCTCGGCCACCTCCGGATTGCTCTCCGAAACCGCCGAGCTCACCACCACGACTTCTGCGCCTCGGACGTGGGCCGCGGCGTGGCCCCTGGAAACAGCGGCTCCCAGGGCCCGCAGGCGCCGGGTGATCTCGGTCTCCTTAATGTCGGACCCCGAGACCCGGTAGCCGAGATTGTTCAAGACCTCGGCGATCCCGCTCATGCCGACGCCGCCGATGCCGACGAAATGGATGCGGCGGACGTAGCCGCGCATCAAATCCCCGGTCATGGGCTTCTCTTGGACTGGTTGGGACGCTGGAGCCACTTGAGCCCGTCCTTCGCGGGGCGGTTCTTGGGGTTGATGCGCAGGACTTCCTGCAAGTCCGCCGCGGCGCGCGCCTCGTCTCCCGTCATGACCGAGGCCACGCCTCTCCCGAGGAGAGCCAGTTCGTTCTTTCCATCGAGGCGGAGGGCCCGCTCGAAAGCCGTGTAGGCGCGCTGGCCGTCTCCGATGGTGGCCAATCCCAGCCCGGTGCCGACCCACCAATCCGGATCGTCGGGATGGCGGGCCTCCTCGCCGGGCTCGGGCAGGGCCTCCTCCACGAGGGCCATCCAGCCCGTGCCGATGACCCAGAGTCCCATGTCGTTGCCCACCTGCCGGGGTTGGAAGGAAACCCTGGGATCGCCCTCCGCGTCGGCGCGCCGGGAGGAGGGCTCCTGGACCCGCTTGTAGGTGAGGTTCATGCCCAGGCGCACGTCCGAGCCGTCCGGGGCGTCCTTCATGACCGCGGCGAGGTCGTCGAGTATTTTCTGGATCTGCTTCTCGCGCGCCTCGGGGGTGGCCCGGTCGATGGGATACTCCCGCCGGACGGCCTTCATCGACCCGCGGTCGGGGGCCAATTCCTTTTGGAGGGCCGACCGGTGCGAACCGGGGCTCTCGGGTTCGGCGGCGCGGACCAGCCTCGGCTTGGGCACGAAGGCCGCGTCGACCTGCATGATGGCGCTCTGATCGAGCGGGATGCGCTCCAGGTTCCGCGCGAAGACCTCCAGGGGATCGTTGGGATCCCGCGGCGGGCGCGGCGCCTTGTCCGGAGATTCCTCCGGTTCCCGAGCCGACTGGCTCTTGCGCCCGCCGGTGTAGGACACCGAGAGCTTGAGTCCTCCCCCTTCGCCCTCCGGGGTCAGATGGAAGCCGTCCTTGAAAATTTCCCGGGCCGCCGCCTTGTCCCCGGCGTCGAGGTAGAGCCGGCCGAGGCGGAAACGGGCCACGGCGTCCCGGCTCTTGAGCGCCACGGCCTTCCGGAAGCTGTGCATCGCCGCTTTCTTCTCGCCCCGCCGCTCGGACGCCGCTCCCATTTCGAGAAGGGCGTCCTCATAATCGGGAAAAAACTTGAGCGCCTCGCGCATCGACTCGATGGTCTCGCCGTCGCGCCCGAGACGGCGGTAGAGCATGCCGAGTTGGAAATGATAGAGCGGATGCCGGGGCTCCAAGGCCACGGCCCGGCGGAAATGGCCCAAGGCGTCGAGGGTCTTGCCCAGCGACTCCTCGATGGAACCGAGGTTCATCTGAATGTCGGCCCGTTTGGGATCGAGTTCCGCGGCCTTGCGAAAGGCCTCGAAGGCGGGCTTGCCTTCGCCCTTCCAGGCCTTGGCGATCCCCAGCAGCATCCAGCCTTGGGCGTTGCCGGGCTCGAGCTCGATGGCCTTGAGGAATTCGCCGATCGCCGGTTCGACCTTGCCGTTCCAGTAGTAAGACGCGCCCAGCAGCATGCGCGCCCCGGCGTCCTTGGGGTTGGCGCTCACGGCCTTGGCGAATTCCTTCTCGGCCAGCTCGTATTGCTTGAGCTCCATGAACTGGGAGCCCAGGCGCAGCCCGCGGCTTGCCTGGGAGGCCAGGATCTGGTCCCAAAGGGTCTCCTGCCCCGGCTCCGTGCGCCCGGCCGCCGCCGGCGACGCGAACAGCGCCGACACCAGGAGCGCGCCGACGGCCAGACGCGCCAGGTGCGGCCGCATGGCCGCGAAGGCCCGGGCCCGGTGGCTGCAGGAATTCTTTTGCTCCGATCTCATTTCCGCCAAGGTGATGCCGGCCCCGGGAACCAGAAACACGGGATCGTAACCGAAGCCGCCGGTTCCCCGGGGCGTCTCGGAAATGACGCCTTCGAGGCGGCCTTCTTCGACCACGGTCGTCCCGTCCGGGGCGGCGAGGGCCATCACCGTGCGGAAGGCCGCCCCCCGGCCGGCGGCGCCGGCGCGGCCCAGCTCCGCCAGGAGCTTCTTGAGGTTATCTTCGTAGCTGCACCCGGGACCCGCGTAGCGAGCCGAGGTGACGCCGGGAGCGCCCCCCAAGGCCTCCACCTCAAGTCCCGTGTCCTCGCCCACGGCCCAGAGACCCGAACGCTCGGCCGCCCAGAGCGCCTTCTTGCGGGCGTTGCCTTCCAGGGTGGGCTGGTCCTCGTCCACTTCGGGAATGGCCGGGTAGTCCGCGAGCGTGGCCCAACGCACCATCAAGCCGGAGGCGAGTTCGAGAAGTTCGCGCAGCTTATGGGGGTTGCGCGTGGCGAGCAGGACCGTGGGGGGCATCGGAAAGGTCGGGTGTCCCGCACGCGGGACCCAAAAATTGTAACATTTCCTCATAATGAGGGTGACACCACTGGCCGCCGCGGTGTTCCTCGCGGGGCTCATGGGTTGCGCCTCGGCCTTGAATCCCCCCGGCGAAGCCGACATCTCGGACCCCGGGATCTTGGCCAGCATCGAGACGCGGCTTAAGGCCAAAAGGGGCCTGGACCTGCGGACCGTGACGGTGAACGTTAACGCGCGCGTCGTCACCATCTCGGGCCTGTCCAGCTCCTACAACGATCGGGCGACCATCATCGAAATCGCGCGCGACACCCGCGGCGTCGACCAGGTCATCGACAACCTTGTCGTTTCGGACTGACCTCCGGTCCTGGTACCGCCGCGGCGCCCGCGACCTCCCGTGGCGGCGCCGTCCCACCCCCTACCGGGTCTGGGTTTCAGAGGTGATGCTTCAGCAAACGACGGTCAGCACCGTGATGCCCCGCTATGAACGATTTCTGCGCCAATTCCCAAGCTTGCGTGCCCTGGCTCGGGCAAGGCCGGCCCAGGTCCTTCGGGCCTGGGCCGGTTTGGGCTACTACGCCCGCGCCCGCGGCCTTCACGCCGCCGCCCGCCGTATGGTGGCGGAGCACGGCGGCCGGGTGCCGGACCGCGAGCCAGACCTGGCCGGCTTGCCGGGCTTCGGCAGGTACACGACGGGAGCGGTCCTCTCCATCGCCTTTCAGAAGCCCTACGCGGTTCTAGACGGCAACATCGCGCGCGTGCTTTGCCGTTTGCGCGCGTTGAAGGGCGATCCAAAATCCCCGAACCTGTCCGGCCGCCTCTGGAAACTGGCGCAATCGCTGGTGCCGCCCCACCGTCCGGGAGACTGGAACCAGGCGATGATGGAGCTGGGCGCCACGGTCTGCCTGCCCGCGCAGCCGCGGTGCGCTGAATGCCCGGTGCGCCGCCATTGCCGGGCCCGGCGCTTGGGGTGGCAGGAGCGCTTGCCCGAAACGCCCCGGGCGCCGACGCCCCGCAGGCTGGAGTGGGACTTCCTCTGGATCGAAAACCACGGCAAGGTGCTTCTGACCCGCCGCGGGCCCGGCCGACTGTTGCAGGGCCAATGGGGGTTCCCCGAAGCCTCCGACGTTAAGACCTCCACGGGGCCGCTGCTGGGCAGGGCCAGCCACTCCATCACCCATCACCGCATCGCCGCGCGGCTCCACCGGGCCAGTCTCTCCGCGCCTCCCCCCGCCGGAACGCGTTGGGTGCCGACGAAAAAGCTCGAAGCAACCTTCGTTTCCTCATTATGGCGCAAGTTGGCGGAGCTCCGCCCTTGATGAGCCATTTCGACCTATCCGTTTTGTTTTTCCTCCAGCTCGCCTTCATCCTCGCGGTCTGCCGGGCCTGCGGCTGGGCCTTCGAACGGCTCGGCCAGTCCCCAGTGGTCAGCGAGATGATCGCGGGCGTCTTGATGGGACCCTCCCTCATGGGATGGATCCTTCCCGGAATGTTCACCCGGCTATTTCCTCCCGAGTCCAAGCCCATCCTGTATGCCGTCTCCCAGGTAGGATTGGTCCTCTACATGTTCCTGATCGGGACGGAGTTCAACTTGGATCTGATCCGCAAGCGCTGGCGGAGCGCCGCGTCGGTGTCGGCCGCGGGCATACTCGCCCCGTTCCTACTGGGGGGCGCCCTGGGCCTATGGCTGGCGCACGACCCGCGCCTGTTCTCGCCTGACGTCACATGGTTCCAAGCCGTTCTGTTTCTGGGGGCGGCGATGTCGATCACCGCATTCCCCATGCTGGCTCGGATCATCTACGAACAAGGATTGTCCGCCACGTCCCTGGGAACGCTCGCTCTGGCGGCGGGTTCCATGGACGACGCCGCGGCATGGTGCGTCCTGGCCGTGGTCCTGGCGGCGTTCGCCGGGACTCCCGGAACCGCGGTCCTGGCCGTCGGCGGCGGAGCGGCCTACGCCCTGCTGTGCCTGTTCGTCATCCGGCCATTGGCCGCGCCGCTGGGGCGCCGGGTGGAGGAGGCGGGCGGCATGAGCCACGGCGTCCTGACCCTGACGCTCATGCTGGCCATGCTGGGAGCCTGGTTTACGGATTTCATACGGGTCTACGCCGTCTTCGGGGCCTTCCTGATGGGCGCGGCCATGCCCCGGGGCCGCTTCACCCGGGTCCTCAATGAGAAAATCGGGGGGCTCACCACCGCCTTCCTGCTTCCCCTGTTCTTCGTCTATTCCGGGCTCAACACCAGGATCGGACTCGTCGATACTCCCGGCCTCTGGCTGCTGGCCGGATTGATCCTGGCCGCCGCGCTGGCCGGCAAATGGGGGGCCTGCTACGCCGCGGCGCGGCTCACCGGCGAACCCCCCCGGGAAGCCAACGCCATCGGCATCCTCATGAACGCCAGGGGGCTCATGGAGCTCATCCTCCTCAACATCGGGCTCGAGCGCGGCATCATCCGGCCGCCCCTCTTCGCGATCCTCGTGCTGATGGCTATCGCCACGACCCTGATGGCCACCCCTCTATTCAAGCGCGCGTACCTCAAAGCGCCAGAAGCCCAGTGATATCCAAGTACTTGGGGCGCCCCAAGTACGATGCAAAACTAGTCCGCCGGGGAGTAGGGCGCGATTTTTGCGGTGACCCGGCCGTCGGCCCCGGCGACTGCAATGACGCGGACTCGTTTTACTCCCGGCGCTGGGAGTAAAACGAGGATGCTAGGTCGCGGGGAGTAGATCGACGATCGTGGCCGCGACCCGGCCCTCCGGGCCGACGACCTCCACCGTGCGTCCCACGACATTATCTTCGGCGCGGATCATGGCCAGGGCGTTGATTCTCACCCCGCTGGTGACCTTTCCGATCTCCCGGCCTTCGGCATAGACCGTGCCATTGGGAGGAATGTGTTCCGACGTGGAGTCCAGCCGGACCAGGATCCGGTTGACGTGGCCCAAGTGCTTGATCCTAGACATCGTCTCTTGACCCATGTAGCAGCCCTTGGTGTAGGAAATGTGGTCGTCGAGACGGGCCTCCTGCGGGAGAGTCTCGGCATCCATGTCCTTGCCGTAGGCCGGAACGCGCTCTAGAATCCGCACTGCCTCCAAAAATTCCTCGCTTTTCATTTGACGACCAGACCCCGATCCAAGGAGGGCCCTCGAAAGCTCCAGGGCGAGTCCCGGCGCGGCGAGGATCAGCCAGCCCGAGCCGAAGGCACGATAATTCTCCAGTACCCAAACCCGGCCGCCCTGCCGGTCCGCCTGGTGAACTTGCGACCCGGGACGCAGACCCAACACGGCTCCGAGCGGCTTCCCCGCCGGTTCGCCCAGAACGAGCAGAAGTTCCCACGTCTCCGCGGTCATGCGCGTTTGGCTGAGGATGAGCTTGGCTCCCAAAGCGCGGCGCAGGTTCGCGGCGCAGGCCGTCCGGCAGACCGCGAGCAGGTCCTCCCCCCGGTCGTAGAGATCGAGGTCGGCCAGCAGCCGTCCCTTGGGGGTGAGCAGACAGCAGGGCAGCCGCCCGAAAGGCTTGATGTTGGCGACGTCGTTGGTCAGGAGCCCATTCAGGAACTGCTTGCGGTCCGGACCCTCGAAGCGGAGGGTCTCCCAACCTTGCAGAGCCGCCAGGAGAAATCTGGAATTGTCGGGAGGCGAGTCATCGGCCACACGACCAGTATAACGCCCCCAACCGCGCATTGTAAAGCCCCGCCGAAAATCAGTAGACTCGGGCCATGGCCTTGATCGTGCGGCGCGGGCGGGTTCCCGACGTGCCCCACACCGAGTTTTACGCCAAGGACGGCGTGCTCGCCCTCGAGGAGATCCACGGCTGCTACGGCTTCTCCGGGGCCTACTCGCGCAAGATGCACGTGCGCCGCTACCCCACGGTGCAGGCCGCAGCACCGCGCCTGGCGGGCTTCGACCTCAAGCCCAAGCCCGCCCCGGAGCATCCCCTTCAGCCCTTCCACATCCGGACCGGGCGGATGGCCTACGGCGGCGACTTTTTCCGCGCCCGGACGGTCTTGTTGTCCGGGCGCACCACCCGCATCTCGGTGGCCAAGCCGGCGCGGTCGACCCGGGGAGGCGAGTTTTTCCGCAATGGGGAAGGGCATGAGCTCTTCTTTGTGCAAGAAGGCCGCGGGTCATTGGATTCGGAGTACGGGACTCTTCCCTTTCGGCCGCTGCAGTACCTTGTTGTTCCCAAAGGCACCACCTACCGCGTCGAGCTGGCGACGGCCAAGGCCTTTTTCTTCATTATGGAGTCGGCCTACCCGATCCACTTCGCCCCGCACTACCTCAATTCCCAAGGCCAGGCCACCATGATGGCTCCCGTCGTGGAGACCGAGATCGGCCTCCCGGACTTGGCGCCCGCGCGGGACACCGCGGGCCGCTTCAACATACTCGTCCAACACGGGGGCGGCCGGTTGACCGCCCTGACCTTGGGCCATCATCCCTTCGACTTGTCGGGATGGGAGGGGGCGCTCTATCCTTTCTCCTTCGAGAGTTCGAGCCACCATTCCATCGCCCGCGAGATCCACACCGCGCCGCCCGCGCGCCAGACCTTCCAGTCCGGCAACGCCCCCACCTCCGGGTTCTCCATCTGCACCTTCCGCGCCCAGGTCGAAGGCTGGCATCCCAAGGACATCCCCGCCCCCTATGCCCACTACAACGTGGACTCCGACGAGGCGATGTTTTTCTCGGACACGACCTACGGGGCCCGCAAGGGCGTCATCGAACCCGGGTCGCTGACCTTCCATCCCGGCTCCCTCCCGCACGGCCCGCAGGGCGACGCGGCCAAGAAGTCCATGGCCCTGCGCGGGAAAGTTTCTTCCTACCTAGCCGTCATGCTCGACACCTTCTTCGAAACTCTGGAACCAACCCGAGAAGCCTGGGCCGCCGCCGATAAGCGCTACCCGCTCAGTTGGGCGGACCGCGACGCCGCCGGAGCCTCGCCCGCGGCCTAGACGTGAACCTCGATCCGCAGTCCCTGCCGCTGCGGGACCGCTACGCCTTCATGATCGCCGCGATCGTGCCGCGGCCCATCGCCTGGGTATCCACCGTCGACCGGAAAGGGGCGGCCAATCTGGCGCCCTTCAGCTACTTCACCGGCATTACCGCCGAGCCCATGAGCGTGTGCTTCGCGCCGGCCAACTCCCGGACCGGCGAGCCCAAGGACACCCTGGCAAACGTCCGCTCGACCCGCCAGTTCGTGGTCAACATCGCCACTGAGGACAACGTCGCCCAGATGAACCAGACCTCGGCCGCCTACCCGCGCGGGGTCAGTGAAATCGAAAAGGCGGGGCTCACCCCTCTTCCCAGCGTCAAGGTCCGTCCCCCCCGGGTCAAGGAATCGCCGCTGCATTTGGAGTGCGAGCTCATGCGGGTCGTCACGGTGAGCCGCGGCCCGCTCGGGGGCAACCTCGTGATCGGCCGGGTGGTTTGGATGCACGTCGAAGACGCCCTGTGGAACGGCGGGCGCATGCGGCATCAGGATTTGAAGGCCGTGGGACGGATGGAGGGATCGTGGTACGCGCGGACCCGGGACGCGTTCGAACTTCCCCGGGCGGAGGCCTCGTGACTGAAAGAAATGGTTTGAATCCTCATCACATGGGTGGAAAACCATGAAAAAACCCTTCCTTAATTTGGTCGTCGATCACATGACGTTTTTGGTGGAACCCGGCTTCTATAACGTCACCTACGCGTTGTTCCGGACGGTTTTCGGCGTCGGCCCCGAGGACATCATCTACGAGAAGCGCCGCCGATGGCCCGGTGACTCCGAGGAGCGCTCCATGACTTTCGCCAGCCGGCTGGGAAGCTACGGGAAGGACGCCCGCGTCAACAACACGATCATGGCCGTGGTCCAACCCAGCGAGCCGGCCGCCACCCCGTCGCATGTGAGAGACATCCTCCGCAATCGCGGCGGCTCCGCCCACTGGCAGCACATCGCCCTGCGCACCCCCGACCTGCTCGCCTTCCACCGCCACGCCCGCGGCCTCGGCGTCAACTTCATCACCCCCATCCTCAAGGAGGATTCCGAGGACCTCATCCAGGTCTTCAGCGGCGAGTGGAACCTGCCCGGCTCGGGGCCCACCGGGATCTTCTTCGAGTTCGTCCAACGCTCGCCGAGCGCCGCGGTGCTCAAGAAGATCGAGACCCGCCAAGCGTGGTTCCGGGACAAGACCTTCCTGGGCCTCTATCAGGAAAAAGAAAACGAATACCGCGGCGGCAAGGTCCGCCCCTTCATCGATGAGAAGCTCTTCCAGGGCATCGACCGGATCGTCGGGGACAAGCCGCTCTGGAAGATCTCGGCCGCCGACCTCAAGGCCGTGGAGCGGGCCATGAAGGCCCACGCGCGCGCCCGAACCTAGCGCCCGACCTGCACCCCGGCCACCGACCAGGAAAGGCTCGTCATCCCGAGGTCCTTGTGGCCGAAGGGCGCCAGCGCGATTTTTCCGGCGTTGAACGAGAGCGGCCCGGGGGCGGCTTCGAGCGCCGCCGCCTCGATGCGCAGGTTCCCCGGTCCGAATTCGTCGAAGTTGACGCCGCGCCGGCGCAATGCGTAGGAATCGTCGGTCGCGCGGTGATCCGCCGCGGCTTTCACGGCCTGCACCGCGGCCGCCGTAAGCAGCGACCCCGAAACCGTGAAGCGCACCTCCAGGTGGATGCCGTGCCGGCGCAGGGCCGGAGCGTGCAGGGCGATGACCAGCACGCGCTCGGGCCCCTCGCGGTAGGAGCGGGCGAAGGCCGTGGCGGGAAGCTCGCTGCCCTGCCACCGGTAGACGAACTGCGGGGGCGGCTCCTCCCCGTCGGGCGGGGGTTCGGTCACCTTGGCGTCGAGGGCCGGGAGCTTCTTTCGCCGCATGTGGCGCGTCACGACGTTGGCGAGCTGGTCGGGCTTGCCGGAACGGCGCACGGATATGCCCTTCCAGCCCGCCGCCTCCTTGGGAACCTTGACTCCGCCGGCCATGGCGGCGGCGAGCTTAGCGCCGAGCTTTTCGTTGTCGATGATGGGCTGAAGTTTATCGCGGGCCTCGGCGCAGTCCTCGGACCCCCGCCCCGCGCAGGCCGCGAGCCAACGGTAGGCCATCACGTAATCCTTCGCCACGCCCTCCCCGGCGGAATAGTTCCCCGACACGTACAGCATGGCCCGCAGATCCCCCCGCAAAGCGGCCTTGCGGTTCGCGGCGAAGTCTTCCTCGTCGTCGGGCTCGTCGGCCTCGTTCGATCCGTCAGCGGGCGCCGCCGACGTGGGGACATCCGCGGGCGCGGGGGAGACTGGAGAGGAATCGACGGCGACCCCCGTGACGGTTTGCGTGGACTTGCCATCGTCCGCGGCCGGCCTCCCGCCGGAGGCGAAACCCTTCGTATCCTGGACCCAGAGACACATCGCTGGCTCGCCTCTTGGCACCAGTTGTTCGAGGCAACTCGCCCTGTCCCTTTGGGTCAGCGTACAGGCCTCCGCCTTCGTGGGAAATCTTGAGTCGGGGTTGGGGACGCAGGCCGCCCCGGCCCGCGCCGTCGCCAACAAGAGCAACCCGGCGGCGACCCCGACGATCCGACCGACGGCCGCCAACCCGACGCCTCCAGGGATTCGGCGGACTCCCCGTCTCACGCCCGGGACTCGGGAACCAGCCGGCCGCTTGCCCCCTCGTTGCGCCGATCGGCACGACAACCAACCGGTGGACACCGGGGTGAATCGGTTCGATCCTCGATCAAGACGCCTCCGGCCGCTCCAGGACGAAGCCCTGCGCGGCGAAGTCCTCGTCGAAGGCGAAGGCCCGCGCCAGCCCCTGGGAGCGCATTGTCACAAACGATCCGCAATCGACCAAGCCGACCCGCCCCGCCAGGTCCTGGTAGAGGCCCCAGGCCTCATCAAGACCCTCGCCGACGGCATGAACCCGAACCGAGGACGTCCCCAGAATCCACCTTCCAGCGCTCACGGCTTCCTCCTTCCCCACCCTGTTGGCGAGCAGCGCCAGGGTCTCCGCCACCACCCAGTCCGAGGTATGAAGGGAGCAGCCTTGTTTGAGAAGCAGCTCCAAGATTCGGCGCGCGTCGCGATGGGCCGGATCGGTTGAAACCCGGAGCGCGTACCAGGCCGAGGTATCGACGAACGTCCCTACCACCCGCCCGATCCGAGATACTTATCGTGGTGTTGGGAAGCTCCGGCACCGTCGTCCCGGCAGACCCCCACGCCTTCCATCAGTTTGCGATACCCATCCCGCATGGCCTGCTCAGGAGTACGGCGCAGGTACTGAGCCGCGGCCTCCCGTAGCAGCTGGGCCAAGGACTTGCCCTCCTTCTGAGCCCGCTTCTTGATCGCCAGGTACTCCCGGGACGGGAGGTAGACTTGTATCCGCTTCTCTGTTAGCGCCATATAGTGACGCTATAGCTTAACATCATAACATCTATTTGTCAAGCGGCCGAGTCGGCCGGCGGACGGGTGCTCCAACCCGTTGCCGGCAGCCCTGCCGGACGGCCAGCGCGTGGAATTCGCCGCTCCGTTGAACCATCTTCTCCGAGAAATAGCCATCATGAAAGCGGGTAAAAAACGAGGATCGCCGCGATGAGGAGGCGAAAAATGAGGGTGCTGTCATCGAAAAAACCCGCGGAGAACTCAGTCCTCGGAAGGCCGGAGGATGTCATTGACGGTTTTCTCGAGAAGATCGATATCGAAAGGCTTAAGCAGATAGTCGGTGGCGCCCAGCCCGGCGGCCTTTTTGACCAACTCCAGAGCCTGTTGCATAAACCCCCCCTGATTTGAGAAAATCATCGTACGCGCGCGCAC
>CAYJXJ010000132.1:0-13195 GCA_964374095.1 uncultured Elusimicrobia bacterium
ACAGCTGAGATTTTAAGTCAAATCAGGCAGGCCAACCGACTTTTGACGCTGTGGTGAAAGTCGATAGCCAATCCCAGGGGACGTTTCGCCGGCGGAACCAACTCAGAGTTTCCATGGGTTAAATCCGACTCCATCGTCTCCTCCACCTTATTCGCGAGCCTCTGCTTCCCCGAATTCTTGGGATCCTCTATTTCCCAACTCCAATTCGGCAGTTCTTTATGTTTCCAGGTTCCGGAAAACGGACATTTCATTAACCCCTCCGGCAATCCCGAATCATCGCGTCCCCCACGCCCCCGGTTGTACCTGCCGTAGTTGCTCATTTTTTGGGGGGCAACATTCTAGCCGTCAATTCCCGCTTTGTCAAATTTCTCGCCCGCCTCGCAATGCCGCGAGATTCGCTCACGATCACCGCCAGCCGGCTGCGATCAATGACACCACCTCCCATCTCCCGCGCCGTCGCCATCACAATGCGGGCGATATCGCGCTTCGAGTACCGCCCAAGCCGCTCCACGACAAGCAGACGTCTGAGCGCCGGGATGACCCTCCGCATATCAAATGCCGTCCCGATCACCGTAAACCCCGCTCCCCGCGCCTTGGCGGACCGGACGGCCGCGGCGAGTAGAACCTGCGCATCGCGATCCATCTCGCCCAACTCATCGATGAAGAGTATGTCCCGCTCCCGGAGTTTCCCCAAAATGAGCCGGAGCGCGCCGCGCCGCAGGTTCGGACCTACCCGTGCCACGCACCTGCGACCGATGGCCGTGGCCACGATGCCGGCGAGCGTCGTTTTGCCGACGCCCGCGGGCCCCGCCAGGATGGTTCCTGGGAACGCAATCGCCGCACCTTCGCATCTCTTCAGACGGGCCATCAGTCGTCTCTTGAGCGCGGAATTGCCGACGAATTCCCGCCAGAAGACTGCCGACCCAGGCATCGAACCGCGCCCCATTCCACTCCTTCCTTCGGACATTTCTGGCCCTATGATACAGGGAAATTATCAAATACTTTAAGCTTTTCCAGAAGCGCGTTAAATGTAATTTATTACTAATAAATAAGTATTTATTTATAATTTTACATATTAATATTGTAAATAATACGATAATGGCTTATACTTTACAATATAATGTCACTAAATCGCCAACTCCGGCGCCGCCTGCAGAAGGACCTCGAAACCTTCCGCGTCGTCTGCATCACCGGCGCCCGGCAGACCGGCAAGACAACCCTCGCAAAGCAGTTCACGCAGGATCAGGGCCGCCACTACGTCACCCTCGATGACCTGGCCGCGCTCTCGGCCGCCAAGACCGACCCGCAGGGATTCATCGCCGGCCTGCGCCCGCCGGTCACCATAGATGAGATTCAACGCTCGCCGGAGCTTCTGCTTCCCATAAAGAGCGCGGTGGACAACTCGGAGGCACGGGGGCAATTCCTGCTCACGGGATCCTCCGACCCGCTGGCGGCACAGACCGTCAAGGAGACCCTGGCCGGAAGGATGGCCATGGTCCCCCTGCGGCCGCTCACCTGGGCCGAACGCTTGGGCCGGCCGGACTTCAACCCCTTGGCGCGCCTGCGTCTCTGCCAAACGCCCCGCCAGGTTGCCGATGCCTTCGCGAGCGATTCCTACGCCCCCACCCCCCTGGATCAGGAAGTCCTCTTGGGCGGGTTTCCCGAGCCGGTCTTGCGGCTTGAGGCCGAGCGGCGCCCCGGTTGGCACGACGAGTACCTGCGCACGGTGCTGGAGCGCGAGCTGCCGCTCTTCGTTCGCCTCGACGACGTCGCCGCTTTCATCCGCTACGTCCGCCTCCTGGCGGGCACGACCGGAAACCTCATCAACCTCGCGCGCTTGGCGCGCGACGCCGGGGTTTCGACGGACACCTCGGGCCGTTGGCTCTCGATCCTGCAATCGATGTTTCTCGCCGAGACTTTGCATCCCCACTGGACCAATCTCAAGAAGCGCCTGACGAAGTGTCCCAAGGTCCACTGGACCGACACCGGGATGGCCGCGGCGCTTTTGGGCGTTCGCGACTGGGATCAAGCCCAACGGCTCGGCCTGAGCGGGCCCTTCACCGAGTCCTGGGTCCACCACCACCTGAGAGCCTTCGCCGCGGATCTCGGCGCCGCCGTTGCGCTGTTTTTCTTCCGCTCGACCGCAGGCGAGGAATGCGACGCCCTCATCGCCTTCGGCTCGATCCTGATCCCGCTGGAAGTCAAAACCTCCCAAACCCCCACGCGCCGCGACGCCTCCGGACTCACGGCCTTCCTGAAGCTCCATCCCGGCTCGGCGCCTTTCGGCATCCTCCTTTATCCCGGCACCAGGCTCATCCCCCTCTCGGCCAAGGTTCTAGCCATCCCCATGTCGGCCTTCTTGGCAGGCACTGAGCCCCCCGAAAAGGGTATCCTTTGATCATGGCGCTGGAGTGGACCCTCGTCGTGGCGGCCCTAACCCTCATCGTGGCCGCGGCCGGCCTGCTCTACCTGGCCGTCTCGCTCAAGGGCCTCGCGGGCTGGCTGGAGCGCCTGGAGCGGACCGGCCGCGAGGACAGTTCCCGCGGACGCGAGGAACTCGCCGGAACCGTGCGCGGGCAGGGCGACTCTTTGCTCGCGCGCGTCGCCGAGCTCGCCAACCTCCAGAAGGGCCAGCTCGACTCCTTCGCCAAACAGCTCGCCGCCCTCTCCGAGACCAACGACAGTCGGCTCGAGGCCATGCGCCAGACGCTCCAAGACCGCCTGCGCGAGATGCAACTCGATTCGGGCAAGCAGCTCGAGCTCATGCGCGAGACCGTGGGCGAGAAGCTCCACCAGACCCTGGAGACGCGCCTGACCGAGTCCTTCGGCCTGGTGAGCCAGCGCCTGGAGGCGGTCCAGAAGGGCCTGGGCGAGATGCAGGCTCTGGCTACCGGCGTCGGGGACCTCAAGCGCCTGCTCACCAACGTCAAATCCCGCGGCTCTTGGGGCGAGATGCTCCTCAAGGCCCTGGTCGCCGAGTATCTCACCAAGGACCAGTACCAAGAAAACGTCAAGACCAAGCCCGGCTCGACCGAGATGGTCGAGCTGGCCGTCAAGCTCCCGGGCGCCAACGGGGGCGAGAAACCGGTGTGGCTGCCCGTGGACTCCAAGCTTCCCACCGAGCCTTATGAGCGCCTGCTGGAGGCGCGCGAGAAGGCCGACCCCGAGGCCCTGGAGGCCGCCGGCCGGGAGCTGGCCAACGCGCTGAAAACCCAGGCGCGCAAGATCCGGGACAAATACGTCAATCCCCCCGACACCACGGATTTCGCCATCATGTACCTGCCGGTGGAGGGACTCTACGCCGAGGTCATGCAGCTGCGAGGTCTCCACGACGAGCTTCAACGCGACCTGCGCATCGTGGTCTCGGGGCCTTCCACCTTCGCGGCCCTGCTCAGCAGTCTGCAGATGGGCTTTAGGACGTTGGCCATCGAGAAGAAGTCCTCAGATGTCTGGCGGCTGCTGGGCGCCATCAAGACCGAGTTCGACCGCTTCGGCGAGCTCCTCACCGAGACCCAGCAGCGCCTGGAAAAGGCCGGGGAGTCGGTGGAAAAGGCCGCGGCCAAGACCCGCACCATCGTGCGCAAGCTGAGCAAAGTGCAGGAACTTCCCGCCGAAGAGGCGCAGGCTCTCCTTTCCGACGATCCGCCCCCGTCGGATTAACGTGCGGCTGACAACACCCCGCCTGATCTTAAGACCGGTGCGCATGGACGACGCGGCGGCCGACTTCCGTCATGTACGCCGCCCCGAAGTGTCGCGGCCCCTCGGCGCCACGTGCAGGCCACCTGCTGGATTCGCAACAAGCCTTCCGCCCGGGTCTTGCGCCGAACCGGCCTGCGGCGGGAAGGACGCCTGCGAGGCTACCTGCGGCGCGGCAACGCGGCGCGCGACGAATTCATCTTCGGCATGACGCGGCGAGATTGGCTTGAACTCAAGCGCCCCGCTAGGAGCGGGAGGGGGCGAGCCAGACCGCGGAGAACTGACGCCGCCGGGAGTGCCGGCGGCCGGAATGCCAGACGTAGGCTTTCTCGCCCCTATTGAGGACGACGGTGGTCAGCCGCGGAAGCGCCGGAGCGGCGCCGGGCTTTTCAATCTCTTTGATCATCCTAAACAGATTTTACCTTGGAATGCGCCTGCCGGCCTGGGTCTTTGGACCCAGCGGGGGGGTAAGTCTTGAAGCACCCCCCCCGGCCCTCCTCGGCGGTCTCTAGAGAAGATCGGCCCTTCCTAAAGGGTATGCCTTAGAAAATAGGGCATCTGAAGCCGCCACCAGGGCCAGTCGTGGCCCACGTCGTAGCCCCAGAAATCCACCCAACAGGGGATGCCCTTGGCCTCCAGGGCCTCCTTCATGGCCCGGGTCTCGCCGATGCAGTCGTACTGGTCGCAGCGCTCCCAGGCCCCCTGGCCCACGCAGAGTATGATGCGGCTGCGCCGGATGAGTCCCAAGAGTCGCTCGTCCGCAAGGCCGGGAAGGTAGCAGAGCGGGAAATGGAAGTAGAGGCAGTCGTCCCACTGATCGCCCAGCACGAAGCGCGGCCCGTAGAGCCCGCTCAGGGCGATGGTCGCGTCGAAGACGTCGGGGCGGCGCAGGAGGAAGTTGGCCGCGTGATAGGCCCCGCCGCTCACCCCGGTCGCGAGCACCCCGCCTCCGGACCGGTTGCGGTCTTGGATGAACGGGAGGACCTCGTCGTGCACGTAGGCTTCGTAAGCCTCGTGGCGCCGCGCGCGCTCGGCGAGCGAGAGGCCGGCGTTCATCCAGGACTGCTGGTCCACGCTGTCGATCGAGAAGAGCTGAAGGCGTCCTTCCTCAATAAAAGGGCCGCAGGCCTCAACCATGCCGAAATCCTCGTATTCGTGGAACCGCCCGCCCCCCGAAGGAAACACCAGCGCGGGCTTGCCCCCGTGGCCGTAGGCCTTGAGCTCCATGTCCTGGCCCAGGGCGGGGCTCCACCAGCGGACATGCTCGGTGTTCACGGTTCTCTTCCCATATCCTCAGGAATCGAACCATTTCCGTTGGTCACGCTTGGAGATGGATGAATTCGACGACGGGCCAGAGGTCCTCGAGCCGCGGGGCCCGCGCCAGGTAGCCGTAGTCGCCGATCGCGCGGGCGAACACCGGGTCAATGGGCGTATGGGTCAGGATCACGGCGCCCCACCGGGACAGTATCTCGTCATGGGCGTGGACGTAGCGCTTGTTGTTCTTGCGGCCGATATAGCAGACGTGATAGGGCCGCTGGGTCGGCACGCCCGCGCCCTTGTCGGCGATGACGTTGGCCCACTCCCGGTAGACGTCGATGTCGTTGGCGTAGTTGAACATGTCGGTGGTCAGGCCCCCCGGGGGACGGGCGTTGATCTCCATGGCCGAGAGCTCCCCCTCCGGGTCGCGCATGAATTCCATGTGAAAGAAGCGCTCGCGCAGGCCGAAGGCCGCGACCGCCTGTCGCCCGAGGTCCTCGAGGTCCGCCGGGATCTCCCGGAGGGACCAGTAGTGGACATGGTCGTCGGTGTTGACCACGGTCATGATGTCGTTGCCGTAGCGGTGCGCCGTGCAGAAAACGATGGTCCCGTTGCGGTCGACCAGCCCGTCGAAGGATTCGATGCGCCCCGGAAGGAAGGACTCAAGGATGTAGGTCACGGCGGGGTCCTTGAGCTGAAAAAAGCCGTCCAGCTCGATGTCGGCGGCGAGCTTGAAAGTGGCGTGGGCGCCCACCCCTTTGTCGGGCTTGGCGATCAGGGGATAGCCCACCCGCTCGGCGAAGGCGCGCGCCCGGGCGGGGTCGGAGGCGAGTTCCCCTTCGGCCACGGTAATCCCAACCCCCCGGAACACCTCCTTCATGAGGGATTTGTAGCGCAGGGGCTTGATCTCCGAAGGCTTGGGCCCGGGCACATTGAAGTCCAGGCGCAGGGCCGCGGCCAGGTCGATCCAGTGCTCCTCCATGGCGGCGATCCGGTCGAGCCGGCCCACCCGGGAGAGGAGATACCCCGCGGCTTTGAGGACATGCTCGTAGTTGCCCATGTTCTCGACGCGGCAGTACTCGGTGAGCGCCTCCTTGAGCTCGGGCCTCAGCCGGGCATAGTCCTCCCAACCGACGCCCACGACCGTCACGCCCGCCTCCTTGAGCCGGACGCAGAAGTTGAAGTAATTGGGCGGAAAGTTGGGGCAGATGTAGAGCAAGTTCATGAGCCGGGGCCGGATGTGGCCGGGAGAAGAAGGATAGCCGGTGTTTGGGGTCGCGTCAAGAGGGGCGAGGAGTACCCCGCGGGGCTAAGGCCGGCGCGCAAGGAGCGCTTGCTCGATGTCCAGCGCCGCCTGGAGGCAGACTTCCGTCAAGGCTCGATGCGCCGCCCGATTAATGGCCTCTCCCGTTCCCATTTCTAGAAATGCCTTGCCTCCGCTGCCGACAAATTCTGTTCGATATCGCTTTTCTAGCAAGGAAACCCCTTTATGGTCAGAGACGGCTACGGCGATAACGACCTTGGCTTGGGGATTCCGGCTGACAGGAGCTCCAACGGCGCCGGTCGCCAATTCCAGACCATAGAGCGAGGGAATTCGCCACTCGAAATCAATGAGACGCGGTTCAACGACAATGCGATAGCCCCCCTCTTTTTCGGAAAGGGCCGGGGCGGGGCGTGCTCCGTCCTTAAATCTAGCGGAGAGGATTTTCACCATGATCTCTCGCAAAAAAACCCTAGTCTGGCTTCGAAAGTCGACCCGCTGCCGCCAAGGCTCGATGGGCGTCGCTTGTAGACTTGCTCATCGTGCGCGGTTTCTGTCACGACCACCGCTTCGCCCTCGATAGTGCGGGTGAGTTGTTGAACTTCGCCGGGGACGTATTCTGCTCGATATTGAGCGACCACGGCGCAGCCCCCGGAGAGAACGGCCAGCGCGACAACCGCCAGTTGCCGACGACCTGTCGCAAGTGATCCCGCCGCCACACCCGAAAGTTAGCTCTTGCAACCAGCCTGCGTCAAGGTCGGGCCCGTTAGCCGCGGCGGCCAGCGCGAGTTTGTCGAGTCCAAACCGGCATAGGTCCTTGGTCCCTGTCTTCCTAGCCCCTACCGGCCCTGGGTCGTTGCCAGGCTGCCTGCTATCCTACGAGTTGTACGGAGGAGCCAATGAATAGAATCTGCCATCACCGAAGCCGCCCGCCATTCGCGAGGGCCTGCAAGTTGTTCCCGAAGCTCTTTCCTGCATTTTTTGTGGCGGCCGGATTGATGTCCGCCGCCCGGACCGCGCCTGCGGCGGAAGACGCGCTCAAGGCCGAAGCCGAAACGGGCTTTGCGGGCGCGCTTCAAAGCGCCGGCTCGTTGCGCATACAGAAGCGGCGCCTGGGCGCCGGCATCGGGGCTCCGGCGCCGAGCGTCGAGGGATGGAGCGCCGAGGACGACTCGGCCCGCCTCCACTCGCAGGCGCGCGGCAAGAACGAGAGCTATGAGGAGGCCCTCCATCGCTATCTCCGCCGGATGCAAAATCAGCCCGATCGCGGCGAAATCTCGTACCCGGGGGCCGGGGGCGATTCCGTGCTGGACTCGGCGGTCCCTTATAAGAAGTTCGCCGCTTCGATCGCCACCGCTTGGGAAAGCACCGGGACGGCCCGGAAGGCATTCGAGCTCGTGCGCGACAGCCGCTTCCTGCGCCACGACGGCATGCCCGACTTCCTAAGGCGCTCCTCCTGGCTCTACCCGGACGACGGCTGCTACGCGCGGGCGGCGATGATGGGGAAGCTCCTGGAGGCCGCCGACTTCGCCCGTCCGAAGAAGGTCTTCATCTTCGGGGACCTCAAGGTCAAGACCGCCAACTCCCCGGACGGCGCCGTGGGCTGGTGGTATCACGTGGCGCCGATCGTCACCGTGGGGGAGGCCTCCTATGTCCTGGATCCCGCGATCGACCCGCTCAAACCCCTGCCTCTCGACGCCTGGGTCAAGACCATGGGCGAAGATGCGGCCACGGTGAAGCTCGCCGTGTGCAGCGAGCATTCCTACGCCCCTTCCTCAGTCTGCGCGCAGGCGCCGGCCGAAGCGGAGGCCGACGCGGAGAAGGATCAGCGCAGCGTGCTTCCCCTGGAGTGGGACCGGGTCGAGAAGTTGGGCCGCAACCCCCGGGAAGTCCTGGGAGACAATCCTCCCTGGACGAAATCCTAGCCGGGCCGGCCGAGGCCCCGCGAAGCCGGGCGCGGAGCGCACGGGACACCTTACGAACCCGGTAGAGTCGTCATTTTTTCCTGCCCAGGAAGGACCAAACCAAGACCGCGCTCATGGTAGCGCCGATGGCCGCAATCGGAAAAACGATGGCCAACTCCGCCCATCTCGTCCAGCCCAGCAGCTTGCCAATGAGGGCGACGACAAGGGTCAGGACGGCGATCGCGCGCAAGAGATGATGGAGAGCGCCGTGAGCTGCCAAAAGCGAGATGGCGCCCACGGCCACGCTCATCAACACAACGGGCAACCACCCCATTCTCATGTTGAAGTTAGAAACGCGGAGAGGGTGGGATTCGAACCCACGAGGGGCTTTCACCCCTGCCAGTTTTCAAGACTGGTGCCTTAAACCGCTCGGCCACCTCTCCCGAGGATAGGTTACCAAACCCAGCGCTCGCGCCGAAGGTGTCCCAGGTCGCGCTCGGTCCGGGACCGAGTGCGCTGCGTTTCCCACGGAATACTCGGCGCGGTCGAGAATGTGTCATATGTTGAGACGAGACCCCATATTCTGGAATAATTTCCTCGAAACCCCATGCGCTCCACCTGGCTCGCGGCACTCCTGGTTTGGCCGGCCTCGGCGCGGGCCAAGGACCCGCTCCTCGGGACCTGGACCGCCCACGAGGCCCCGGTCACGGCCCTGGCGGTCTCCCCGGACGGCATGGTCGCGCTCTCCGGCGACACCGACGGCAAGTTGATCCTCTGGAACATCGCCAAGGGCCAGCCCATCGCCACCTGGGCCGCGCACGTCAAAGTGGAGGGCGACGCACCCCGCGGGGTCAACGCCGTCGAGTTCCTCCCCGACGGCAAAAAGGCGGTCTCGGCCGGCGCGGACCGTACCGTGCGCCTCTGGGACCTGGCGGGAGGAAAAACCAACGCGATGTGGGTGGGCCACCCGACCGCGGTGCACGCGGTCGCGGCCTATCCCAACGGCCGCTGGGTCCTCTCGGGCGGGGAGGATCAGACCGTTCGCGGCTGGGAAACGGCCTCCGGCAAGCAGGTCGGCCTGTGGCGCGCGGGCGAACCCGTCCATTACGTCGCCCTCTCTCCCGACGCCTCCCGGGCGCTCACGGCGGGCCCGGGAGCCGCGCTCAAGTTCTGGGACGCCACGAAGGGCGCGGTTAAAAACTCCTGGTCCGGCCACTCCGGGGCGGTGCGGGCGGCCCGGTTTTCGCCCGACGGCCTGCGGGCGGTCTCGGCCGGGGCCGACGGCACGATGCGCGTCTGGGAACTTCCTTCCGGCAGGCCAGTCTCCGTCTCGACGGGACACGCCGGCGCGATCGCCGACATCGCGGTCTCCCCGGATGGGCTCAAGGCTCTCACCGCCGGAGAGGACCGCACCCTGCGTCTTTGGGATATCGCCCGCGGGAAGGAAATCGAGCCCTGGCGGGCCCAGATCCCGCTTTTCAGCCTCCACGAAGGGAAGGTCCTGCGCGCGGCATTCTTTCCGGACGGCCGCCGGGCGCTCTCCTCGGGAGACGATAAAACCGTCAAGATGTGGGACGTCTCCTGGCGCATCGCCGCGGTCTCGACCGCGGCGGCGGCCGACCCCGGCCTGTTCGACACGCCGGTCGTGGAGGGCTTCGAGAAGCCCCCGCGGCTTTTGCGGCTCCAGGAGTTCGACCCGCGCGATCCCTACGCCAAGGCCGCCCGCATCCGCGAGATCGCCGTCCCCGAAGTCCGGACGACCTTGCCGCTCAAGGACGGAATCCAGGCCCACGCGCGGCCGTCGTGGCCGACGCGGTTCTACGCCGACGACAGCGATCCGTTCAACTTCGGATTTCCGGGCCCCGAGGCGTTCGTCTTTGTCCCGACTCGTCTGGACCACTTGCTCGCGGCCCTGCCGCCGCCCCTGGGCCGCCCCCAGGGAAGCTCCAACCCGGACATCCCCCGCTACCTGGCGTTCTCGACTTCCGAAGGCGACGCCGCCGGCGACGACATGAACCTGGGCCTGCCGCTCAAACTCTTCTGGTCGGGGCCGCGGGTCCGCGTCCAGGGATTGGCCGACGCGGCGGCCAAAAATCCATCGGCCGCGCCGCCGCTGGCGGGCTCGGGGAACCGCGGAGACTCGCCCGCGGACTGGGGGTTTTAGGTGCCCCGACGCGGCATGGCTCAAACCGTGCTTCTCGCCCTGGCGGCGACGGGTTTTCTTCTCATGGCCGCGGGGGCCTACTGGGTCTTCTCGCGGGCCGGGGACTCCGTGGAGGGAGACCTGGACCTCTCCGCCGTCCTGGGCGCTCCCCGCGTCGCGGTCCTCTTCCGGGCCCCGGGAAGCTCGGGCCCGTTCACGGGAGCCTCGCCCCTCCACGTCGCGCCGGGCGGCGAGGTCCTCCTCCCCTGGCAGGACAACATACTCGCCGTTCCGGGGGACCGGCCTCTCCTCCAACAGCCGGAGCACCTCTCATCCTTCGCCGTTACCTCCGGAGGCTTGGTGCTCGCGGCCCGGGGCAGCCGCCTGGGCTATGTCGGCGAGGGAAGCCTGAAGGCTGAAGTCCCTTTGCCGTCCTCCGACATGCGCCTCGAGCCCATCGACGCCGACCGGATATGCCTGTGGGGCCCCCTCTCCAGCGGCCACTGGGGGATATTCATCCTCTCCCGAGGCGGGACCTGGGCCAAGATTCTCACCTTCCCATACGAGATCACGGCCCTCGCCGGGACCGGCCGGGGCCTGGTCTTTGCCAGCGGCGGCAGCGTCTACCAGTTGGCCTTCGGGGGCCGGGCGATCCCCTTGCTGTATCTCCCCGACCGCGCCGCGATCATATCCCTCGCCTACGACCCGGGACGCGGGGCGGTGTTTCTCTCCACGACCCGATCCGTCTATGTGCTCGCGCGCGGCCGGCTCGAAAAGCTGCTGGACCAGGTCTCGGGATCGCTGCGCTGGAGCGGCCAATCCCTGCTGATTCTCGCCCAGGACCCTCCGGCCCTTCTCCGAGTCGACGGCATATTCCGCTAGCCCTCGATCTCGGCGAGAGCCTCCGCGGCCGCGGCGGCGACCGCGGCGTTCTTGTCATCGAGGACCCGACGCAAGGCGTGGGCGGCCTTGGGCCCTCCGATCCGGCGCAGACCCTCGACGGCGGCCAGGCGCGCCTGCGGGTCGGGGCTTTCCAGCATCTCTCCCAGGCCGGAGATCGCCCGGCGGTCCTGGACCCTGCCGATGGCCTCGACGGCCGCAGCGCGCAAGCTCCCGCCGCGGGCGATACGCCCGAGGAGAAACTCGAAACCCTCATCCTCTCCCAGCCGGGCGAGATACTCGCCCGCCAGCACCGCCCCGCGGTCCGGAGGCTCGGCGCCGCGCAGCAGCCGCAGCATGTCCTTGCCGTCCTTGTCGCCCAGCAGCGCCAAGGCGTAGGCCGCCTGGGCCCGCACGCGGGCGTCGTCATGGCGAAAAAACCGCTTGAGTTTCACGGCCGGACGCCGGTCGCCGATGGCGCCGAGGGCTTCGAAAGCGGCGCGGCCGAGTTCGCCGCCGCGCTCGAGCGCCGAGACCAACGGCTCGATGGCGGCGCGCTCGCGCAGCCGGCCCAGCCCGGCGGCCGCGGCCGCGGCCACGCCCTCGTCGTCGTCTCCCAAAGCGGCGAGCAGGACCGACGCCCCCGACCGCCCCGCGGTGGCCGCCAGCGCCGCGACCAACTCGGCGCGCAGGGCCTGGACCGGAGGCGGCAGTTCATCGCGCAGCTTGAGAGAGGCCAGGTGGTCCCAGGCCTCGGCCAGGGGCCGGGCGGCCCGCCCGTCCCCCAAGCGTCCCAGGGCCCGGGCGACGGCCTGGCACTCGGCCGGACGGCCGCGCCGAACGTCGAGCAGGCCCAATAGGGCCGGAACCGCGGCATCCGGCTCCTCCGAACGCCCGAGCGCCGCCACCAGCCGGAGGCGCTCCGCGCCCCGGGAAGAATCCAAGCGGCCGACCAGCTCCGAGACATCGGACTTAGCCCGAATCGGAGCGGCCAACGCCAATGCGAGGAGTCCCGCTACCCTCGCCGCTCTCACGGTCAGGCTTGGGCCGCGAGCTTTTCGACGGCGCCGTGCATGGCTTTCCCGATGAGGGTCCAGCCGGCCTTGTCGTCGGTCGCTTCGGGGAATGCGAGCGGCTCCCCAAAAATCACGCTGATCTTGCCCGGACTCGGACGGCTTTGGCCCTTGGGCCAGGCCTCGTAGGCGCCCCGGATGTGGGCCGGGATCAGGCGCACATCCAGGCCCGCCGCCAGCGCTCCCACGCCGGCCTTGAAGGGCTTGAGGCTCCCGTCGGACGAGCGGCCGCCCTCGGGGAACAAGATCACGGAATTCCGGGGATTCTTGAGGAGCTCGCGGGTCATGCGCAGGCTCTGGCGAAAGGCCTGGGTCCGGTCGAAAGGGACCGAGTTCATCATGGACCTCGAGAAGAAGACCTCCAGGGGATTGTTGAAGAAGTAGTCCTTGGCCGCGAGCGTAAAAACCGAGCTTACCCGCGCGGGCGGAAAGCAGGTCCACAAGAGCGGCCCATCGATATGGCTGGTATGGTTGGCCACGATGATCAAGGGCCCCGGAGTGCGCTCGAGGACCGCGGCATTGAGCACCCGGGCCCCCAAATAGCGCCTGAAAAACGCGGCCAGCATGCCGTGCCAGAGCCGGCGCGACGGGTAGTTGAGGAAATCAGCGCGGCTGGGGAAGGGCGTTGGCCGGGACATGCGGGATTGGGCGCCAGGCTTTAACTTGTAACTGGGCGCGACACTCTATCATACAAGTTAAAACCTGGCGCCTGCCCATCTCACCGGCGCTGGGCGCGCCAACCCATTGTAGGCAGCCTCGGGACATGGCGGCGCGGTTAACCGTCGGAGGGTTATCCCCGCCCCGTGGGCTCCCGTGGAGAACCAGCGATGGCGACCGTTGCCTCCATCGATGGAGGGACCGCTCTCATTCATCTGGAAAGCCCATCGCCTTTCGTTTCCATGGCCTTCATTCCCCGCGCCGGACCGCGCTAGTGTAGTGTCCCCAACGCTTCTTTACACTTGGCCACTTTGGCCAAAATGCG
>CAYJXJ010000133.1:0-13042 GCA_964374095.1 uncultured Elusimicrobia bacterium
CTTGCAAACCACCTCCACCGGTGGAGGTGAGCACCGGTGAAATACCGCCGCCACCACCAGAATTTGATTTCCCCGTGACCTATCGTCTACCCGAGGACTCCCCCGAGTCTCACAAAATTCTGTCTTGCGCCTATTTTATGAATTCGGGTTATCTCTTCCTTAGCGCGGCGCGGGTTGCCGAGGTTTCCCTAGGGGTACTTGGCTGAGCGTTCCCTTTCTTTCCTGACCCTTGGCTCGAAATCCGTCCCAATCCAGCTCCTCTTGCCAACTCCAATAGGCGCCGTCCTTATGGGGGACACGATAGGTATTGGAATCAAAGCGATTATTCCCATTCAAGACGATTGCCGCTAGTCGTTCGTCCATAAACAATACACCGGTTTTGCCGCGTGCACCATGGTGGAGAATCGTGTTGTGGTGGATGTAGTTATTGATCGTGTGGTGGGGGCCGCGTTTGCGCTCACTCTCGCCTCGTTCCGCCTGCCAGAGTAAAATCCCCCAACTCCCGAAATCTCCACCGGGAAGGTCCGGCACCTCAATGGTGTTATGGTGAATTTCCACATTCCTTGAATCGGAGATAAAAATTTGTACAGGGTCGCCCCCACTCCCATTATTTTTCACCACGTTGTTTCGAATCACGGCATCCTGACTTATTTCATGGAGAATCCCGGCATACGAATTCTCATAGACTTCGTTCTCTTCATACAGCGTCTTGATATTGTCGTGATCGGTCCACAGCCCATAACCAAGATTGTGATGAACGATGTTCTTTCGCGCCACCAGATTTTCGGAAGCCCAGAATTTTGTCGCGCCCGCTCCGTAGTTGTGATTGACGCCGGCAAAGTTGTTGTAACTGATTTCGTTTCCCTCAATGAGAAGATTGTTGCCCACGGTTTCTAGCCCAAATTGGCCATTGTGGTGGAGGTGATTGCGCAACACTTGCCCTCCGTAGAGCATGACCCCCACGCTATGGTTGAGACGGACCTCATTGCCCTCCACCACCCAGTTCTGTCCCGGTTGTTCTTCGATATTGCCCGGCGATGACTCCATCCCGTGGATGGCGCCCTGCTCAAGCGGGCCGGCGAATTTTTCGATGGTGAGTCCCTTGATCACGACATCCCGAGCCGGACCGCTAAACGCTTGAACCGCCACGCTGGTTTCGACCTTGCGACCGCTTGGATCATCAGCCAAATAGATTTTGTCCCGCGCATAGTCAAAAAACCATGTGCCGGCCCTGACTTTGTTCAAGCGGTCAACATGGTGGAGCGGCTTATCATCAATAAACAGATCCTCCGGATAAAGACAACGCGGGTGGGTGTCGAGACAATAGGGATTGGTCCATTTGGGGTCGGGAACCGAATGATTCCCTTCTTGGGTTTGGTTGGCAGCAACCCAGTATTTGCCTTCACGCACGAACGAGGTGAGGGGCTTGGCGCCGCTTAACACGACTCCGGGTTTGCCGATGAAGCGATCGCCGTCTCTTGGGACGAAGGGTCCTTGAAGACGATAGAGCCCCGGCTCGAACACAAACGTCGTCCCGGAAGGATGACGCTTCACGATGGCTTGAAGATCATCTCCGGGCTTGATCACAACGGCCGCGGCTGGAGCTGCACCGAGAAGGCACGCAAAGCCTAAGGCGAGCAGAAGTCTCATGATGGTGCTGACGCCTTCACTTCAATTGCACCTCATACACATGCACGCCATAGCCATCAAAATCATCGGCAAACGAATTGGTTTGCGTAATGATTGGTCGGGTTTCGTTGTATGCACTCACTGCAGTTAGAGGTTTTGGAAAAGTGAATGTCACCTTCTTTCTCTTAACTGAAGGATTTGCGGCGATCAGATATAATTTGTCTTTATAGCCCTTGAGAAGGAATTCCATGCCTGCAGTTTCAGGTTTTACGGTAATTTGTTTGTTCGCATCCGGTGCAAGGAATATAGGCGCCATCGATTTCAATTCGGCGGCAACACTCGCCATGGCCTGCCACTGGCTCTTATTTCCGCGAGGACTCGTGTCATCACCGCCTTCCCCATCGGATCTTCCGTAGGCATTATAGTTCCAGCGATAGCAGTTGAAGTCAACTCCATAAGATCCATGAATGAGCCCATTGTAGGCCATGAAGCGCATCTCAGCTCGCGTAGGGTAGCGCCCCAAATTGTCCGGCAAGCGGTTGGGATCGCCCGGCGGCCCCCCCATAGAGATAGAATCGTTAGCCATGTTGTAGGTTTGGACGTGAGTCATGATCTTCTGCTTCGGGCCAATCACCTTGAGAACTGTGTCGGCGACTTCCCCAACCTTCTCGGGATGAGCCTCCCACTCCGGAGGAAAACCCGGAGGAATAACTTCAAAACCAATCGGCAGAATGTCCAGCATATAGATGTCCGCAATATCGCGATATTCGTAATTGTCATCAACCGCTGAGGGGGTAGCAATCATAAGCGGATGGCTGGCATCGACTTCTTTAATGGCCCGCCTAATGCTTCGGAGCTTTCCGGGATCTGGCTCAATTGGACCACTCGCTTGATACCCTCCCTGTGGCGTATCATCACCGATGACCCAGCCGAAGAGCGCCGGGTGGTCCTTGAGCGCGCGAACACGATCGAGAAGACGCTTGAGATCGGCGGGCGGGAGGGTTTTCCCCGGCGGCCAATCTGCGCATCGCACCCCCATCATCACTTTCAGGCCTGATTTGCGAGCGGCATCAAGATAAGCCCGAGCGTTTGCATCAGTATTGCCCCACACCGCCGGTGGAGTTCCATCGAAATCGAATCGACCGGCCCGAATCAAATTAAATCCTGCCCTGGCAATTGCTGGGAATTCATCCAAAACCGTTATCTTGGATGGAGGATCCGCGGGGTCACGCGGATAAAAATCATCCACAAGGGCAAGCCCAATCGGAAAGAACTGCGGAGAATCCTCAGCTTCAGACAAACTGTCCGCCGCCAGGGCGGAAACCGAGAGGGGCGCTAAGACGGAAAGAGCAAGAACTGCGTTTCTGGCCATCGACAATATGGGAATTTTCACTGCGGATAATGCGGCCAAAGCGAAAGCTGCGCCGTCCCGTACGCGGGCAGGATGAGCGGCACGCGTATCGATCCTGCCTGGATTTCCATTTCCTCCCAGGCAGCTTCTTGCAAGCCTCGGCCATAGTCCGAGGCGGACTCATCGATGCGCGTCAAGCCACGGTTGAGCTTCGGCGTGTCGAACGGCAAGCCCTTGAAGACCGCCACGGCGGATACGCTCTCGTTGGAATGATTATTGATGACGGCGACGATGCTGCCGTCCTTTGCGTGCGTCGCCATGACCTCCAACGGTTCGGGCGCCGAGGCTTCGATGATCTTCCCCGACGCCATGGCGGAAACCATCTGGAACGCGGCGTAGAGCGGGGTCAGGAAGGGCTTCTCGTCCCAGCGGGTGCGCACCAGCGTGACGCGCCGGACGAGAGTATTATCGTAATGATGCTCTAGGGCCAACGTATTGACGTCGTCATAAAAGAAGTTGTAGTAGAGCGCGAGGCGAAAGTGACGGCGCCTCGGGTCCTTGAACTCACGGATGACGTTGTGGAGCAAATGCGACGCCCGGTGATGGGACTTCAGCTCCTCGGCGATATAGTCGCTGCTCCAGGAGCCCCAGCCGCTTCCCCCGAGCACCTTGGGCGTGGCCGGGTCAAAGCCATGCTTGGCCAATATCCGGGACACGCCCTCGGCGCTGTCCGTCAGCCGGTCGCCGGACCAGGCGTAGTCCTGCCATGAAACGAAGTCGAGTCCGGCGCGCCGGCCGCTTGGCAGCGAGGCATTATGCCGGGCCAGAGCCGCGATCCAATCGTCGAGCGTAAAAAACGCCTCTTGCGTCCACTTCGTCTTTTGCCAGTCTATAGTGGCCGGCCCGCCCACGAGAGCCGAAGGATCCGCGGATTTGACCCCAGCGTAGGTCGCGGCATAGAGCGCGACGTGCTCCTTCAAGAGCTGCTGCGTGTCGCTTGACCCGGCGCCTTTCCAAGAGTCCGAGTGGTCCGGCTCGCCCATGCAATGGAAATAAAGCCCTTTTAGCCCGTGCTTCTGGACGAGCCGGCCGGCGACCTGGGCGGCGAAATCGGTCCATTCGCTAAGGTTCTTTGGCGCGTATACCGCGAAGTTCGGGTCCTTGGGCCTCGAAGACAGGGCGCGTGGAACGTTCCCCAAATAAATGAACGGACGGGATTTCAGGTTTCTCACGACTTGGCCGATCCGCCTGTCGAAGTCGGAGAAATCCACCGCGAGCTTGCCGTCCGGTCCGCGCGAGACCGTCAGCCAACGGCTCGCCGGGTCCTCGTTGTGGAGCTGCTCGAAGGTGACATGGCGGAACTTGAGATCGGTCCAGGCTTTAACCAGCGGGTGCTTGGGGTCGGCCATCGCGCCCTCAAGCGCCCCGCCCGCGCCGAGGAAATCGTAGAGCGCGGCCGCGTCGCCCAGCGGCTTGCGGCAATCGACGACGACTTCTCCAGGGGCCGCAGCCTGAGCGGCCAGGCGCCAAACCAATGGCGCAAGGCCGGCTGCGATCACAATCCACAAGGAGCGGCGGTTGTGATCGCTCATGGCGCGCTGCCGCCCTCCATGAATCGCCGCAGAGCGTCGAACTTCGGCGCCGCGGCGCGGGGCTGAGTCAGGTACTCCAGGGCGCCCCAATTACCGGCTCCTTCAAAATTCCCGCAGTCGAGCAGATGCATGAACAGGCCGCCCCCGGCCTCGGTCCAATCGTTGAGATAACGCGAGTACAGGGAGCCCATGCGCGGATCGCGGTTGGCGGCGTTAAAGAGCGCGTCGAGCTCGGGAGCCGCTTGGCCCGACATGTTCCATAAGTGCTGGCCGCCCTCGTAGGCGATCAGCGGCACGCCGTACTTGCGCGCCACCGCCGCGTGCGCGAGCATTTGAGCCTTGGCCTTGGGCAAGGCGTCGCTCTCAAGCTCCCGCATCAGCTCATCGAGCTTCAGCTTCCTGAGCCGCGCCACTCCCGCGGCATCGGCCGCGAGGTCCGTGCCGAAGTAAGGGCCGATGGCGATGGCGTCTACGTGGTCTTTGGTATCTCGGAAGGAGAGCGCGATCTCATCGGAATACTCGGGCATGCCGTCGGACTGGAAGCTCAGCACGCGCATGAGCCGCTCCTTGCCCAGGACTTGCTCCCAGATCGCGAATATCTCCAGCGCACGTTTGGCGTAGAAACGGAGCACCGCCTCGTCGGGGTCCTTGCTCAGGCCCAAGGCGAGGCCCTTCTCGCGGGCATAGGCCGTCGCCCATCGTTCCAGTTCTCCTTTGTTCCCGAGACCCAGGCGCCGGCGGCCTTGAAGGAGTCCCAGAAGGGCATTTCCGTGCTGTAGTAAGAGAGCCCGTTGAGATTGGTGCCGACTGGAGGGCGGCCTTTCGTGGCCGCAGACCCGGGCAGAATGGAAAGGAAGAGAACCGCGTATGCAAGAATCATTTGGGCCAGAGGATTAAATTCTATGAATTTTGAGGAGAGCTGCGCGCGGGCGCGCTTAATTGTCGGTCTTCGTGTCCGCGAGCGGGTGATTTTCACCTGATTTCAGATCGGATCGAGCCTACACGTGAGGGAAGGTATTGTTCAAGATTTAGGGCGCATCCAGCCCGCCTCTGAAATTCCCGCCAATGAATTTTGACGCGAAAAATGGTAAAATACAAAACTTCGCGCGACAACCCGCATAGAGAAGAACCCCATGGCCCAAACGCTTTTATCCAGAACTCCGCAACGCCAATCCCGTATTCAGGCCACTGATGCAAAACCCTTGTCTCACAGGACAACGCTTCCGGAAAACCCGGAGCGAGCCCACCACGAACCGGATGCCTTCTGCGTAGACCACAACCTGCGATCCTGGGCCTCCTCCCGCATCCTCTCGCGCGGGGTGGACTATTACCGGAAGGGCCGCGTCCTCTCGCTGGAGTCTTACGAAGATAAACGGATCACGGCCCGGGTGGAGGGAACTTTGGAGGAGCCCTACCCGGTCGAGATCCGGTTCAACGCCCAAGGCATGCCTGTCTCGAAGTGCGCCTGCCCTTTCAACTGGGAGCCCTTGTGCAAGCACGCGGTCGCCGTCCTTTTGGCGTGGCAGCAAAGCGAGACGGGCTGCGAGCCCGCTTTAGCCGGATTCTGCGCGGGCAGCGACGCCGGGCCGATGGATTCAGACGCGCGTGAAAAGTATCTCCAAGATCTGGCCGCCATCGAGCGGGAGTTGCGGCGCGGAGCGGCCCTGGAGCAGGGTCTCAGGATCATGGACAAACCGCGGCACGGGCTACTGGGAGCCTACACTGTTTCCTCCGGCAATCCCAACCGCGGCGGTTCCAGTTACCAGGTCATGGTGCGCGACGCCCAGTGGGAGCACGCCTCCTGCCAATGCCTGGACTTCAAGACAAACGAACTTGGCACCTGCAAACATATCGAACGCCTTCGGCAATACCTCGAAGCGAAGCCCCGGGCCCGGGAGTTGGCCCGCGCCGCGCAGCGTTCGCCTCGCATCTCAGCATATCTCGGCACCCGCGACTCCCACCAGAGGATGTACTCGACCGCGGAACACATTCGCTTCCACATCCCCCCTGCGGCCCGGCCGAAGGCGCCGGCGTGGCTTGGCGAACATGTTGACGCTCAGGGCTGGCTGCTCAAGGGCCATGACGCCATCGAGACGAGAGCGCAAATGGAGCGCCTTTTTCAACGCTTGCGCTCCCGCACGGACGCCGAACTGGATATCGATCCCCGGATTGCCGAGGTCCTGCGCCAAGAGGAGGAGCAGCTGCGTTGGGAAGAGCGCATTGCGGCGATAGCCAAGGCCCCGGCCCAGCACCGCCCTTGGTCCGACTCGGTTGGCCGCATGAGGGTCCAACTGCACCCGTATCAAATCGAAGGGCTATTGTTCGCCGCCAAAAAGAGGCGCGCCTTCATCGCCGATGACATGGGGCTGGGCAAAACCGTGCAGGCGATCGGCACGGCTCTGTTTCTCAAAGAGTTGGGCGCGGCAAACCGCGTCCTGGTGATCACCCCGGCCTCGCTCAAGTTCCAATGGAAGCAGGAGATCGAGAAGGTGTCGGACGCTTCCGTGGATATCATCGTGGGAGGCGCCAAAAGCCGCGGCGCGCAATTCAAGAAAAACAAGGCGTTTTTCACGCTGCTCAATTATGAGCTTCTGTATCGGGACCTGGATCAAATCCTTGCCTTTGAGCCCGACATGATCATCTTGGACGAGGCGCAGCGGATCAAGAACTGGGAGACCAAGATCGCACAGACGATTAAGCGCTTGAGGAGTCCCTTCCGCCTGGTCCTGACCGGAACCCCTCTGGAAAACCGGCTTCCGGAACTCCTTTCCATCGCCGAGTTCCTTGAGCCCCGGGCCCTGGGCGCTCCGTGGAAGCTCATCCCGACTTACGCCGAGTTCGATCAGGAAGAGCGGATCATCGGCTACGCCCGGCTCGATCACCTGCGGGAGCGGATGTCCAAATTCCTCATCCGACGCACCCGCAGGGAAGTTCTTTCGCAGCTCCCCACGCGCACGGACAACCATTATTGGACTCCGATCACGCCGGAACAGGCCGACGTGCACGCGGATTACGGCAGGGCGCTCTCGCGGCTGATCAATAAGTGGAAGAAATTCAAGCGCCTGACGCGCGAGGACATCCAACGCATGATGATGATCCTGACCGGCATGCGGATCGTATGCAACGCCTACGGACAGCACGACTGGAAGCCCATCGAGCTTGAGGTGTTGACGGCGCGGCGGGCCTCGCCCCAATTGAAAAAGAAGATCGGTTCGCCGAAGCTTGAAGAATTCTACAAAGTAATGTCCGAACTCCTGGAAAATCCCGGGCAGAAGGTGGTGGTCTTCAGCCAATGGGAGAGGATGCTGCGCCTGGCCGATGTTTATATCCGGGATATTCTGGAGGGATTGGGCGCGCGCTCGGTCGTTTTCTGCGGCTCTCTTCCCTTGAAGAAACGCGCGGAGGAGGTGAAGCGTTTTTTGGAAGACCCCTCCACCCGGGTCTTTTTCTCCACGGACGCGGGGGGCGTGGGCTTGAATCTTCAGCATGGCGCCAACTGCGTCGTAAACCTGGATGTTCCCTGGAATCCTGCGGTCTTGGAGCAGCGCATCGGCCGGGTCTACCGCATGGGACAGAAGAAATCGGTCTCGGCCATCCACTTCATCTCCTCGGAGTGCGTGGAGCAGGGAATCTTCGGCTTGGTCGCCCAAAAGAAGGCTCTTTTTTCCGGAGTCTTCAACCAGGAGGCCAAGGAGGTCCGTTTCACGAGAGAACAAACAGCCTCCTTCGTCGAAAAGATGAAGATGATCATGCCGGCGGACGCGGAGGCGGAAAACTCCGATGAGGAGGACTCCGAAACGGAGCTGGACGCCAAAGGCGCCCAAACAGCGTCAGAGGATTCCGGGACACTGCAAACAGAGCCCCCGGCCGCGGACGACTCCGTCGCCGCGGTGGTCCCGGATCAGCCGGGGGGTGTGGGCATGGAGCTGGATTTGGCTCCGCTCTTTCGCTCGCTGTCTGGTTTGATTTCAGGAGCCCAACAGACCGCCGCGCAGGACCGGCCCGCGGCGGCTCAGGGCATGAAGGTCCGGCTTTCCCAGGACCAGGAGGGCGTCCATGTGACGTTGCCGAAACAGGCGGTGGACCTCCTCAGGGGCTTGGCTCCGCTGGTTGCGGCGCTGGCTAAGTTAGGGAATGGAACTTCTCCAGGCTCGCAATGAAAAAACGCCTCACCGTTGAGTTGCTGAAGGCGGAGGCTCAAGCCTTTGCCAGACGCGAGTCCATGCATAAGGGCTTCTCTGACGCATCCAGCAACGCCGCTCTGATATCATCGGTGAGCCTGGACCTCGGGTGGGCCAGGCTGCTGTAGTATTCCTGCCCTCCAAGCTCCAGCCGGCCGAGCCCGTGGGGGCGGAGCGGGCGGCGCGCGAGGCTCAGGATGCCATTCCCGAGCCCGCGCGGTCGTACTCGGAGCTTTACTCCAACGAGAATGAGAAGCTCCTTCTGCGCGCCGATCACATCGACCGGACGGACGCCATCCGGCGCAACTTCAACAAGCACCGCATCCACGAGGGCCGCCGCTCCTTGACCACCCGCGATACCGTGACGTGATATCGCGATGGCGGCGATGAATTCTGGGGAGTCTCACAACGACGCGCTCACCTGGCCGATGGACTCATCTGAACCTCCCGAGCTACTGTACGCGCGTACAGGTGGGGGCACGTTAGATGAGTTGACGACCCCTGGTGAGGGTGCATCTTACGTGACTTGAATCGGCCGGTGAATTGACTCGCCCCGACATGACAGGATCAACAGCGGTTGCAACCACCCTCGATCTCATCCTCACTCCCGCGGGCCATCTTCGGATCGAATCCGTGGAAGCGGCGGGCCCCGGCCGCTGCCCGCTTCCCGAGGCGACGGTCCGGCGGATCGCGACCGCCTTTGAGAAAGGCTCCTTTGAGGGCCTACTGCACCTGGCGACGGTTGAGCCGCAGACCGCGCTGCCGGCGACGTTTTCGTACTGGAGAGAGTTCTGCGCTGGCTTCCTCACGATGCTGTGCCATGTCCCGGAGACAGCCGGCGAAGAGCTAGGTCCCGTCCCGCCGCCCGAGGCCCCGGAACTCGCTCGGCTCTCGCAATCCGCGCCGCCCATGCGCGGGTCCGAATACCTGAACGCCAACGTGATGATGGCCTTATGGACGGAGTTGGACCGGCACGTACGCGGCGAGGTGGCCGCAGGCAAGGGGGGGCTATCGGCTTGGCTTCAGAATCGCGCCCCGCTTTGGCATCGCGTCGGCCGCGTCTGTTTTCATCTGGCCGAAAACAAGCGCGACCCTGAGCGACCGTTCGCCTTCCTGGCCACCTACGCGCCGCGCGTATCCAGCCAGGGCAGGGTCCAGTACCAGGCCCTTTCAAGGGCGCTCGAGGAATACGCCGGCGCGAAGAGCAAGGCGGGGCTGGAGAAGCTCCTGACGCCGGTGCAGCGCGCGGCCGAGAAAAGCGCGCTTGCCCGCGAATTGGTGGACTCGGGAGAAGTTTTCCATCCGCTCGCCTGGACGGCGACCGATGCCTATCGATTTCTCCAGGATGCGCCGATCCTTGAAGAAGCGGGTCTACTGCTGCGCGTTCCCGATTGGTGGAAGAAGCGGCCGCGTCCGGCCGTGCGGGTGACCGTCGGCAGCCAGGTCTCGGGTCCATTCGGCGCCGGGGCCATGCTTGACTTCAAGGTCGAGGCCGCGTTGGACGGAGAAGTCCTCTCCGATGCAGAGTGGCGGCGATTGCTGCAGGCCGAGTCGGGGCTCGTCCTTCTCAAGGGCCGCTGGGTAGAGGTGGACCGGGAGAAGCTGGCGCAGGCCATGGAGCACTGGGAGAAGGTCCGCAATGCCTCGCGAGAGGAGGGAATCACGTTCCTACAGGCCATGCGGCTGCTCTCCGGCGCGCCCATGGACATGGCCGACGCCGACCACAAGGACGCGGCGCGGCAATGGGCTTTTGTCGAGGCCGGCGAGACCCTGGCTGGAATACTGCGGGAGTTGCGGGGTCCCCAGGCCTTGGACGACAGGTCGCTGGGAGGCGATCTCAAGGCGGAGCTGCGGCCCTATCAGCGCGCGGGCGTGGGGTGGCTGCGCTTCCTGGCGCGCCTGGGCTTGGGCGCATGCCTCGCCGATGACATGGGCCTGGGCAAGACCGTCCAAGTCCTGGCGCTCCTGCTCATCCTCAAGCGCGAGGCCGATAAGAAGCCCGCGCAGACGCGCGCTTCGATCATAGTGCTGCCGGCCTCGCTTCTGGCGAACTGGAGGGCCGAGCTCGCGCGCTTCGCGCCGACGCTTGTCGCGAAGTTCGTCCATCCCGCGGAAATGGAAGCCAAGGAGATCGCGGCGATCTCCCGGGCACCGGCCAAGACGCTTGCAGGCGTGGACGCCGTGTTTACCTCCTACGGAATGCTTCTGCGCCAGCCCTGGTTGAAACAGGTGTCTTGGCGGCTCGCGATCCTCGACGAGGCCCAGGCGATCAAGAATCCCTCGGCCCGGCAGACCCGGGCGGTCAAGGACCTTCGCGCCGACGCGCGCGTGGCCCTGACCGGAACTCCCATCGAGAACCGGCTCTCCGACCTCTGGTCGCTTTTCGACTTCCTTTGTCCGGGGCTGCTTGGATCGCTCAAGGAGTTCAACACCTTTACCGGCGCCCTGGATGGCCGGAACACGAACGCCTACGCCCCGCTTCGAACCCTGGCGCGGCCCTACATCCTGCGCCGCCTCAAGACTGACCCGGCCGTGATCTCCGACCTGCCGGACAAGACCGAGGTCCAGGCTTTCTGTCCGCTCACCCCGAAGCAGGCCGCGCTCTACCAGGAGTCGGTGGCGGAACTGCGGCGGCGGCTCGAAGGATTGGAGGCGGGACCCGAGCGGCGCGGCGCGATCCTCGCGTTCCTCCTGCGCTTCAAGCAGATATGCAACCATCCGGCCCAGTGGCTCGGGACCGGGGACTACATCCCGGGCGAGAGCGGCAAGTTCGAGCGGCTGCGGGAAATCGCCGAGGAGATCGCTTCGCGGCAGGATAAGGCGCTCATCTTTACCCAGTTCCGCGAGATGACCGGACCGCTCGCTGAGTTTTTGGCGGGCGTCTTCGGCCGGCCCGGCGCGGTCCTGCACGGCGGGGTGCCGGTAAAGAAGCGCAAAGCCTTGGTGGATGCCTTTCAAGCCGAGGACGGGCCGCCGTTTTTCGTCCTATCCCTGAAGGCGGGCGGCACGGGCTTGAACCTCACCGCGGCCTCGCACGTCGTGCACTTCGACCGTTGGTGGAACCCCGCGGTGGAAAACCAGGCCACGGACCGGGCCTTTCGCATCGGCCAGAAGCGGAACGTCATCGTGCATAAGTTCGTCTGCCGGGGCACGATCGAGGAGAAGATAGACGCCCTGATCCGGGACAAGACGGCGCTTGCCAAGGACCTTCTGGAAATCGGGGCCCAGGCAATGATGACGGAAATGAAGGACGATGAATTGCTAAAATTTGTCGCTCTCGATGTGCATCGAATCGCCGCAGCAGGCGACGAGTAAGACGGGGGAGGACCGCGATGGCTTGGGGATATGGATGGCGTCCATACGTGTCGGCGGCGCAACGGCGGCGCAAGGCGATCCTGCAAATGGAGAAGATGCGCAAGCAAGGCGTGGCTATCTCTCCCGTCCGGATCGAAGGGCGGCAGATCGCGCGCACCTTCTGGGGCAAGGCCTGGTGCGAGCATCTCGAAAAGTTCAGCGACTACGAGAACCGCCTGCCTCGCGGCCGAACGTACGTCCGCAACGGCTCGGTCTGCCACCTTGATATCAAGAAAGGCGAGGTCCAGGCCAAGGTGATGGGCTCCCACCTTTATGAGGTCAAGGTGAAGGTGAAGACGCTCCCGGGCGACCGTTGGAAGGCGGTAAAGGAGCGCTGCGGAGGAAAAGTCGCCTCCCTTTTGGATCTTTTGCGCGGACGGCTTTCCGAGCGCGTCATGGAGGTCGTCACCGACCGAGACAGGGGGCTCTTCCCTCTGCCGAAGGAAATCTCATTGGACTGCTCCTGCCCGGACTGGGCGGACATGTGCAAGCACGTGGCGGGGGTCCTCTACGGGGTGGGCGCGCGCCTGGATGAAAAGCCGGAGGTCCTCTTCCTGCTGCGCGGCGTCAACCACGAGGAGCTCGTCGGCTCGGCGCAGGCCGGCAGCGTCATCGCCAGAGGGGAGAAAGACGGCAAGCACAAGAAGCTCTCGGACGGGAATCTTGAGGAGGTGTTCGGGATCGAACTCGCCGCTCCGTCGCCCTCTCCGATGAACGGGAAGCAACAGAGGACTGCGTCGCGCAAGACTCATGCGGCCAAGAGCGGTCGCCGGTCCAGGAATCCGTGAGGTAGTCCGCTGTCTGAAGTGCCCGAAAACGGGAACAAAGGCGGGCACTTTGGTTGTCACTCGATATATAGAAAAAGATACAATCTAGAAAGCTTATTTCTTATTTTTGGAGAGATGGCCGAGCGGCTGAAGGCGACGGTTTGCTAA
>CAYJXJ010000134.1:0-12887 GCA_964374095.1 uncultured Elusimicrobia bacterium
AACCGACCAAGACGCCCTCCCGGGAGGGAAGGGCGCGGATGCCGATCCAGGCGCTTGACCCGGCCGACGCCGCGGGCCCGGAGTCCGCCCCCGCGGCGCGCGCGCGCAACCGTGACAGGGCCCCCTCGACCTTGGCCCGCTGGGGCCATTCGGGGGGCGCGACCTCCAAGGCCTTGGAATAGTCCGCAGCGGCGCTCGCGTCGTCGCCCCGGTAGGCGTGCCCGGCGGCCCGGCCCGCGTAGGCCGGCGCGGAACGGCTGTCGAGCCTCAGCACCGAATCGAAGTCCTTGACGGCGTCCTCGACGCGGCCCTGAGCCAGCAGGGCGATGCCGCGGGCCAGGAGCGCCTCCGGATACTTGGGTTTGAGGCGCAGCGCCTGAGAAAAGTCGTCCATCGCGTCCGCGACCCGCTGCATGCGCAGGAGCGCCTTGCCGCGCCTCAGGTAGTCCGCGGCCGAGCGGGGCTTCGCCCCCAATGCCTCCTCCCCGTCCGCCTCCCCCCCGCCGCCCTCGCGGTCGATGCGCGCCAGGTCCGGAGCCCGCTCGCGTCCCAGGCCCAGGACCGCGGCGGGACTGCCGGCGGTCAACTCCGGGGTCTGGATGCGCCCCTTGTCCAAGGCCAGCGCCCGGACCGTGAAGTCCACGAGGGCCGACGCCGTCACGCGGCCCTCGGCGTCCGCGGCCCAGCCGCGCAAGGCGCCCAGGGCCAGGTAGCTGAAGGCCGGCCGCATCCGGCCGGCCCGGGGCAGGGGGCCGGCGAACTGGTCGGACCTCGCCGCGGTCAGCAGGATGGTCCGGCCGTCGAGATTCCCCGCCGGGCCCTTGGCCACCACCAGGGGCTGAAGCCCCTCGGCCAGCGCCTCGCCCGACGAGGTCCTCCCGCTGAAGCAGGCATCCAGGAGCACGACGGTCCGGGCCTGCCTCCCCTTGGCGAGGAGGTCCAGAATCTCTCCGCGGCACAGGCTGCGCGCGTAGAGCCCCTCGGCGTCCTGCTGCGCGTCGGCGCCCACCAGCACGCCGTCCTTGCCGTCCTTGGAAGGCGCGCCATGGCCGATGAACACGAACCACAAGGTCCCGCCCGGCTGGACCTCAGCGGCCGCGCGGGCCGCGAACTTGCGCATCTTTGAGTCGGTGGCCTCATTGTCGCGCAACAGGGCCACGCGGTGGGAAGGAACCTTGAGCGCTGCGGTCAAATGCGCCTGCCAGTCCTCGGCGTTGGCGCGCGCCCCCGGGACCTTGGCCACGAAGGCGTAGTTCTCCACGCCCACGATCACGGCGGCGTCTCTCTCCCCGCCGCCGGAGGTATGGGGCTGGGCCGAAAGGTCGGGCCAGAGGTCTCCCGCCCGCGCCTGAGGGAACGCCAGGACGCCAAGGCCGAGCAGGAACGCGACCAATGTCCGGCAACGGAGACCGGGTGGGGGTTTGGTCTTGGTCAAGGGGAGTATTATAACCCTTTAGTCCGTCGGAAGCGCACACGTCATCATCGGCAGGGCGTAGGCGTAGAGCGCGAGGAGGCCGATCGCGAGCAGGACGCACCGCAGCCTCCCGTCTGGTATGATATAGGGGTTCGCCGCGGCGCTCACGCGCCCCCCCCTTTTGAAGTCCCTCTACTCATCGTCGCACCGCTGGCTGCCCATGTCCCGACGGGACATGGAGGCCCGCGGCTGGGACCAGGTGGACGTCGTCTTCGTGACGGGCGACGCCTACATCGACCACTACTCCTTCGCGATGGCCATTCTCGGCCGGACGCTGGAGGACTCGGGCTTTCGCGTCGCGATCCTAAGCCAGCCCGACTGGCGCTCCTGCGCGCCCTGGCGCCAATTCGGCCGGCCGCGCCCGTTCTTCGCGATTTCGGCGGGCAACATGGACTCGATGATCAACCACTACACCGCCAACCGGAAGGTCCGAAACGACGATGCCTACTCCCCGGGCGGCAGGATCCACCTGCGTCCGGACCGGGCCACGATCCCCTACTGCCAGCGGGCGCGCGAGGCCTTCCCCGGGGTGCCCGTGATCGCGGGCGGCGTCGAGGCGAGCCTGCGGCGGCTGGCCCACTACGACTACTGGAGCGACACGGTCCGTCCCGCCATCATGCTCGACTCCAAGACCGACCTGGTGGCCTACGGCATGGGGGAGGAAAACATTCTCGAGATCGCCCGTCGCTTGGACGCGGGAGGCGGCGTCAAGGATTTGCGGGATTTGCGCGGCGTGGCCTATGCCTTGGGCGCCAGCGAGACGCCGCCCACGGAGGGCGTGATGACGCTCCCTTCCTTCGAGGACGTCAAGACCGACAAGGATAAGTTCCTCAAAGCCACGCATCTCATCCACCGCGAAACCAGCCCCTTCAACGCCAAGACCCTCGTGCAGTATCACGGCGCGCGCGCCGTGGTCCAGACCCCGCCCCAACTCCCCGTCAGCCAGGAACGCATGGACTACTACTACGGCCTGCCCTACACCCGCAGGCCTCACCCCGCCTACCGCGAGCCCATCCCGGCCTTTGAGATGATCAAGGATTCGGTCACGCTCATGCGCGGCTGTTTCGGGGGCTGCACCTTCTGCTCGATCACCGCCCACCAGGGCCGCACCATCCAGTCCCGTTCCCGGGAGGGCGTGCTGGCCGAGCTCGGGGCCATGGGCCAGGACCGGGACTTCAAGGGCACGGTCTCCGACATCGGCGGGCCGACGGCCAACATGTATCAGATGCGCTGTACCAAGCCCGAGATCGAGAAGATCTGCAAGCGCCTCTCCTGCGTGAGCCCCACGATCTGCAAGTGCCTCGGCACCGACCATGGCCCGCTCACCCAGCTCATGAAGGACGCCCGGAAGGTACCCGGCGTCGACAAGGTGCTCGTTGCCAGCGGCATCCGCATGGACCTGGCCCGCCTCTCGCCCGAGTATATGGAAGAGTTGACGGCGCATCACGTCGGGGGCCGGCTCAAGGTGGCCCCGGAGCACGTCGATCCCGGGGTGCTCGCCGCCATGAAGAAGCCCACCCACGACACCTTCGAGGATTTCGCGGCCCAGTTCGAGGCGGCCAACAAGAAGGCCGGCAAGCGGCAGTTCCTCGTCCCCTACTTTATCGCCAGCCACCCCGGCTCGGGCTTGAAGGAGATGATCGACCTGGCGATTTTCCTAAAGCGCAACGGGTATAAGCCCGACCAGGTGCAGGATTTCATCCCCGCGCCCTTCGATGTCGCGACCGCGATGTACTACACGGGCCGGGACCCCGAAACCGGGGCGGCCATGCCCATCGCCCGCAACCTCCGGGACCGCAAGCTCCAGCGCGCCCTCCTGCAGTTTTTCAAACCCGAGAATTACTTCGAGGTCCGCGAGGCCCTGCTCCGAGCCGGCCGCAAGGACTTGATCGGCCCCGGCCGTGACTGCCTCATCCCCGATGCCCCTCCCCGCGAGGCGCTGGAAGCGCGACGCGCCCGCGCGCGGAAAGATCTCGGCGATCACGTCCACCATATTCCTTCGCCGCGGGCCGGGGGCTATCGTCCCAAACGCTCCTCGGCACGGCGCCGGTCCGATTGACCGACAACTGCCGCGCGGCAGTTGTCGGAGGGGCCGCGGCCGCTCCTGCAGGGCGTGCTTTTGTGGCTCGTGGTCGCGGGCGTCTCCCTGTGCCTTGTTCGGGGGGACATCATCCGCTGAAGCTCGCGTTTACTCCCAGCGCTGGGAGTAGGAACGAAGACCTCAGCCTGCCAGCTCGACTTCCTTGGCCTGGATTAGCCCCTGCACCCTCTCCATCTCCGTGCCGATCTCCTGAACCTTGGCGAAGTCCGCGTAGAGGGCCGGATCGGCGAGCCGGGCAGCCAGTTCCTCGAGGCGGACGTGCAGCTCTCGGAGCTCGGTCTCGAGCTTGTCGCGCCGCTTGGCCTCGCGGCGCGGGTCGGGGGGAAGCGCGGCCTTGGTCTTCTTCTCGACGACCGGTATGGCCACGGCCCGCGGGTTCTCCTCGTGCCACTGGGCTTGGCGGCGTTTGAAGTACTCGTAGTCTCCCGGATAGAAGGCGATTTTCCCCGCGTCAATGTGGACGACATGATCGGCCAGGGCGTTGAGAAAGTAGAGGTCGTGGCTGATGCAGCAAATGGTGCCCTCGAAGGCCTTCAAGGCTTTGATCAGGGCCTCGACGCTGGGCATGTCGAGATGGGTGGTGGGCTCGTCCATGAGCAGGACGTGGGGAGGAGCCAGAAGGAGCTTGACCAGGGAGAGGCGGCTCTTCTCGCCGCCGCTCAAAACCTCCACGCGCTTATGCACCGTGTCGCCTGGAAACAGGAACGTCCCCAACACCGTGCGAACCAAGAGCTCGGGATTGGAACGATCGGCCCCCAGAGCCTCTTGCAGCACCGTCTTGCCGGGCTCGAGCTGTCCCTCCCGGTGCTGGGAGAAGTAGCCCACCTTGACGTCCCCGCCGACGATGCGCTCGCCCGCGTCGATCGGGATCACCCCGGCGAGCACCTTGAGCAAAGTGGACTTCCCCGCGCCGTTATGGCCCACGAATGCCACCTTCCAGCCGCGCTCGAGGTCGAAGTCCAGCCCCTGATAGACTTTCACGTCCCCGTAGGACTTATCGACGCCCTTGAGCGATAGGACCCGAACCCCGACCCGCCGCGGCTGGGGGAAGCGGATCCGGACGGTCTTGGCGTCCACGGGGAGCGTGATGCGATCGAGTTTCTCAAGCCTCTTGATCATGCTCTGGGCGCGGCTGGCGGTGGAGACACGGGCGCGGTTGCGGTCGATGAAGTCCTGCATCTTGGCGATCTCTTCCTGCTGGCGCCGCCACGCCGATTCCAGGCGCTCGCGCTCGGCTTGGCGCTCGGCGACGAAATGCTCGTAGTTCCCGTGATAGACCCGGAGGGTCTGCTCCTGCAGGCTCACCGTGGCGCGGCACGCCGAATTCATGAAGGCCCGGTCGTGGGAGATGATCAGCACGCCCCCCACGTAGGACTGCAGGTAGCTCTGGAACCAGAACAGGGCGTCGATGTCGAGGTGGTTGGTCGGCTCGTCGAGCAGGAGGAGGTCGGGTTCCTGCAGCAGCAGACGAGCCAAAGCCACGCGCATGGCCCAGCCGCCGCTCAAGGTATCGAGCGGGCGGTCGAAGTCCGTGACCCGAAAGCCCAGGCCCATGAGCATGGCCTTGGCGCGGGCGGTGAGCCGGCCGTCGGGGTCCTCGAAATCCTCCAGCGCCGTCTCGAGCGCGGTCTTCGGGGAGCTGGGAGCGTTCTCCTGGGGAAGATAGCCGACCGTCGCGCCGCGCTTGATGGTCAGGCGGCCGCCGTCGATCTCCTCGGCGCCCATCAGGATCTTGAAGAGCGTGGTCTTGCCCGAGCCGTTGGGGCCGACCAGGGCGAAGCGGTCGCCCTTGTTGACCTGGAGGGAGGCTCCCCGCAGCAGGGTCTGGCCCCCGAAAGATTTGTGGACGTCGGTCAACGTGATCATGCCGGGTCGACAAAAGAAAGCCCCTCCGGAAGGAAGGGCCGCGTCCGCATCTTACCAGTTATGAGGAGCGGCTGCCAGAGACAGACGCTTCGAGGCCGCGCGGGTGGATGGCTGCCTCCAGCGCTGGAGGTAGCTCATCCGCGCTGCGGTCAAGGCGCGCGCCCATTCGCATGTCTTGCCTTCGGCGCTCCCCAGTGTGCTAGAATCGGTACTCTTCGATGCGCTGGCTTCTCCTCCTCGCCGCCCTCCAACCCTCCGCCTTCGCCGGGAGCGAAACCCCGGCACCGTTCGGAATCCCGCCCTCCCTCTCGGCCGCGACACCGCTGGCCGAACTCCTCAAGAGGCCGGAATCCTTCGAGGGCCGCGATATCCTACTCGAAGGAACGGCCCGCAAGGTCTGCGCCAAGAAGGGCTGCTGGATGGTCCTCTCCGACGGGGACCGCGAGATCCGGATCACCTTCAAGGACTACGCCTTCTTTCTGCCCAAGGGCTCCCTGGGACGCCGGGTGCGGGCCCAGGGCTTGGCCTCGCGGGAGACGGTTTCGGTCCGCGACCAGCGGCACTTCCTTAAGGACGAAGGCGCCGGCCGCGACGAAATGCGAAAGATCAAGACGCCGCTCACGACGGTTTCCTTTGTCGCCTCCGGGGTGGCCTTCCTGAACTGACGCGGGGACAACAGCCATGGCCAAGATCGACGCGTTCTTCAAACTGATGTTCGACCAGGGAGCCTCCGACCTGCACCTGGTCGCCGGCCAACAGCCCATCGTGCGCCTCCACGGCGAGATGCACCGGATCAAGTACGACGTGCTCGAGAACGACAAGCTGAAGGAAATGCTTTACGAGATCGCCCCCGAGATCAAGGTCAAGCAATACGAGGAAACCGGCGACGTGGACTTCGGCTACGAGATCCCGGGCCTGGCGCGCTTCCGCGCCAACTTCTTCAACCAGAAGAACGGCTGCGCGGCGGTATTCCGGCAGATCCCGCAGAAGGTGCTCTCCGCCGAGGCACTGGGGCTTCCGCCCATCCTCACCCAGGCGGCGATGTACCGGAAGGGCCTGGTCCTCGTCACCGGCCCCACGGGCAGCGGCAAGTCGACCACCCTCGCCGCGATCATGGACTTCGCCAACCACCACCGCAAGGACCACATCATCACCGTCGAGGACCCCATCGAATTCGTGCATCAGAGCGCGAGTTGCCTGGTCAATCACCGCGAGGTCGGCCGCAACACCCGGTCCTTCGGGGCCGCGCTCAAGGGGGCCCTCCGCCAGGACCCCGACATCATACTCGTCGGGGAGATGCGCGATCTCGAAACCATCCGCCTGGCCATCGAGGCCGCGGCCACGGGGCACTTGGTCTTTGGGACCCTTCACACGATCAGCGCCGCCAAGACCGTGGACCGCGTCATCGAGGTCTTCCCGCACGAGGAACAAGGCCAGATCCGCAACACCCTCGCCACCAGCCTCAAGCTCGTGGTGGCCCAGAACCTCTTCAAGCGCATCGACAAGAAAGGCCGCTGCTGCGCCCTGGAAATCCTCGTCTGCACCTCGGCCGTCTCCAACTTGATCCGCGAGAGCAAGACCTACCAGATCCCCTCGACCATCCAAACCGGCAAGAAGCAGGGCATGGTCGCCTTGGACGACGCCATCGAGGACCTTCTCAAGAAGAAAATGATCAGCCCCGAGGAAGCTTTCGACAAGTGCATCGACAAGACCAAGTTCCTGCCGCTCCTGCCGGCGCCGCCGCCGGACTATTTCGGCTGACCCGGAGACCCCCATGAGAAAAGCCCAGATCGACTACATGCTGGAGAAGATGCTCTACACCTTCCCCAACGTCTCCGACCTCAACGTCTCGGTGGACCGGCCCCTGCAGGTGGAAACCTCCGGACAATTGACGGAAGTGCCCATGGAGCCCCCCATCGGCAAGCTCACCCCCTTCCAAACCGAGGTTTTTGCCCTCAACCTCATTCAGAGCAACCGGCGCCTCTCCAAGTCCCTCCTCGAACAGGGATCCTGCGACAGCTCCTACTACCTGGAGGGCAAGGCGCGCTTCCGCGTGAACATCTTCTCCCAGCGCGGGAGCTATTCGATCGTCCTGCGAAAACTGGAGACCGTCATCCCCACGCTCAAGGACCTCAAGCTGCCGGAAGCCTTCTACAAGATGACCTCGGAGAAAAACGGGCTCATTCTCGTGACCGGAGGCACCGGCAGCGGCAAGTCCACCTCCCTGGCCGCCCTCCTGCGGGAGTTGAACGAGACCAAATCCATCCACATCGTGACCCTCGAGGACCCGGTCGAGTTCGTGCATATCAACATCAAGGCGACCTTCAACCAGCGCGAGCTCGGCGGAGACTTCGATGCCTTCGCCAACGGCCTGCGGGCGGCCCTGCGCCAGGCCCCGAAAGTCATACTCGTGGGCGAGATGCGCGACCGGGAGACCGTAGAACTCGGCATGAAGGCCGCCGAGACGGGACACCTGGTGGTGAGCACGCTCCACACCATCGACGCCGGACAGACCATCAACCGCATCGTCGGCATGTTCGAGCAGGAGGAGGAGAAGCAGATCCGCCAGCGCCTGGCCGAGACCATCCGCTGGATCGTCGGCCAGCGGCTGGTCCCCAAGATCGGCGGCGGGCGCCTGGCCATCCACGACATCCTCGGCAACAACATGCGCACCAAAGAGTCCATCCTGCAGGGCGAATGCGAGGGCAAGACCTTCTACGAGATCCAGGAGGCCAGCCTCCCCTTCGGCATGCAAACCTTCGACCAGGCGCTCCTCAAGGCCTTCGAGGAGCGCTTGGTGACCGCCGCCGACGCCGAGACCTACGCGACCCGCAAAGCCATCGTCCAGCGCGGCATCGACAAGGTCAAGCAGACCCGCGGCGAGAAGACGACCGAGATCGAGGGCCTCGCCATCGAAGAAGAGCCGGAACCCGAACCCAAGCCCGCGGAGGTCTGAGAACGCCATGGAAATCACCTGTCAATCCTGCTCCACCCGGATGGCCATTCCCGATGAGAACATCCCCAAGAACGTGCCCGCGATCAGGGTGCAGTGCCCGAAGTGCCAACAGCCCATCGACATCCCGCTGACCGCGGCGACGCCCGCGCCGGCGGGCAACGGTTCTCCTCTCCCGCAGGGAGCGGCCGCCCCTCCGGCCGCTCCCCGGCACCATCCCCCGGAGCCCGCGACGCCCCACGTCGAGGAAGAATTCGTCGGGGACCGCCGCCTGGCCATGGCCTGCTTCGATTCGCCGCAGCAGCAGGCCGCGGCGAAGGCCGCCCTGGAAGCCCTGGGCTTCACCGTCCACGTCCCCGCCAAGGGCGATGAGGCCCTGCGCCGCCTCGGGCATAACAAATACGAGCTGCTGCTCCTCCACGAGGAGTACGGCGGCTCCGCGGAGGGCAACCCGGTCCACACGGCGCTCCGGCCCATGGCCATGGCCCACCGGCGCCACATGTGCATCGGATTGGTCGGCAAGACCTTCCGGACCATCGACCACATGATGGCCTTCGCCAAGAGCGTCAACTTCGTGGTGGCCGAGCGGGAGCTCGACAAGATCGAGGCGATCACCCGCCAGGCCATGGCCGACAACGACCAGTTCTACAAGGTCTTTCGCGAGACCCTGACGGAAGCCGGCCGGACCTAGGTCCCCTCATGCAATACGACGAGAAGATCCGGCGCCTCAAGGGCCTCACCATCCTCAAGCAGATCCCGGACCGGCAGTTGACGGCCCTGGCCGAGTTCCTGCGTCCCCGGGAGCTCAAGGACGGGGAAACGGTCTTCGAGGAAGGCTCCACGGGCATGAGCCTTTATTTCGTCTCCAGCGGCCAGATGCGCATCACCCGGCGCGTGGCGGGCGACACCTTCAAGGACCTGGCCGTCCTGGGCCCGGGGGAGTTCTTCGGCGAGATGGCCCTCATCGAAGAGGCGACGCGCTCGGCCAGCGCCAAGGCGATCGGAGCGGGAGTCATATTCGAGCTCTTCCGCGGCGACCTCAGCCGCTGGGTCAAATCCAACCCCCAGCAGGCGGTGCAGTTCTTCGCCGAGCTCGTGCACATCCTGTCCATGCGCCTGCGGCGGACCTCCAACGAACTCACCCTGCACTTCGACCTCTCGGGACTCCTGCTGGAACGGGGCAAGCCCGCCCCCGAGTTCCTAGGGCACGCCCTCGACCGCGTCCTCCCCCACCTGGACGGCCCGTGGTCGGCGGCCGCCTACCTCCGCGACGCCTCCGGCGCCAAGGTCGAGATGAGCGCGTCCCGGGGAGACTTCGGCTTCGATGCCGTGGCCCAATGGGCCCACGCCAAAGGCGGCACGACCGGGGGCTGGACCGACGGCCCGACCTTCTACGCGCCTCTCGTGGGACGGCAGGGAAACCTCGGCGTGCTGGTCTTCCATCCCCAAGCCGCTCCGGCCAAGGAAGTCCAAGAGGAGATCGGCCGGACCCTGACCACGGTCTCGCGCCTGGTCGCCACGGCGCTCGATCTCGAGCAGCTCGCCAAGGCCTGACCCATGCGGCGGGGGCTCCTGGGACTCGCCGCGGCCGTCATCCTGACGGCGTGCCTCTCCGGCTGCGGCTCCAGCCTCCTGCGCGCGGCCCGCGGCGGCAACGCGGCCCGCGTCAAGGCTCTCCTGGACCGCGGCGCCGACCCGGACGATGTCTCGATGACCCCCTACTACGGGGCGATGTCGCCGCTGCTCTTCGCGTCTTTGCGCGGAAAAGTGGAGGCGGCCAAGGCGCTGCTGGACGGCGGCGCCGACGTCAACCAGCGCTGCCCGCGCATGCCCATGACCGTCGGGTGCGAGAGCGCGGTCAACTGCGCGATCGAAGGGGGGCATCTCCCGATGCTTGAACTGCTGATCTCCCGCGGCGCCACGATCGGCCGGGCGGACGCGGACAAGGCCAGGAGCCGGGGGCATTCCGTCATGGTCCCGGTCTTGGAACGGGCGGTCTCGCTTCAGGCGGCGCAGGCCCTGGCGCGCCTGGACGACGCCCCGGCGGCGCAGGCCCCGCGCCGCAAGGACCTGCGTTCCGACGTTGATTTCCCCCAGCACACCCTCGCGGCCCGGCCCCGGGATTACGCCCTGGTGGCATCCATCGAAAGCTATGCGAAGCTCCCCGAGGCCTCCTACGCGGAGCGCGACGGCCAGGCCGTGCGGCGGCATCTGCTGGCGCTGGGCTACCCGGACAAGAACATCATCCACCTCAACGGCGCCCAAGCCACCTTCTCGGGCCTGCGGAGCTATCTCGACGAGTGGCTCCCCCGCAACATCTCCCCCGACTCGACGGTCTTCTTCTACTATTCGGGACACGGCGCGCCCGAGCCGGCCACCGGGGAGCCATACCTGGTGCCGTGGGACGCGGATCCCATGTTCCTCGAATCGAGCGCGATTTCCCTCAAGCGCCTCTACGCCTCCCTCCAGAAGCTCCGGGCGCGCGAGGTGATCGTCGCGCTCGACGCCTGCTTTTCAGGCGCGGGAGGCCGCTCCGTACTCCCCAAGGGGGCGCGGCCCCTCGTCGCGAAGATCGACGAAGGCGTGGTCCCGGACGCCGTCCTGACGGTCTTTGCGGCCGCCTCCGGCAAGCAGATCACGGGCTCGCTCGACGAAGCCGGACACGGGGCCTTCACCTACCACTTCCTCAAAGGCCTGGGGGGCGGGGCCAAGGACCGGCAGGGCCGGCTCACCGTCCAGGGGCTCTTCGACTACGTGAAGCCCCGCGTCCAGGAGGAAGGACGCCGCCAGAACCGCGAGCAGACCCCCGCCCTGCTGGGCACGGCCGAAGGCCGGACCTTGGCGGTCTTTCCCTAGCCAAGCCGATTGACTCCCAGCGCTGGGAGTAAATCCCATCCGCGGCCTTAGAGTTCGGACTTCGCCCGATACCCGGGACATTCAAGGACCGGCACTCTGGGATACTTGGGGAACCGAGGATCGCTCTCCGACACGCGGCACAAGACGAGATCGGAGCCGCCCTTGGTGCGCAGCCCCTTGGCGTGGCGGCAGCCGGCGCAAAGGCCGATGGCGGGCACTTGGCTTAGGGCGGGCTCTTGGCCGAGAGGCGCGCGCGCACCGCCTCCTTGAGGCACGGCGGGCACAGGCAGCCTTCGTCGGTGACCGGCATGACGAGGGGAAGGTCGGCGCACCAGCATTTCTCCGCTCCCGGCTCGGGACCGCAGCGGAACTCGGCCCGGCACTTAACGCATCTCAAGACGCCTTGTTTGGACACCTGGACCATCATACCAGAATGACCAGCGCGTGGCGGCGGAGCTTGGCTCCCGCCGGCGCAACCGGGTGCGCTGAAAGATTGTAGGCAGATTGTTGAGCGTCGAGCCGGCGGCGACTTGCCCCCGTGAGCACCTGCGTCCGGACGCAGGTGCTCACGGCGGCCCAAGTCCGATCGCCCCCCTCCCCCGTGGAGAGCGCCGGGGGCGTATTATTTCGGGAACTTTTTGGGGGGGTCGCTCGTATCGATGGCATGAGCCTGAGTCCCTTGACCGATGCGGCGTTGGCGGCCCGCCTGGAGGCCCTGGCATCCCAGGAGCGCGAGAACGTCGCCGAGATCGTCGCACACCTGGCCGAGGCCGACAGGCGGGAAATCGCGCTCGACAGCGGCTATGCGTCGCTCTTTGACTACTGCACCGGCAGACTGCGGTATTCGCAGGCCGCGGCATTCCTGCGCATCCGCGCCGCCCGGGCGGCGCGGAAGTTCCCGAGGGTGCTGGCCGACCTCAGGTCCGGGGCGCTCCACCTCGACGCCGTCATGCGGCTCTATCCCTATCTGGATGCCGACAACTGCGACCGGCTGCTGACGGAGGCTTCCGGAGCGTGCAAGCGCGAAGTGCTGGCGCTCGTTTCAAGCCTGGGCGGCGCGGCCGGCGCGCCCGAGCGCGACATGATCCGCCGCCTGCCGGTCCCCCTCCCGCCGCCCGCGAGCGCCGCCTCGCCCCCGGATCCGGCTTCCCGCGCTCCGGAGACTCCCGGCTCCGGCGGGATCCAGATTCTGCCGCCGCCTTCGAGAATCCGGCTGGCATTCACCGCCGATGATGAGTTTCTCGCCATGGTCGAGCGGCTGCGCCGCCTGCGCCGCCACAAGTTTCCGTCGGGGCGCCTGGAGGACCTCCTCAAGGAGGCCGTGGGCAAGCTCCTGGACCGCATCGATCCGGACCGGCTGGCGGCGAAACGCCGGCCGCCGCCCCCTCCGGAAGGCGGGCTCGGCCGCCCTCCGACCCGCGCCGCGGGACAGTCCCTGCCTGTGATTGATTGGAATGCTACGGGGACGGCGGCCCCATCCGCGCCGCGGGACGGCGCGAAGCCCAAGGGCCGGCCGCGCTCCCGCCGCATACCCGCGGCGGTCAAGTCCGACGACGCGGCCAATATTCGGCTTTTGTGCCGCCCCCACAATCTGAGACTGGCCCGCCGACGATTCGGCCCGAGGCGGCTTGCCCCGC
>CAYJXJ010000135.1:0-12772 GCA_964374095.1 uncultured Elusimicrobia bacterium
GGCGTCAATCGCGGCAACCACGGCGAGAGCATGATCACGGTCGGCATGGTCCAGCGCCGCGACTTCTCGAACGGCGGCCTCGCGCTCCGCCGCTTTCCCGGCTGGGACGGGAAGGACGGCTACCTCGAGCTCGTCTACCAGGGCCTGGGCCGCACGCTCCACCACGTGACCGTCCCCTACGAGAAGGCCACGATGTTCGAGTGGCGCCACGGCGCGCTCGTCTGGAGCGCGAAGGCCCGGCGCCTGGAGATCCCATGAAACTCGGAGACCCGGCCCCAGATTTCAAGCTTAAAGGCACGGACGGCCGCGACCATTCCCGGTCCGATTTCAAGGACGCCAAGGCCCTCGTGGTGGTTTTTTCCTGCAACCACTGCCCCTACGTCGTGGCCTACGAGGATCGCATCATCGCCGTCCAGGCCGACTACAAGGACCGCGGCGTCAGTTTCGCCGTCATCAACTCCAACGACGACGTCAACTACCCCGAGGACAGCTTCGAGAAAATGGTGCTGAGGGCCAAGCAGAAAGGGTTCAACTTCCCCTATCTGCGCGACGAAACCCAGGCTACGGCGCGGGCTTATGCCGCGACCCATACCCCCCACCTTTTCGTGTTCGATGCGTCGCGGCGGCTGGCCTACACCGGCAAGATCGACGACAATTGGGAGCGCCCCCAGGACGTCACGCGGCGCTTCCTGCGCGACGCCTTGGACGACCTCGTGTCCGGCAAGTCCCCCCGCGTCGCCGAGACCCATGCCATCGGCTGCACGATCAAGTGGAAGCGGTAAATTCGAGCCCTTGGCAACCGCGCTTGGGACTTCCCTAAACTGACGGGCGGGAGACATTCATCGTGAGGCTGGCTGTGTTGACGGCCCTCGCGGCGGCCTGTATCCTCGGTGGGACTGTTGAAACACTCCCAGCGGCGCCTCCCCCGGGCGAAATCTTCTCGGCACAGGCGGGTATTGACGCTAAACAGCGGAATCGTTCCCTACCGGTAGATTTCCTTCCGATGTCCCACGGTCTCCGCTAGTACGCGGTTGCCTTCGATCGTGTAAATGATCCTGTAACGCCCAACCCGCCAAGAGAATTCCCCCTCCAAGTTTCCCGATAGACGCTTTCCTCCGAGCGGGGATTGGGCGATCTCATCCAGCGCCGCGCGCACGTGGTCCCGTATGGAGCAGGGCAGCTTCTCGAACCGGCTCGTAAACCGGCGGGTGAGAAATAGCTCCAATCCTATCTCTTATTTTTGGAAAAATAGCTCGATGCTCGGATGACTCGACCCTTCCGGATATCTTCCTTGGCCGCTCTGATATCCTCGAGCAGGGTCTTGTCAGCCTGGATCTCCAGGGTTTCCAGTTCCTCCGGGCTGATGATGACGGCACGCGCATGCGAACGCTGCGTGATCACGTACCGCTTTCCAGATGCCACCTCTTTGAGAATGGAGGGCAAGGAACTTCGAGCCTGCACGATCCCAACAATCTTGTCCATAGTGAAAGTGTACCATCAACCGTACATATTGTCAAGGCGCCCCCGCGCGGACGATCACGCCGCGACTCCCCGACGGGATCGACCGATTCTTCACGGCGGCGCCGGCCCCCCTGAGGCGGCAGGGGAGGGCAATTATCCATCCCTAGGATTATCCTTGACAAGGATAATTATTTCGGCTATCCTGTTCTTGGGACATGAAAGGCGGTTTCGTGAATCGAGAGAAGGAACTGGCGGCCTTAGAGCGCCTGCGCGCCTCCGGAGGCCTGGCGGTCGTCTACGGCCGGCGGCGGGTCGGCAAGACCCGGCTCCTGGCGCGCTGGCTCTCGCGGCATCGCGGGCTTTACGCGCAGGCCCTGGAAGGCGGGGCCCCCCTCCAACTCGAACAACTCTTTCAAGACATCAAGACGGGCCTTGAGGCCCCCGTGGCCCCGCGGACCTGGGAAGAGCTGTTTTCGATCATCGATCATCAGCGGGGCCGGATCGTGCTCTGCATAGACGAGTTTCCCTACCTCGTGCAGGCCGATCCTTCGCTGCCGAGCCGGCTGCAGCGCTGGTGGGACCATCGCCCCCGGAGGAACCTGCTCCTGGTTCTCTGCGGGTCGAGCCGACGCATGATGCACAGCGCCCTGCTCAATGAAGCGGCCCCGCTCTACGGAAGAAGCCGGGTCGTCTTGAATGTCCTGCCGATGGGGTACCGGGATTTCTGCCGCGCCCTTTCGCTCAAAACGCGCGAAGCGGTTTCCTTCCGGCTGTTCTCGCTGGTCGGCGGGGTCCCCAAGTACTGGGAGCTGATTGGGCGGGATCGGGCGCCGCCGCGAGCCGCCGAGAGCCTCTATTTCGGCTACGCTTCCTACATGGAAAACGAGCCTCGCCGGCTCTTGGCGGACGAGCAGATCGGCGGAACGAGCTCCATCAGCGCCTTGGAAGCGGTCGGACGCGGCGCCCATAAGCCCTCTGAAATCGCCGCCAGGCTCGGGGTACCGCAGACCCAACTGGCGAAAGTGCTCTACGCCCTGCTGGACTGCGGATTCCTGCTTCGAGATGTTCCACTCGGGCAGTCGGCGCGCAACCCGAAGAACGTGCTCTACACGATCGCCGATCCGAGCCTGCGCTTCTGGTACCAGGTCTATTCACCGCATAGGAGCCGTTGGCGCTCGCATCGGGAGGCCATGAGGCGGTCGCTGCTGAATCAGCATGCCTCCGGCGTATTCGAGGACTTCGTCCGGTCGGAGTTTCCAGATGGGAGGCGGTACTGGGAGAGGAGCGGCGAGTTCGATCTCGTCCGGCCGAGCCGGACGGGTGACCCGCCCGGCTCCGGCGTGGTCGTCACTGAAGTGAAATTCCGCCCCATCGCCCCGCCCGAGCGGGCGGGCCTGTTGCGGGATCTGCAGGCTCGCTGGCAGAGGACGCAGGCCTCGCAGCGTTGGCCGGTCCGACGCTTCGAGGTCATCGACACGGCCTTTCTCGAATCCTTGACCTGACCCGATGCGATGGCGCCGGGGGACCCGCATCGCCGGTTACGTCAGACGAGCGGCGGAAAGGGCCCTCGCCGCGGAATCCGCCCGAAAGGCCGACCCTCGCGGACCGCACGTCCTTCGCCTGGCTCCGCAAGCGGGGCCTCCGGCACGTTTTTTCGTTCGACGAGGACTTCCGCCGGCTCGGCACTCTCGTCAATACCCTGCCATGAGAATTGATACCATGGGGGCATGAAGTCCCTCACCGAATACCTCTGGTTCGAGACCCCGCAGCGCCGCGCCCTGGTCAATATCACGGACGCGCTGCAGGGGTTGGTCTCCAAGTCGGGCATCGCCGAAGGCCTTTGCCTCGTCAGCGCCATGCACATCACGGCCGGCATCTGGGTCAACGACGAGGAGCCGGGCTTGAAAGAAGACCTGATGGACCTCCTGGAGCGCCTGGCCCCGGTGGCCGACTACCGCCACCACCGCACCGGCGAGGACAACGGGGACGCCCACTTGAAGCGCACCCTTATGGGCTATCAGGCCACGCTTCCCGTCACCAAGGGCAAGCTCGACCTGGGCCCCTGGGAACAGGTCTTCTACGCCGAGTTCGACGGCCGCCGGCGCAAGCGCGTGGTGGTCAAGATTCTGGGGGAGTGAATTGACCGGAACCGGAGCGATGCAGACGCTCGTCGCCGCGGCCTTGGTCCTGGGCGCGGCGTGGCTGGGCCTGCGCTGGTTCGAGAAGGCCAACATGTATTTCCCGAGCCGCCGGCTCGACGCCAATCCCGGCGCCCTCGGCCTCAAGTTCGAGGAGTTCCGGGTTCCCGCCGGCGATGGACCGATGATCCACGGCTGGTTCGTCGAGCTGAAACCCGAAAGCCCGGTGGTCCTGCTCTCCCACGGCAACGCCGGCAACATCAGCCACCGCATGGATAAGCTCAAGCTCCTGCGCGAGGCGGGCGCCTCGGTGCTCCTCTACGACTATCGGGGTTACGGCCTCAGCACCGGAAGCCCGAGCGAGCAGGGCACCTACCGGGACGGCGAAGCCGCCTACCGCTGGCTCACCGACCAACGCCGGCTCGACCCCGGCCGGGTCGTTTTCATGGGAGAGTCGCTCGGCGGCGCGGTGGCGGCCGAACTGGCCCTGCGACACGCAGGCGCGGGCCTCATCCTCGAGTCGTGCTTCACGTCCATCCCGGACATGGCGCGCGCGGTATTCCCCTGGCTCCCCTTGGCCCGGCTGGCGCGCTTCCGCTACGACAGCCTCGCCAAGCTCCCCGGCGTGCGCGCCCCGGTCCTCGTGCTCCACAGCCCCCAGGACGACATCGTCCCCTTTGAAATGGGGCGCCGCCTCTTCGCGGCCGCGTCCGAGCCCAAGGCCTTCGCCGAGCTCAAGGGCGACCACAATGAGGGCTTCCTCGAGAGCGGGCCGCTCTACACCGAGCCGATCCGAAAATTTCTGGGCTCCATCGCGGTCGCCCGCAAGGAGACCCCGAGGTGATACTCCCGGACGATGACCACCTGGCTCCGTTGACCATGATCCTCAGTCCTCGAACTCTACGCCCGTACCGTCGCGCCGTCGCCATCCTTCTGGCGGCCATGACCGCGGCGGCGGCGGCCGAGCCGCCGCAGGCCAGCACCACGACGGCGGTCCCGCCGCCCGTCATCCATCTCATCCAGCCGGGCGCCGGCGAGAGCTTCGGCCCGGTCCGGCGCCTCTTCGCCGCCGGGCACATCGCCCCCGCCACCGGAACGTTGACGATCAACGGGCTCGGCGTGGACTACACGACCCAGGGCCAGTTCCTCAAGACCCTGGAAGTCCAGCCCGGGACCTTCACCGTGTCGGTCCTGCTCACGGTCGGCGAGTCGTCGGCCGCCGTCCGGCGCGATATCCCGATCGCGGCCCCCACGGGCCCCCCGGCCGGGGAGCGGGCCGAGATCCTGCCGGTAGAACCGTCCACTCACGTGGCGCTGAAAGCCGGGGACTGGCTGCGCGCGGCGGCCTGGGCGCGGCCCGGAGGCCGCATGCGCTTCCAGGTGAAGGGCTTGACCGACGACATCGAGATGCCGGAGCTCGCGGGCCCGTCCGGCGGCACCTCTTACGCGGAGTTCACCAAGGAGGTCTCGGCCCCCGGGGGATTCTACGCCGGAGCCGTCCACCTCGACCCGGAGCGGCCGGTCCGCCGGGGAGAGGTTGAGTTTAAGTTCGAGCATCCCCGGGCCGGAAAGGCCAAGGCCAGGGCGCCGGGCCGCGTGGACGCGGAGCGGTATTTCTGGCGGGTCGCGCGCGTCACCGCCAAGGCCGCCCCGGCCCGCGCCGGGCCCGAGGACAGCATGAACCATTTCTTTCCACAGGGAACCCGCCTGCTCCTGGACGGCAGGATCGGCAACCGCTGGCGCATCCGCCTGTCGCCCCCGGAGGAGGCTTGGATCGAGGAGAAGCACATCGAACTCCTCCCCGAGGGGACGCCCCCGGCCTCGGCCAGGCTCGAAACCATCATCGTGCGCTCCTCGGAGACCCACACCGAGGTCGACTTCATGGTCAACGCCCCGGTCCCGGCGACGGTGAGCGTGGAGCCGGGAGGCGAGGTCAAGGTGTCATTCCACCAAACGCGCGCCAACACCGACTGGATCGTCTACGATGAAACCGATCCGCTCGTGCGCGAGGTCCGGTGGAAGCAGGAATCCTCCGAAAAGGTCTCGGCCCTCATCCGCCTGGACCCCGCCGCCGTCCTCTGGGGCTGGTCGCTGCGCCGCCAGTCCGACCGCGCCACTCTGATCCTCCGCCAGGCTCCGCGGCGCCGCGGGCTGTGGGCCTTCGAAGGCCTCACGGTGATCCTCGATCCCGGTCACGGCCCCGACACCGGCACGGTCGGATCACTCGCGACCCTGGAGCGGGACGTCGCCTTCGCCCTGGCCCGCCGCGTCAAGGAGCGGATCGAACGCCGCGGCGCCCGCGTCGTCATGACCAGGGCCTCGGAGACCGACCCCACCTCCCTCCAGAGACGGCCTGAGATCGCGGTCGAGAGCGGCGGGGACGTCTTTCTCAGCCTGCATTTCAATTCCCTGCCGCAAGGGGTGGACCCGCGGCAGAAACCGCGAGGCTTCTCGACCTTTTATTACCACCCCCAAAGCCTGGAGTTGGCCCGCGCCATGCAGTTTGCCTTCCGGGCTTCGCTGCCCATTCCCAGCGAAGGCCTGCGCTTTGGGAACTATCTGGTGGTCCGGATGGCGGACATGCCGGCGGTGCTCATCGAGGCCGCCTATCTGCTCCTCCCGGAACAGGAGAGTTTGATTCTCGACCCCGACTTTCAGGATAAGCTGGCTCGATCCATCGCCGACGGCTTGAGGGCCTTCCTCGACAAGTCCCTTCGCCCTCAGGAGTCCGGTCCCGCGAAGCGCCGCGGCCGCTAGGCGGGCCTGAGGGCCCGCTCATGGCCGCCTGCGAAAGGCGTCCACGAATTCGGCCGGACTCAACCTGTCCGACGGCTCAGACGCCGCGCCGGGGGCAGACCTTGTTGAGCAGACAGCCCGGGCAGTCCGGACTCCGGGCCGCGCATACACGGCGGCCGTGCCAGACCATGGCATGGCCCCAGAAGATCCAGTCCCGGCGCGGCACGCAGGCCATGAGGTCGCGCTCGACCTTGACCGGGTCGGTCTCTTCGGTCAGGCCCATGCGGAAGGCCAGGCGCTTCATGTGGGTGTCCACCACGATCCCCTCGGATATGCCGAAGGCCGTTCCGAGGATCACGTTGGCGGTCTTGCGCGCCACGCCCCGAAGCGTGAGGAGCTGCTCCATCGTCCGCGGCACCCGGCCGCCGAACTCCGCGACCAGGGTCCGGCAGGCCTCTTGGATCGAAGCCGCCTTGGCGCGAAAGAAACCGGTGGAACGGACCAGGCTCTCCAACTCCGCCCGATCGAGGCCCGCGTAGCCGGCCGCGGTCCGGCAGCGTTTGAAGAGGGACCTGGTGACGATGTTGACCCGTTTGTCGGTGCATTGGGCCGAAAGGATGGTCGCGACCAACAGCTCTAGCGGGGTCTTGAAGTCCAGCTCGCAATGGGCGTCGGGGTAGAGCGTGCGCAGCCCCGCGAGGAGCCTGACGGCCCGCCTCTTGCGGTCCAAACTACTTGCTGATCCCGCGGTAGTCCATGCCGAGGTTGACGGGGTTGTCATAGAACCCGCGGACCCAGTCGCGCATCACCGCCACGCCGGTGGGGTGGGCCGTGACGATGGTCGGGACCTCCTCGTGGGCGATCCTCAAGACTTGGCGGTACAGGGCGGCGCGCTTCTTGGGGTCGACCTCGCGCACCGAGGCGTCGATGAGGGCATCGAGCTTGGGATCCGCGTAGCCCTGCGCGGACGGGTAGCGTCCGGCTGAATGGTAGAAGGGCTGGACGAAGTTATGGGCGTCCGGATAATCCGCGGTCCAGCCCCGCGAGAACAACGGCAGCATCCGTTTCTGGCCCTTATCAAGGAAGGCCGCCCAGTCCAGCCCCCGCAAATCCACCCTAAATTTAGGATTCAGTTTCTCGACGTTCTTCTTGAGGATCTGGCAGGCGGACTCCCGCACCTCGCCGCCCACGTTGTAGGTCAACGTGAAGCGAAACCCCTTATCCCAAACCTTGCCCCCCCAAGCCTTGCGGAAATGGCGCTCCGCCTGCTTCATGTCGAACTTGTAGAAGGGCTGATCAACGTCGTAGCCCAGCAGCCCGGGGGGCACCGCCCCCCGGGCCCGGATGGCCGTACCTTTGAAAGTGTCGCGAAGCAGGGCGTCGTAATCAAAGGCGTAGGCCAGCCCTTTTCGGACATCCTTGTCCGAAAAGAAATCACCCGGAATTCCGTCGCCGTCCAATCTCCCCGATCCCACGTCGGGATTCCCCGCGGTGTTGATCTTAAATGTAAAAAAGAAGCACGGGTCCGTGGCCAATCGTTTCAGCCGGTCCAGGATCCGCACGCCGTCGAGCCCCTGGAGGCTCGAGATGAACGGCCGCGGCACGCTGACGATGTCGGCGTCGCCGGCCTCCAACGTGAGCCGCCGCGTGGCGAACTCCGGCACGGCTTTGACCAGCACCCGGCGCATGCCCGCCGGCTTGCCCCAGTAGCCGTCGAACCGGGTCAGCACCACGCTTCGCCCGGTCTTATCCCAGCGCTCCAGCCGGAACGGCCCCGAGCCGTTGGCGTGCTCGTGGAAATAGGAACGCCCGGCCTCGGGGTTGTTGAAGCTCTTCCAAGTCTCGGCGCGGCCGTCCCACTCGCCGTTGGCCGCGGCCCAGGCCTTGGGCGCCACGTACGACCACCGGGCCATGACGGAGAGAAAGGGTCCGAAGGGCCGGTCCAGGGTGATGACCAGATCGTCGCCCTCGACCCGCACGGCCTTCTCGGCCTTGGCGAAATCCACGGTCACCGTCCCGGTCGAGTCGCGCGTCGAGGAGACGCCGAGGATCGGCTCCAGCAGAAGGACCGACGGCCCGCCGGCGCGGTCGCTCAGCATGAAGCGCAGCAGGGAATAGCGCGCGTCCTCGGGCGTGATCGCCGAGCCGTCATGGAAGCGCGCGCCCTTGCGGATGGGAAAGCGGTAGGCGCGCCCGTCCTTCGAGATGAGGCCGTTGGCGAGGCTCGGGACCTGGGTCGCCAGCCGCGGGGCGATCTCCTCCAGGGACTCTCCCTTGAAGGCGATCAAGGTATCGTAAACGTTGAAAAGGACGCCTTGGCTGACGGCGTCATAGGAGAACGCCCAGTCGAGGGTCGTCATTTCCGCGATTTCGGAAACGACCAGCGTGTCGGGATTTTTCGGCGCGGCCGAGGCTCCCGCCGCCAGCCAAACCGCCAGCAGAACCGCGCTCACGAGATCCCCCACGCGTCCTCGGGCGCGATCGTTCCGGCCAAGGCGGCTTGGCCCGCGGCCGCGGCCAGGCCCGTCAGGCCGGTCCAGCCCGCGGCCCGCTCGAGCTTTTCGAGCGGCGAGCCGGCGAGTATCGCGGCGCGCAATTTCGGCCCGACCCCGACGACCTCGATGAGGGGAAGCATCCCGGCATACCCGGTGTGAAAACACCGCGCACAGCCGCCCGCGGCCCAGAGCCGGCCGGCCCCGCCGCGCGCCCCCAAGCGGCGGAGCTCTGCGGCCGCGGCCCGCCGCTCCCGCCGGCATTCCCCGCAGAGTTTGCGGACCAAGGCATGCCCGACGCCGCCGGCGAGGGCTCCGGCCGCCAGGTAGGGCTCGATGCCCATCTCCAAGAGCCGCGAGACCCCGCCGACGGCCCCCGTGACATGGAGGGTGCCCAAAACCCAGCGCCCTTCCAGCGCGGCCCGGCACGCCAGCCGGGCGACCTGGCCGTCGTGGAGATCATCGACCACGAGGACGTCGATGTCGCGCAGGCGCAGGGCGCGCAGGGCCGCCGCGCCGTCGCCTCCGATCCCCGGCGCGAGCACGCTTGCCGGGACCGGAGTCGGTCCGGAGGGCGGGCAGAGGAGCGCGGCGTGGGCGGTCCTGCCGCCGCGGGAGAGCTCCGCCGCCGCGGCCATGGCCGCGGACCGCCGGCCGCTATGGGCGGGACCGCAATGGAGGATGATCCCCCCGCGCCGGGCCCAGAGCTCCCGGTAGCGCCGCGCCTGGGCCTTTGAAAAACCCGCGGACTCCAGGTCCCGGGGCGACGGGTGCGACGCGTCAAGGCGGACATGGACTCTTTCACCGCCGTCCATGGGCATGGTCCGGACGGCAAGGGAAGTCCCTTCCAGCCCCCCCTCTCGTCCCGGCGGCACAAAGCCGTCCTGCGGCGTCTTGCGATTGGCGATATCCAGCACCCCGATGATCTTGAGCCTGATCGTCAGCATGCGCGCCACGTGCGCGCTCAGGCTCAAGACCGGGCGCAGCGTCCCGGCGACCCGGAATTCGAGCAGGGCGTCCCCGTCTCCCGGCATGAGGTGGATGTCCGTCGCGCCGCGGCGCGCGGCCTCCTCCAAGAGGGTCCCGCAAAAATCGACGACCGGATGGGGCGAATCCGCGATCGACCCGGCTTCCCCCGCGCTCTCCACGCGCACGGCCAGGGCGCGCAGGGCGGCGACCCCGGAATCATCGAGTCGAGGCCTCAGGTCCTCGAGCAAACGAGAAGCCTCCCGCCGGCGCCCCTCCAAATCCCGAAGCACCGCGAGGGCGGCGCCCGACGGCTGACCGCTCCGCTGGGAATCCAGCCAACGATCGATCGCCTGCCAGGCGCGGTCGGCTTCGAGAAAAGCCCCCTGCAAGGAGCCCAGGGGATCGCCGCCCGCCGCCGCGACGAAATCCCGCGCGCGCCGCAGCCACTCCGCGCAGGGACCCATGCGGAGGCTCCCCGATTCGGGCCCGACGCTCCACGCCGCGCCGCAGCCCAATAATCGCTCGCGGATGGTCTCGATGGCGTCGATCGCAAGCTCCGTGCCCGCGCGCAGGCGGTCCAGGTCGGAAGTCACTGCCCGTTACTTTCCAATCTACTGGAAGGGACGGTCCCCTCCAGATATATGGGAAAGGGACCGGCGGGAGCGGGGGTCAGGTTCGGGGCGCTCCCGCGCGAGGCCGCGCCGGGGTGAGGGTGGACGGCGGCGGCGAAGGGGGCCGGATTCTTCAGAAATTCCAGCCCATCGTTGATGCCCCGCTCGACTTCCGGAGCGAGGTATCGGCTCTTGTAGTCGAGCATCGTAAACGTGATGCGTCGCGAGGGACTCACCCGAAAGACCCGCGGAGGCTCGGGCCAGGACTTGGCGCCTTCCACGGCGGCGTCGATCTGGCGGCGGCAGGTCCCCCGGCCGTGCTGGTCGAAGTAGGAGATCGGACCCCAGCAGCGCAGCCCCACCTCATCGTGCCGCACCATTTCGAGCACGATGACGTCTCGGCATCCCTTGAGGGCGTCCATGCGCATCCACTCCTTCCCGGGAATGCCTCCGTCGATGTAGGTCCGCGTCGTCCCTTCCTCCTCGATGCGGACCGGGGGAAAGATGGTCGGGATGGCGCAGCTCGCCACCAGACGCGCGTTGACGGGGCCGTCCCAGCCGTCCGCGCCGCGCGGGGTGAACCGCCAATAGCGGGTCAGGCGGTCGTCGAGGCACAGGCCCATCACGATGAGCTCGCAGCGCGCCATGTCCCTGGCGTCCTCGTCATCCCACACCGACTCGGTCGCGTCCCAAACGGGTTTGCCGCTGAAAAGATGCAGGGGCCACAGGCGCGGCCGGAACTGGAGCACCGGAAAACGGTCGGCCTCGCGGTAGCGCAGGAGCAGCTCATCGACGCGATTGAAGGCGTAGGACGCGCCCGTCAGGGCCCCGGCGCTGAAACCGAGAATCTTGTCGAACGCCAGGCCCGCCTTCTCCAAGGCCTCCATCGCGCCCGCCTGCCAGGCGCCCAGGGCTCCCCCTCCCTGGAGGACCAAGCCGAGCGGACGGCGGAACTGGTTTTCCATGACGCCCTGATATTATACATTGAACGCCATGGAATCGGGCCGCTCCGTCCTCATCACGGGAGCCTCCTCCGGCATCGGCCGGGCCTGCGCCGCGGCGTTCGCCGCGCGTGGCCGCCTTGGCCCGACGCAAGGAGGCCCTCAGCGTGTAACTCGTACCTACAGCTGCCCGTTGTTGGCGCCAGATGACGTCAGCACTTCCACGACCTCCGCCACCACCTGCAGTTGCCCTTCGTCCGCGTCGGTAAGAACGATGGGCTCGAAGTCAGGATTTGCCGGGTTCAGGATGATCTTTAGATGGCGCCAGGAGTCGCCCTCCCGGGCCTTCTTGCTTTCGTAACGCTTGACGGTGTAACGCTGACCAGTCTCGGGGTCGGCGGCGTCACGAAGCTGGACAAGCACGTTCTTCCCTTGCCGCGTCCCGCGGACCGGCGCGGCGAACAGGCAGTACGAGCCGTCCGGAATCGCCGGCTCCATGGACTTTCCCACGATCTGAGCGACGAACATCCCACGGCGCAGGCGATGGCGCGATTCTATGGAGACCCACTCGAAGCCGTCGTCCTCGACATGCTGGGGGTCGCCAAAGGCGCCGGCGGCGGCCATGAGTGGAACGAGCGGAACGCAGCCGACATAGCGCTCTTCGGGCTTGGGTTTAACGATGCGAAGCCACGTCGGCAGAACCCGAGACGCCGTTCTCCGTTCCGCTTCGCCCAGGTCGCTTCGTAGTCGTCGATACGCCTCCGAAGCCATCCACGCCGTGACGACCTTCTGGAATGGCGCATCGTTCATGAATCGCACGAAGATCTCTTCATTCTGATCCATGCGCTCGACGAAAAGCCCCTCCAGCAGGTTCTTGAACACGAGCTCGAATTTGTCACCGGGATTCACGGCGGCTGCCTGTCGCAGGCCGTCGTCGGCCATCGCCGCCTCGACCATCTGATCAAAAAACAGCTGATCGGCCTGATTGAAGTCGGTCCCGAAGCGCTCGTTCACGATATCGATGAGCTGCGAGAGCGCCACCGGCTGCGGTCTCACAAGACCGCTGCCCACTTCGGTGGGACCGTCGAGGCGCCGGGCATCACCGTCCTGAAGCGAAATTGAGCCCTCGCTGATCTTCTGCAAGCGGTAATATTCGAGTCTTACCTCGTCATCGAACTGATACGCCGGACCGCTCCTGCGCCGCGGCAGCTTCGCCGCAAGGTGGCGAAGAAACACGTACGCTCGCTCGAGGTCCGAGTCTTGGTACGGGATGACCTGGCTAAGGAAGCCATAGAGGTTCCGAAACGCCTGCGCCTTCCCCCGCCAGAGCTCCGCCTCTTCCTCGTTATCGTTCCGGCGAGCGGCGAAGCGCGAGACCGCCGGATCGAGCGCCGCATTCATAGTCTGGTGGTCCATCGCGCTCT
>CAYJXJ010000136.1:0-12760 GCA_964374095.1 uncultured Elusimicrobia bacterium
AGGGACGCCGGGGGTCGTACGGGGCGCTTCCCCGGTAGACCCGCAGGAGGACCTCCTGGGCCAAGTCCTCGGCCTCGTCGCGGTCCCTCAAGAGCCGCGAGGCGAAGCCCACCAGCCGGGCGGCGTAGCGGTCGAAGAGCGTGCGGAAGGCCGCTTCGTCGCCGGCCTGGAACCGGCGCATGAGCTCCTCGTCGCTCGCCGCAGGTGCCGTCATGGTTCTCCTTCAGTATCCTTCGGAGTCGAACCATTCCCTTCGGTCATCAACGGCCGGGATTATAGCGTTTCCCGAGGCCTGCGCTTCCATCAATTAGAGGCGCAGGCTTTGCTATCATGGCACGAATCATGCGCCATCCCCTGCTGCGCCTGCGCGCCTCCCTGCACCGACTGCGCTGGATTCTCGTCGCCCTCGTAATCTGGTTCGGCGCGGCCGCGTTGGCTTACCGATCGCTTGGCGGGCTTCCCTGGCCTCATGCCGTCATGTCGGCGCTTTACCTGGAAGTCCAGCCCAGCCCCTTCAGCCAGGGCTACGCCCTCTGGGGGCAGTTCGTGGTCTTTGGACTTCTCATGGCTTTCTTGATGCGCGAGTTGCTGGAGAATCATTCCGAGAGGTGCCGCCTCATGTCCAAGCTCGTCTCCGACCACACCATCATCGTGGGTTACACCCACCTGGGCGCGCGACTCGTGGAACACTGCCTCAGCCGCGGCCAGCCCTTCGTGCTCATCGAGAAGAATCGCGAGCTCGTCGACGATCTGCTGCGCCGCGGCGAGCCGGTCCTGATCGACGACGCCCGCACCAGCGACTGCCTCCCCGCGGCCAACATCGCGGCCGCCAAGCGGCTGGTCGTGTCTTCGAACAATCTGGAGACCGCGTTGATCGTGACCAAGCATGCTCGACATTTGAATCCGAAGCTCAAGATCGCGGTGCGTTGTCCCGATGACGAGATGGTCGAGATTCTCCGGCACCTGGGCGCCGACCACGTCTACTCGGCCTCGCAGGCCGCGTTCCAGAGCCTGGCGGGGTTCCTGACGGCCTAGCCCGCGATCAACTCGAAGACCGTCCGGCCGCCGATTTCACAGCCGATGAAGAGCATGTAGAGGAAGGCGAGCAGGCCGCCGAAGGCCCCCAGCCACGCCGCCAGCAGGCGCGAGAGCCAGGCCTCCTCGTTCACGCCGGAGCCACCGACAGCCTCCCGTCCGCAGACAGGCGAAAGTGCGCGGCTCTCTCGGCCGCCGGATCGGTCGAATGCAGACGGATCGAGGCCCGCCGAGATTCCCGGGCCAGCGCCGCGAGCCGCTCGCTCTTGGGTCCGGGATCGGCCATGTCATCGAAGTACTCGCGCGCCCGCGGCTCTTCCCCGGCCCGGCTCAGCGCCCGGCCCCGCCGCAATCCCCGGGCGTCGCAGACCAGCCCCACGGGCACGCGCTCGGCCAGGGCCTGGGCCTCGAGCGCCCCCTCGAGGTCCTCGGAGAAAAGGGAGCTCTCCTGCCACGAGACCAGGGAATCCTGAAGGAGGGCCACCAAGTCCGAGTAAGGTCCCCGCAGCATGGAAAAATAGAGAAAGACCGAGGCCAGCGCCCCGAGACTCAGGCCGGCGCCGGTCAAATAGAGCCCCAGCGCCCCCACGGGGAGGACGCGAAACAGGATCGTCGAGAGAAAGACATTGACGGACCGCAGTCCGAATTGGGTCCGATCGAAACGGTAGAAGCGGCTCAGGAGCCCGAGGGCGGGTCCCCGGCCCGACACCGCGGCCGCTTGGAGCCGCTCCATCACGACTTCCATGGTCCGGCTCACCCGCCCGATGCGGCCCGTGGCCCAGCCCGACGCCGCGAGACTAAGGACCAGGACCGCGGCGCTCACCGCGCCCAAGGCCGCCTGCTCCAGACCCATGCAGACGAGGATGAGCAGCACCCGGATGAGCGCCAGGATGAGCTCCAGGGTGAGGCCCAGGGCCAGGCGCGAAAGGCTGGGAATGCCGCGGCGCAAAGCGAACTGCGCGGTCTCCGCGCGGGACATGCTCCCGAACTCAAGATAGGCTCGGGTGAGCCGCCAGGAGAGTCCCCGCTCGAGCAGAAAACGAATGGCCACCGAGATGAAGTCAAAGACATAGGCCAGCGCCGCGGCCGCGAGCATCAGCCTCGGGATCGCCCATAGCCCCTTGGTCCCGGCCTGGGCCTGGTCGATGAAGGCGCGAAGAAACATGGGCTGGACGGTGAGGAGAAGATCGCAGACCAGGGCCGCGAGCAAGGCCGCGGCCAAGTGCAGAGGGAATGCCGAGACCAGGCGCAGGGCGCCGGCCGCGGCGCCGCGCGCCCCGGGTTTCATGGGGAAGGAACTCGGCGCTTGAGCGCCTCGATCTCCGAGAGGAGGCGGGACCAATCCGGAGCCGGCGAGGCGTCGGGACGGGCCGCGGCGTGACGCTCGATGAGGACCGCGAAGGCCACGCTCAGACCGATGCCGAATAGAAACAGAACTCCGCCCAAGACCACGAGCGAATTGCGCCTCTTGCGGAATCCGCTCCAGTACGGCTCCCGCGGGCTCAGCAGGAGCGCCTCGAACCTGCCTTCCAAAAGCCTTGCCCGGCGCACGTAGTAGGGACCCGCGGCCGCGGGAGCGCCCGCGGGTGGGGGCCCCTCCGCCAACCCCGAATCCTCCGACGGGAGATTGTGGGCGATGACCCCTCCCCCGGCGCGCAGGACATAGGCAACGTCGGTGATCTGGGACCAGGAGGAGAGCAGTCCCGGCTCGGGCGCCTGGGCCAGGACCAGGGTTCCCCGCCCCGCCACGGGGGTCTGTCCCAGGAGCCGACCCGCCGTCAGTTCCCTCAAGGACCTCGCCTTGCCCAAGGGCGCCGAGGCGTGGATGACGACTCCGTCCCGCGCCACACCCGCCCATGCCAGACCGTTGTTGTCCCGGATCGTGCGCAGCACGTCGGCGATGGTCGCGGGGTCATCGGTGATCAGGGCCCCCCGGACCAACGCACTGCCGGAGAGCGTATGGGCGATGCCCGAGAGCTCCCCCTCGCGCAGGGCGGCCAGCCGGTCCGTCATGGCCGCGGCTCGCTCGAGCGAGACCCCGACTTGCCCGACCACCTCGTCCCGGGAGGCCCGGTACAGCCAGGCCGTGAAAACGAAGAGCACGACCAGCAAGCTGGTGTTGATCGCGAGGACCAGGGCGTGGCGCAGGCGCATCAGTAGCCCCCCGCCTTGGCTGGGTAGGCCTTGCCGTCCTTGCGCGTATGCGCCACCTTCCGGACCCCGCCGGTTTTAAGCGGAACCTCCAGCACCCCGGGGGCTCCCAGGAAGTTCACCTCGGCCCCGAAGACGCGTTCGAGGCGCGGGCCATCAACGGCCAGGGACCAAGTCCCGGTTCCGGGAACCGGCAGGGCGAAGAGGCCGTTCTCCTCGCCCATGGCGAAAAACGGATGGTCGAAGACGTAGACCGTTCCCACCATGTCGGGATGGATGTTGCAGAAGACCCGGAACTTCCCCTCGACCGGGAAAGGCCGGAGCGTCGAGACCGGTCCGGGAAGCTCGGACTTCATGTCCGCCCCGAAGTGCTTCCCGCCCTTGAAGTAACCCAAGTCGAAGGGATTGTCCTTGTCGAGGGAAAAGACGTTATGAAAGACCGCATCGAGGTTTTCGAAATCCACCGCGTCGCCTTTGCGCAGGACGAGCACCCGGGGCGAGAAGTCCTTGTTCAACTGGCTCATGCGCCAGGTCCGGGGCGCGGGAGGCTGGGCCTCCCGGAATTGGAAGCCCCCGGTGGGGTGGCGCCCCCCGTCTCGGAGCCAGACCACGGTCCCGCCGAAGTTCGGTTTGCCGGGAGACGTGAGACGGCCGCGAATCTCCGGAAACCGTGGTTCGGCCCGGGCCCCGCCGACAAGCAGCGCCAGCGCCAGGAGCCTCATCGCCGCTACTCGGACCGGGACTCCTTCGGGTAGACGAGGGGAACGGTGATTCTCATTTTTTGGCCCGCTTGCAGGGAGAACTTGCACTCGTCGAAGCGGGGCGCCCGCAAGGTCACCTTGCAGTCTTGGGAGAAGGCCACGCCCTCCTTGGGAAAGCCGACCATGCCCCGGTCCACCTGGCGGTTGCCGTTCGTGTCGTGGACCACCGAGACCGCGTAATCGCCGGGCGCCAGGGAGTCGAAGAGGAATGAGACGGCGTCTTGTCCCTGCGGGGCGGCCCATTCCGACTCGTAGGCGTGCTCGAGGTGCACGGGGTAGCCGGTCTTGGCGTTGTAGAGGGCCGCGCCCACCTCCCCCTTGGCCCCGCGCACGCCTTCGACTCGCACGTCGAGGGAGGCGGTCTGGGGTTTGGCGGGCGCGGGCGCCTCGGCGGGCTGGGCCGCGGCCGCGCGCACGAAGGCGCCGATGTCCGGGCCACCCTCCCGGGCGCCGCTGGCAAGCGTCCCGAGCATCTCGCTCTGGAGCCCGGGGACCTGGCGCCGGTCCTTGAGCAGGGCCTGCAGGGCTTCCTGGACGTAGCCGATGGCTTCGGAGGGCGTCACCGAGCCGTCCTTGTCCGCGTCGGCCCAGCCCCTCAGCGCCCCCAGGAGGAGGTAGCTGAAGGCCGGCCGGTCGGTGCCCGGCAAGGGCCCCGCGAATTGGTCCGCCGCGCCCGCGGTGAAGACCGCGGCCCTGGGCCAACTCCGATCCGCGCCGATGTGCACGACCAGCGGCTGGAGGCCCTTGACGAGTTCCGAACCCGCGGCCGTACGGCCGCTGAAGCACGTGTCAAGCACGACCACGGAGCGCGCCTGCGCGCCTTGAGACAGCGCCCGCATCAATTCGGCTTGTCCCAGGCTGCGGGCGTAGAGGCTCTCGACGCGCGGCTGGGCGTCGATGCCCACGAGCATGCCCTCCTTTCCGTCCTTGCTGGCGGCCCCGTGGCCGATGAAAATCCACCAGAGCGTCCCGCCGGGCTTGGCCGTCTTGGCCGCCCACGCGGCCTCCTCGCGAAGCTGCTCCAAGGTCGCCTCGATGTCGCGCAGCAGCCGCACCCGGCCCACGGGCACCTTGCGGACCTTGGTCAGATAGAGGTGCCAATCGTCGGCATTGCGGGCCGCGCCGGAGACCCGCGGCACGAAAGGATAGCGGTCCGCGCCGACCACCACCGCGACGTCGTTCTGGCCCCCTCCCTGCTCGGGGGAGGGGATCGAGAGGTCCGGCCATTCTGCCGCCGCGGCTCGGCCGCCCGCAAGCAGTCCCAGGAAGCTGCCTGCCAGCAGGCCGCGCGCCATCGCCTTGATCATCGCCCCCTCCCGCTTCGCGACCGCAGACCCCGGAAGTATATCAAAGGCGCCGGGGGCAGCAGCAGCGCTCGCCGCCTCCACCGAGGGAGGCAATCCTCCATCGCATCCCTCGCAGTCGCGCTGATAGTAGCAAATCGTTTCCTTCAGAGCGCCTTCTCAAGCTCCACGAACGTCAAGCCCTTGACCCGCGGCAGGCCGAACTTGGGGTCATGCTCCGGGAAGGGTTCGGCCGCGCCCGTGCGGCGGTAGCCGCGCCGCTCGTAAAAGGCGATCAGCTCCGAGCGCAGGTGGATCACGTTCATGCGCATGCGCCGGCAGCCCCACTCCCGCGCCAGGCTCTCGGAATGCTCCAGGACCCGCTTGCCGACGCCGCCGCCCTGCAGCCCGGGGGCGACGGTGAGCATGCCGAGGTAGCAGGCGCCGGACTCTTCCCGCCTGAGATAGACGCAGCCGACGAGGCCCTCTCCTTCATGGGCCAATTCGATCCGCGCTCCCGGAGTCTCGATCATCTCGGCGACGCCCGCGGGGTCGGTGCGCTGCCCGTCCAGGAAGTCCGCCTCCGTGGTCCAGCCTTGCTTGGAGCTCTCGCCCCGGTAGGCGGCGTTGACGAAGGCGGCGACGGCCTCGGCATCCCCGATGGTCGCAACGCGGTAAACGATCATCGTGTTGGTAACGGTCAGTCCGGGTACGAGAACTCCAGAACCCTCGCCGTAGAGCGCCCTCCGGGACCCTCCCACGCGACCTCGTCGCCGGGCTTGGCCCCCATCAGGGCCATGGCCAAGGGCGAGCACCAGCTGAGCCTGCCCTGGGCGGGGTCGGCCTCGTCCTCGCCGACGATGCACAGGCGCTTCTCGCCGGCGGCGTCGCGCAAAAGGACCGTCGCCCCGAAGCGGATGTCATCCGGCAGGCCGCGGGAACGACGGTCCACGAGGATAGCGCCCTCAATGCGGGCCTCCACGTAGCGCATGTCGCGCTCGACGAGCCGGCGCTGGGCGTCTGATTCCGGATTGGAACGGTCCAGGACCTTTGAGCGCCGCCGCGTCAACTCGTCGAGCCGCGCCCGCAGGTCGGCCAGCCCCTGAGACGTCACGTAATTGGGGCGGTCGCTGACCGGTCGCTCCGGCGGGTCCTCGGATGCGTCTCCCTCCCTGGTGAAGGCCTGGCTCATATCTCCTCAAACACGAAACCCCCGGGCTGCAGCCCGAGGGTCGGTCCCGACATTTCTCGTTACGGGTTCGAAACTCACTTCATTGTAGCAAGTCCGGCGCGGAATGCAAGCTTTTTATTGATTGAAAGTAACTACCCAGGTCCTTGCCTGCCAACTCGGTCCTGGACCGAGTTCACCCTGCGCCTCCAATAATTGGAAGCGCAGGCCTGGCACCGCGCCTGCGAGAGGGGCGCCTCATCCCCGGCGGAACCTTCAAGAGGGACCTGGGCAGTTACGATTGAAAAGCCGCCGCGAAGCCCGGAGAGCATGGCGGGGGGTCATAAGCCGGCGGCCGCCGCACCCGGGCAGGAGCATAACCAACGCCAGCGTCGCGCGTTTCATGAGGGGATTGTGCAGAAATTTGCCACGCCATAGGGCACCGGAATCGAGTATAATATATGCAGTCGTAATCTCAACTAAAGAGGAAAAGAAAAAGCACATGCCTACTGGAAAAGTGAAGTGGTTCAACGATCAAAAGGGCTTCGGGTTCATCACTCCGGACGACGGCTCTAAAGATCTTTTCGTGCACCATTCGGCCATCCTGGGCGATGGTTTCAAGAGTCTCGCGGAGAATCAGGCCGTCGAGTACGAAACGCAGCAATCGGAAAAGGGCCCCCGCGCCGCCAACGTTCGAAAGCTCTAAGCTATACGAACAGGCCAAAAGCAAGACCCGCGCCGCTTCGGCGGCGCGGGTCTTCTGTTTCTAAGGAAGAATGACCCGTGACCGGTAAATCCCTGAGCGGCGTGAAGTTCCTATTGAGCGAGACCGACCCCGGACAGCTCGGGCCTTGCGCCGCCGAGGTGACATTTGTCGGGCGCTCCAACGTGGGCAAAAGCACGCTGCTCAACGCCGTTTGCAGGAAGGACCTGGCTCGGGTCTCAAAAACTCCGGGCCGCACCCGCGCCATCAATGTCTTTCAAGCCGCCCATGACCGCTGGATCGTGGACCTGCCGGGCTACGGCTTCGCGGCCGGAAAACCGCAGGAACTGGAAGGCTGGAAGGACATGATCGAGGGCTATTTGACCGGCCGGGGCTCCCTGCGCATGATCTTCCTCCTCATCGACGCCAAAGTGGGCCCGACAAAGCTCGACTTGCAGATGCTCCAATGGCTGGACTCCCAGAGCCTGCCCCGGCGCGCCGTCGCGACCAAGGCGGACCAAGTAAAGCCCTCCCGCTCGCTGGCGCGGCGCAACGACGTCGCCCACGCCATCGGGCTCGAAGCCGAAGAACTGGCATGGGTCAGCGCCCGAGACGGCCGAGGCCTCAAGGAGCTCCGCGGTGAAGTCGCCGCCCTGCTCGCGGCGTGAGACCCCCCACCTTCCGCGGCGCCGAGGACGACTGGCTTGACGACGTGGGCGCGCCTCTGCGCCGCCCCAACTCTTCAAAAAAACCGGGCACCCGCGCCGCCCGCCTCCTGCCCCCGGAGCGGACCAACGCCACGGTCGTCGAGCTTTTCCCCAACCGGAGCGCCGTGCGCCTGGATGGCGCCAAGGTCTCCCAGCTCTGCGGCTATAAGATGTCGACCCTCGCCTTCGGCGCTCAGGAGCGCGAGCGCTCCCCGGTCTGCGTCGGCGACCGCGTGCGCGTGGAAACCGGCGCCATCATCGGCCGCGCGGACCGCCGCAACCGGATCGTGCGCCCCGCTCCCAACTCCCGGGACCCGCTCCTGCACGTCGTGGCGGCCAACATCGACTGCCTCGTCGCGGTCGCGGCGGCCCGGCAGCCCGCGTTCTCGGCCGGCGTCGTCGACCGCTTCTTCGTGGCCGCCGACACGCAAGGGATAAAACCCATCCTCTGCGTCAACAAGATCGATCTCCTCGAGCCCGGCGCGCCGCGCCCATGGTCCCACTACCCGCGGGCCGGCGCGGCGCTCATCGAGGCCTGCGCCAAGAACGGCGCGGGAACCGGCCCCCTGCGCGAGCTCCTGCGCGGCAAAACCTCCGTTTTCTGCGGCCATTCCGGGGTGGGCAAGACCTCGCTGCTGCGCCTGCTCTTGGGGAATAGGGACTATGGCCGCATCGGAGAGATCAGCCTCTCCAACGATAAGGGCCGCCACACGACGACGGGGGCTGTCCTGCTCGCGGGGCCCGATGGCGCCGCCTACATCGACACGCCCGGCATCATGAACTTCGGCCTGCTCGGCGTGACCCGGGAGACCCTCCTCCGCCATTTCCCGGAGCTCTCCGCCGCGGCCCTGCGCTGCGCCCCCGCCTGCGCCCATGACCTAGAGCCGGCCTGCGCCCTGCGCTCCCTGCCCCGCTACGCCAGCTACCGCCAAATTTTGGGCTCGCTGGAGTCGGGCGTCTAAAGAGTTTCTAGGAAGGCTTCAGCGCCGCCTCGAGGCAGTGTTTCGCGAACGCCTCCCGCACCATCCTGGGATCGGTGGTCTTGAGCGAGCGCTCCCAGCCGCAGAGGCACGTGAGCTTCTTCTTCTCGAAGCGAACCTCGTAGAGATGGCTTCTCACGGCGTCACCGGCGCTTGCGCCGCGAGCTTCTCGCGTCGAGCAAGCGCTGCGGCCTTGTATTGGGCGTCGTAGGCGGCGACTACCTCGGCGCGCTTACGGCGGTTCTCCCTCGCGGCCTTGCCCTCATTGGCAACGTCCTCGTAGGACTTCCTGCCTTCCGTCTTGGCCATGGCTTCATACCCCCTAAAAACACGAAACCCGCCCTTCGGCGGGTCGGTCCTGACATTTCTCGTTTCAGGTTCGAAACTTCCAAATCGTTCCTACACGAACATTGTACCAAAAACGCCTCTGAAATGCAAACGACGCTGGAGAGTGGCTGGCCGAAACGCCGCAAATGTGTCAAAATGAGACGGAAATCGTCGAGCCGGCGAGGGGACTAAAATGAACACCGCGAGCAGCTTGGGCACGAAGGGGTTGGACGCCGATACCCGCAAGATGGTGCTCGACACCATCCGGGACTACGGCAAGCGCAAGCTCACCCACGCGCGACTCATCGAGCTCGACACGGAGAACAAGTACCCCGTAGACATCATGACGGAGCTCTACGACCCCGAGCAGGTGGCCATCAACCTCGTCATGATCCCCGAGAAATACGGCGGGCTCGGCGGCAATTCCTTCGATATCTACCGCATCTCAGAGCTGGTGGCGAACTTCGATCTGGGCATCGCCACGTCGGTCTTCGCCACCTTCCTGGGCATGGACCCCCTCTTCGTCGGAGGCACCGACGCGCAGAAGGAAAAGTGGATCAAAAAGATCGCCGAATCGGGCTGCCTGGTCGCCTACGCCGCCACCGAGCCGGCCGCGGGTTCCGACCTCCTGCATCTCAAGACCCGGGCCGAGCGGGTCATGGAGGGCGGCAAGATCGCCGGCTACAAGATCAACGGCGGCAAGATGTGGATCACCAACGGCGGGGTCGCCGGCATCTACCTGGTCCTGGCGCGGGCGCCCAAGGGAGTCTCCTGGTTCATCGTCGAGAAGGGGACCAAGGGCTTGATCGCCGACAAGCACGAGGACAAGCACGGCATCCGCCTAAGCGACACCACGCCCTTGACCCTGCAGGACGTCACTGTCCCCCCCGAGAACCTCGTCGGCGAGGTCGAAGGCAAGGGCTTGCGCCAGGCGCAGGCGGTCTTCGGCCACACCCGCCTGATGGTGGCGGCCCTGGCCCTGGGCACCGGCTGGAAGGCGCTCGAGCACGCCATCCGCTACAGCCAGATACGCATGGTCGGCGGACATCCCTTGTCGAGCAAGCAGGGCTTCACCCACAAGCTGATCGTCCCGTTCGTCGCGCGCCTGGAGGCCTGCCGCGCCTACATCGAGTGGGTGGCCCGCCGCCTCGACGGGGGTGAGGAAGGCCTGCAGACCGAAGGGGCCATCGCCAAGCTCCTGGCCAGCGAAACCGCCAATCGCGCCGCCGACTGCGCCATCCAGGCCTTCGGGGGCAACGGCTACGTGCGCGAGTTTCCCGTCGAGAAGCTCAAGCGCGACGTCAAGATCACCTGCATCTACGAGGGCACCAGCGAGATCCTGGAGCTCACGACCTTCCGCACCCGCTGGCAGGACAACCTCAACGCCGACGGCCGCGCCTACGACAAGATCGCCTCGGAGATGGACGCCCTGCACGCCAAGGGGCCCGATGTCGGAGCGGCCGCGGCGGCCGCGGGCCTGCGCGCGCTCTCCCGTGTGCTGCAGTCCTGCTACGACCAGAAGCTCACCCACAACCAGATCGTGATGATGAAGCTCGGCGAGCTGATGACCTACGCCGAGACGGCCGCGGCGTTCTGCCGGGAGTCGGCCCGTGAGACGCTCTCCGAGGCCGTGCTCTTCGACCACGAGACATGGCGCGCGCTGAGCCGCATCCACGCCCGCCAGACCGCCTCCTGGATCGCCGGCGAGGGGCTGACCCTGGTCGCCGGCGCCTCCGACGTCGACACGGTCGGCCTCGTCGACGGGGTCAACCTCAAGTCGGTCGTCCAACTGCAGAAGGGCGCCGTCGCCGACATGGACGCGGTGGCCCGGAAGATGGTCGAGGTTTTCAAGGCCGAGCCCCGCAGCTAGGCCGGTCCTGCCAACCTGGTCTCAGGTTATCGTTGGAAATACCCGCCACCATGATGCCGAAGAGGCGAAGGCTGGCGCGGAACCGCTATTGTTTGGACCTGAATTTATAGGTTTGTTGGCGCTATCCCCCCGTTTGGATAGTCTCTCTAAGATACGGTAGATAAACTTTGCTTGAACATAGTTGCCATCGGAATAGGCGTCTTTCCCTTCCTGGGCGGCCTTCCTCAATATGGCTTCCCTCAAGGCATTGGCCAAACCTTCAGCGGCTCTAAGCAGGGGCGGGTCCTTCCTGATCTCCTCCTCGTTGATTGTGAATTTTCCAACCAATTCACGGGAGAGATCTACGGGTTTAAGAATCTCAACATAAATTTGGTCAATATCCTTGTCCCTGCCGTTGTAGGGGTATTCTCTGTAAGATAGATCCACCAGGTAACCTTTTTTGGTTCGGATGAGAGTCTCGATGGTCCGGCAGATCTTGTTCAATCTGAGCAAAGGAGGCAGCCTTGGCGGCCGGCGCCGCGGCGGGAGTACCCAGCAGCGTTGGATCGACCCCCCCCGGCGTCGCCGGCGCGATCCCATGGCCTCTGTCCAGCTGCGTCACCTGGTTCGCGGTCACTCGGCCGTCTTTGTCCATCGTGATGACCTGCATGAACACCCCGGCGAAGGAGATGAGGCGGATCTCCCCGCTCGCCGCGAAGGCGGCGCGCTGGCCGTGGAGGTAGAGGCTGGCCTGGCCCACGGAGTAGATAGCGCGATAGCCCGGCGCCGCCTTCTCCGCCGTCCAGCCTTTCCCCTTGAGGACCTTTGCCGCGTCCGGCTTGCCCAGGTCCGAGATGTCGGCGATGATCTGATCCTGGGAGAGACCGCCTTGCGTGAGATTCTTGATCATCTCTGGATGCACGGCGGGGGTAATTTTCTCCTGATACCGGCCGGCGAGTGTTGCGTCGGGCGCAGTTTTGTAGCCGCGGAACTCGGCGATGTCCTTAAGCGAAGCAGCGTTCACCATCGTTTCCACGAACCGGGCAAGCTCCGGATAGTCCATCTCCAGGGTCTTTTGCCAGTTCGCGTATGGTTCGTGTCGTATCCATTTGTCGTAAGGGGTCACCTCTCTTAGACTCACGCGGAACGGCTTGCCGGTAGAGACAAGCTGTAAGCCCGAAGACCCATTGCCGCCGGTTCCCTCGAAGGCGACCGGGGTCTGATCCCCGGTGAGGTTTTTGTCGGCGCCGTCAAAAGTGACCTTGCCCTGATGAATGTCGCGCTCGACAGGAGCGCCGAAATCACCAACGCTCTGGAAAGGAACGTCATTGCCGGAAATAACCGCCGGAGTGACTTCCAAAACGCCCATTTCGCCCGTAACGGGAACCTGCATATCTCCCACCACGGTGATCCCGGGCATCGCGACCCGCTCGGAGGCGACCCGCTCAGTATGGAGAACGACCGGTTTGCCCGATCCATCCATCCCAAGAGCTCCCTTGACCCCGACGCTCTGGCTGGTCTTGAAGTACATTCGGGAGCCGACGTTGCCCCGCGAGCCGCTCAGGTTGCCGGTGTTGACTACACCGCTGGTCACGGACTTTGCGCCCTGGCTGAGGGAACCCTGCGCGAACAAAGCCATCGGCCCCACCCCAGGTCCCGTCGCCAAAAGAGCTACGGCCGTGAATACGGCCATCACTTGGCTAAGCTTGTTCATCGTCTCCTCCTTAATAGCGGTTACATTCAATGCCGTTCACTTAAGCCGGTCTCCCGACGAGAAATGGTAGAGTCTCCCCTCG
>CAYJXJ010000137.1:0-12710 GCA_964374095.1 uncultured Elusimicrobia bacterium
ACCTCGGCCCCGGTCTGGACTTTGCCCGCGCTGCGCGACCACCTGCACATGGTCGGAGTGCCGGCCACCGTGAGCGCGGGGTTCAAGTTCCAGTTCAGCGTCGTGGCGCACGACCTCTACCACAACCAGCTCTCCAGCGGGACCAACCAGTACAACCGCAGCGTGACCCCGACGGCCGAGTTCTTCGGCGGCAATCAGGACCCGAGTTTTAGTCCGGTGAGCTTTGCGCTCTCCTCGGGCGCCAAGACCCTGGTCGATCCGGACGGGGCCACCCTCAAGAAGGCCTGCATCACGCCTCCCGACGCCGTCTCGTGCCGCTCGATCCAGGCATTCGACACGCTGCAGCCGGGGCTCGTCAGCGAGCTCAACTACATCGACGTCGAGCCCGACATCCCCGAGTCGGTGCAGGTCCAGCCCAAACCCGACACCAACGTGGGAGCGGGCTCCAATATCCCGGGCCCCAAGGGCTCCATCGATCTCACCGCCCAGATCACCGACAAGTTCGACAACCCGATCACCGCGGGACTCACGGTGTTCATCTCCACCGTAGGCGGACAAATTTACGGGACCACCGGGACGTTCAAAGTCGACTGGGGCGCGGGCTGGGTGGACGTCGGGGGCTCGACCAAGGTGGTCTCCGACGCGCACGGCCACGTGGGCCGCTGTCCTCTGGGCCTGCCGCTTTCCCAAGCCCCGGCCATCTCCTACTGGGTCTCGACCAAGGCCAACGACTGGGCCCGGGTCTGGATCGGCACCATGGCCGCGCCCACCGACGCCGCCCCCTTCATCTCGCCCTTCCAAAAGAACATCACCGGCAAGCTCGTGACGATCGGCGGCCTTCCCAAGAGTCTCGAGTGGGTGGAGCAGGGGATCTTCTCCAACATCACGGCCGGCGTCCTCACGAACGGCGGACCCTTCCTTCTGCGCCGCCTCGACGACTTCGGCAACATCACCCGCCAGGATCAGACCTCGGTGAGCCTCAAGGTGGTCGAGACCTCCATCCACACGCTCAACGGCATGACCCTGGGCGTGGTCGGAAACTCCAACGACTACGGCTTTCGCGACGAGGGCAACAACGGCTTCATCTCGGGCTTCCTGATCGACGGCGGGCTGACGGGCGAGGAGCTGCCCTTCCGCTTCCACGACAAGCTCTCCTCCTATTCCGGCCTCTCGGCCGCGGCCAACACCGGGGAGGGCTTCTCGCCCGGCGGGGCGCGGCCCGGGAGATGGACTCTGGAGGCCCAAGTCGGTGGCGCGGTCTGGGCCAGCACCCAGGTCGTGGTCCATCCCGACGTGATCAACCGCTTGGGCTTCAACAATCCCGCCGGCGCCCAGAACAATATGTACGCGGGCAAGGTCCGCGGCCAGGCCAACGTCCTGGCCAGCTTCCGGGCCCAACTGCAGGATTCGTTCAAGAACCCGCGCGTCACGCCCGGGCCCGTGGCCGTCAACCTTTCCACGGTCGTCACCGTTCCCGGCTTCCAGTGGACCCGCAAGCCCTCCCCGTACTTCGACTATGCCGCTTTCTCCGCGTCGAGCGACTCCATCGAGGCTCTCGGCGGGCCTTCCTCGTTCATCTTCCCGGCCACGCATGTCGTGATCGGGGCGAACCTCTATCAGACCACCTTTTACTTCATGGACACCACGGCCTCGCAAAGCTACGGCTTCGCCGCGAGCACCAAGCCCATCGTCGAGTTGTGGTCGACCGCCATCACCTCGGCCACCCAGTCCGTCTTCATCCGTCCCAACCAGCAGTACCGCATCGCGGTGACGACCGGCGCCGGCCAATCCCTCGCCGCGGGAACGACGTCGGGGATGTTCGCCCTGGAGACCCGCGACACCTTCGGCAATCCCTCGCCGCTTGTCTCGGGACTCGACATCGGCGGGGTGATGGCCTTCCGCATCGACTCCGACGCCGGCCCGCAGGTCCGGGTCTCCACTCCCGTCGACGGCAACTTCAAGAGCCAGCCCGGCTACGCCTATCTGGGCGTGAATGAGTCCGCCACCACCTTCTACTTGATCGACACCTTGCTGTCCAACCCGACCTTCACGCTCACCGTCAACGGCGTGTTCGGCCACAACAGCTTCGGCTTCGAGCAGGGCATATCCAGCTACACGGTGGACGCCGGCCCCCCGACGCAGATCGAATTGAAGACCGCTTCGCGGCGCCTGATCGCGGGAACGACCCTGCAGTATTGGCCCAATTATGGGGCGGGAACCACCACGGCCACCTTCGTCACCGTCGCGCTCAAGGACCAGTTCGGCAACCCCACCAAAGGCACGGGCTACAAGGCCCGGGTCACCTCCACGCGCGGCTCGACGTACGCGGGGACCGACGGGGCCGCCGTGATCATCGCGACCAACCCCACGCCCGGGGTCTGGACGAACATCGAGGCCGCGGCCGGCCAGTTCAAGGACGTCGACATCGCCGCGCCGCCCTCCCTCGGCGAGGGTTCGTTCTACTTCTGGGATACGGAGGTGGGCGTGGCCACCTTGACGGTCCAGGGACGACTGCTGTCGGCCGATGTCTTCACGCCGATCGTGAGCACGCATACGATCACGCCCAACAAGGCGTACTACATCACCATACACCATCCCTTCACCCAGTTCAATCCCGTCAAGGTCACGGAATCGGTCACCCTGACCCTGAAGATGCGCGATAAATTCGGCAACGTCGCGGCGGGCGATGCGGTGAACGGGCAATATTACACCGGGCAGGTCAATTTCCTCCACTTCGGCTCGACGGTCCCGGGGATCATCACGCTCAAAGAGACGGCCCCCACCAACGCGACTTTCCACAATTTTACGACGGGGGACGCCGGGGTGTACTCGAACCTCGAACTGCAGGACAACCGCGTGGAGCCCGGTGGCCTGCGCATCGGCGCCACGGACTACGCGACCGTAACGGACAATATACATCCCCGCATCTGGGGCACGACGTCCGACTCCGGACGCAACGACCTCCACACCTCCTCCGCGACCAAGCGCTCGGACCGGTCCTTCGACCTGACCGACCCGACGCGGGGCGCGGTCAACGTCGCCGGCGTGGAGGCCTTCGCGATCGACTTCGCGCCCGAATCGACCCCCCCGCCGATCGGCCCCATCCCGCCGGGCAAGGTGAGCCTGGGCGTGACCAAGAAGACGCTCAACCAGGGCGACGGGACGACCCTCGACAGCGACGGGAACATGTACCCGGTCATCATGCTCAAGCTGAGCCTGTCGCTGAGCCCGCCGGGCGGCCCCAGCCTGCCCGCCCGCCTCTCGTCGGTCAAGGTCAAACAGCGCTCCGACACCACCTTGGACGGCGAGAACTACATCAAGGAGATCGCCCTCTACTCCGACGCCAACGGCAACACGAAATTCGACCCGGCCTTCGACCTCTTCCTGGCCTCGGCGACCTTCGGCGGCGGCGTGTGGTCCTTCGGCGCCGGCGCCTCGACGCCGATCTATATCTCGAGCCCCACCCCGGCCGAGATCACCTACGCGCCGAAGCACTTCTTCTTCACGGTCCGGGTCGCCTCCGTCATTCCCGCGGCCTATCTGCCGAAGAATTTCGGGCTCGAGCTCACCGACAACTCCTGGGTCACCTTGTCCAGCGACAGCGTCAAGGTCGCGATGAACGGCTTCACCGTCAAGACCGGAACGTCTTCCGTCGAACGCGAGCCGGCCACGATCCGGGTGAAGGGCGAGGACATCACGGCCTGGTGGCAGCCGGGAGCGGTCTTGAGCTCCTATTCCTACGTCAACCAGGGCCAGGCCAAGGTCGGCATGGCCAAGCTCCAGGTGTGGACCGACGCCTTCAGCGGCACCTTGCGGCAGATCAAGTTGACGCACACCGGCACGGGCCTCGCGAAGGATATCTCGGGGGCCCGCCTCTACCTGGACGCCTTCGGAGACAAGAACAACCCGGAGTCCATGGTGACCCCGGGCGACGACATATTCAAGGAAGGCGAGGATTTGGAGGTGACCGATCCTCTCAATCCGGCCAAATTCCCCGGTTCCAGCAACGCGCTCACCATGACGATCCAGAACCCCAGCGGCATACGGGGCACGGTGAACCCTTCGACCAAGACCTATTTCGTCGCCTTCGACATCCACCCGGGGGCCAAGCCCGACCAGACCCACGGCGTGCTGATGACGCAGTCGGACATCCTCCCCGTGCCGGGAGCCGGCACGATCGGCTCCTTCAACCCGCCGCTTTCCTCGACACAGGTTCCGATCGTGCCGACCTTGGATACGATCAGCCTGGTCGCCCGCAACGACACCCAGGATATCCCGATCACCATCGACGTGGACGATCCCCCGGACGGCTTCCCGGACGTGGGAGCGTCCCCCGTGGCCTCCGAGCTGATCCAGAACGACGTCGAGAAGCCCGTCATCAAGTGGACCATGCGGGTGCCCGGCGGCTCGGCCGAATGGACGGGACTCAAGCTCGACCGCTGGATCCCCTCGGGGATGCGCTCCGACGGCACCTACAACCCCAACCTCGTGCTCAAGAACAAGGCCGCCGACGTCACCAACATCAAGGTGTTCCGCGATTGGAACGGGGACGGGCTTTTCAGCGTGGCCGTCGACTCGCAGGCCTCGCCGCTGGACTCGACCAAGCGGGTCTTCCCGGTGACCACGCTGGCCGTGGCCATCGCCTCCGGGACCGGCTCTCCCGATATACAGGACATCACGGTGACCGACATCGCCAAGATGTCCCCGGGCGACAACCCCTTCGAGGACCCCAACACCCCGGGCATCGACGATCGCATCCAGCGCCTGGTGCTCGGCGACGACCAGACCGACGAGCTTAAGAAGGAGGTGGTCCTCTGCGCGGACCGGGACCTGGTCCTCAAGAAATACACCGGCTGCCTGCGCGCGCAGGAGGGGACGCCCAAGATCGCCTTGTCCTCCGGCGGCGCGGTGTCGGGCTCGGCCTTCATCCCCATACTCGGCTTCCTGGGCGGAGGGGGCCAGCTCCTGTCGGACGCCACCGCGCACTTCTTCGTGACCTACGACATCAGCCCGACGGCCACGGCCGATCCCGCGGCCGGCATCGGACTGGCCGTTCCCAACACCACGTACTTCAAGGTCGTCGCTCCCAAGAAAATGAACCCCAGCAAGGTCTGGATCTCCACGGTCCAAAGCGGGGGGCTGACGGACTACTTCGTCTCCGCCGTCAAGGAGTACGGCGACAAGGTCACGATCACCTCCTCCGACACGCTCGACACCGCGCTGGGCCCCTTCATCCAGCAGAATTCCACCGTGGCCGTGGCCTCCCTCGTGTTGAAGACGGATGTCGGCGACGCCTTTTGGCGCTGGATCCTGGTCTACGCCACGGGGACGGCCACCTCCGGGGGGGTGGCCACCCCGGACGTGGACAATGTTTCGCTCTGGTACGACGCCAACTCCGACGGCATATTCAACCCCAACGCCAGCCCGGTGGCCGACCAACTCGTCGGCCAGGGCCCCTTCGGCTACAGCGGCCAGGCCTTGACCGCGCAGGTCAAGCTCACGACGCCGCGCCTGATCGTGACCCTGGCGGCTCAAACCCAGCCCCAGCGCTACTTCCTGGCCTACCACGTCCGGCAGGACGCCCAGCCCACCGACATCGTGACCGGGGCGCCCCGCACCCTGGGCATCGAGGTGAGGGCGACCTCGCTGCCGACTCCGGACCCCCTCCCGGCGCCCAACGACAACCCCTTGGCCAACGCGGTCTCGGGGCCGAACTTCTTCGACCCGGCCTCCAATGCCCCCTTCGCGACCAAGAAGCGCGCCATCGTCGCCTCGCCCCAGCAGATCTACGTCAAGTCCACCCCCTACTTCTCGACCTCCTCCGGCACGTTCGCCGCGCCGACCCTGCGCGCCGGCATCGCGGCCTTGCCCGGCGGCGCGACAGAGGCCTTCTGGGCCGTCACCTCGACCGAGGGCTTCCCGGTGCCCGCGGCCGGGGCGACGGCCTACGCGATGGTCGACTCCGAGATCATCAGCTACGTCGGCTTCAATTCAAGCTGTCCCTTCCTGAGCGGCATACGCCGCGGCCAACTCAACACCGTCGCGGCCGCCCACGCCATCGTCTACTCGACGCAGGCTCTTGGCGCTCCGGCCCTGGGCGGGGCGGGCATACCGACCGCGCCGCCGCCGGGGACCGTGGAGCCTTCCTGGGTGCTGACCTCGACGATCGGCATGCCCTCCGCACCGCTGGTGGGGGCGGTGGCCTGCGCGACCACCTACGCCCATGCCTATATCGCGGTGGACGACGAGGTCGTGAGCTTCATGTCCTATGACCCGGCGGTGTCGGTGATCTACGGCGTCACCCGCGGCCAGCTCGGTTCCGCTCCGGCCTCCCACGCGGCCGCGGCGCCGGTCAAGACCGTCAACCTCGACCGGGCCCCGGTCACGGCCCCGATGGTCTTTCAGGGGGGCAAGAATATCGCCGCCATGCGCTTGGACATCTGGTCCTCGGCCTTCCAGGTGCAGTTGGCGGCCCTGACCATGAACCGCATTCAGCCCCTGGGCTTGAGCGGCTATGACGCCGACGTCTCCGCGGTGAGGGTCTATCGCGTGGCGACGCAGGGCAACCCCAAGTTCAGCCGCGACCCGGAGTCCGGCGAGAATCTGGGAGACTTCCTGATGGGAGCCCAGGCCTTCGGGGTCGCGCCCGAGCCCCAGGGCCGCGTGACCGTGCCGATCAACGACCCGACCATCGGCCTGCCCGGCTACACCTTGATCACCGCTTCGACCAAGACTTTCTACGTGGCCCTGGACATCGCGCAATCCGCCAAGTTCTCCCACGAACAGCTCCTTCCCCCTAACGCGGTCACGGGAGCCGTGATCCTGGACGAGGCAAAGGTCCTCATGACCCCGGCCAACGCGGGCCACACCGCGGTCCTGGTGACGACTCCCACGTCGCCCACCTTCGTGGTCATGCCCACGCTCAACACGATTTCCGCGACCTACGAGCAATTCTCGGTTCCGGAGGCCCTCCAGAACGACAAGGACGTGCCTTTCGTCAAGATCGTCCTGAAAACCGACCGGAACACCGCCCTGGTCGAGAAAATCAACCTGGACCACCTCATGGCCGCCGGGGCCCTGGACACCGACGCGACCGTGGTCAAGATCTGGAAGGACGCCAACGACAACGGCCTATTCGACATATTCGACTCGACGCCCGGGCCGCTGGGCAATTTCCCGAACCTCCTCTCCTTCGGCAACGAGACCTTCAGCTCCGCGACCGCCGTCGTCCTGCTCAAGAGCCCGCTCCTGGTGAGCACCGCGGCGACCAATCTCTTCGTGACCTACAACATCTCGGAATTCGCCCTTGAAAATTCCCAGCAGGGCCTGGCCATTCCCAGCGCCTCCCGGTTCCAGGTGCAGGTGCCCCACGTGGTCGTCTTCCCCGCGGGCGGCTTCTCGACCAATCCCCTGACGCTGATCAAAAAGGTGACCTCGCGCGTCACGCTGGGCGTCAACAACATCACCGGCAGCGTCACTCAGATCAAGCAAGCTCAGACCAACGTGCCCTTCCTGCGCTTCAACCTGGCGACCGACGTGGCCCTGGCTCCGTGGCGCACCATCCGCGTGGAGCGGGGCGGCGGCTCCCAGGACGTGACCAAGCCCTTGGGCCGCAACACCGACGTCAAATTCGTCCGCGTCTTCAAGGATATCAACCAGGACGACGTGTTCTCGGTCATTGACGACGTCAACATATCCGATATCGACACCCAGTTCGCGGTGGTCTACAGCACGATGATCGTTTACAGCACGACCACCGTGCCCTTCGATCTGGTGGTGGAGTCCACCAAGGGTTTCCCGTCGAACTTCGACAATACCATGGCCCCCGGGCGTCTGCTGGTCAACGACGCGGAGTTGATGACCTACGCGGGCGCCGACCTCGCCACCGGCAAGGCCGTGGGCTGCGTGGACGGGCGTCTCGACGGGAACGGAAAGCCCTGCCTGAGAATCGTCTCCCGCGGCGACGTCCTCGGGATGGGCCCGACCCCAAAACTCACGCTCTCGGCCGGCGTCAAGGTGCGAAAGGTCGACCTCTTCGACCAGACCAACGACAACAACGTGCAGTCTTTGATTTACCTCAACTCCGACCAGCTCCTGGGGCCGACCGCGGGCAGTTTCTTCGTGGTCTACGACGTGGGCGAGGAGGCGGTCAAGAACGACCTCATCGGCACGATCATCCGCGACAAGTCGTGGTTCGGCATGCCGCGGGGAGACATCATCAACCCCTTCTACTACAAGGAGGTCACGCGCGCCTTCCCCTTGGGCGCGGGGACCACCACCTATCCCTTCGTCGGCACCAACGTGGCCATCGAGCCCATCAATATGGCGGTGTCGGGCTTCACCATCGCCCCGGCCGGGGCCGGCCAGGGCCAGACCGGGGTGCCGCTCATGCAACTGGAGCTCAAGACCTCCTCGGACTTCGCCAACATCAAGACCATGCGCCTGACTCAGCACGGGAGCGTCGAGCTCGGAGCGGGCCAAGGCGACGGCGACTTCTCGAAGGTGAGCGTGTGGCGCGACACCGGCGACCGGGTCTTTACGCCCGCGACCGACATCCTTCTGGGTTCGACGGCCGGCTTCTCGGGGGGGATCGCCCCCGTCGCGCTCTCCGAGAACGCCAACAACCCCGCGGCCATCCCTTTGCTCAAGGTCACGACCGCCACGGTGCGGCTCTTCATCACGGCCGATATCGGCTTCACGGACAAGGTCCCGGCGACGACCATCGGTCATGACGCGGGCATCCGGCTGGCGAATTTCCTGGACTTCCTGGGGCCCAACGGGGCGATCACGGCCGCGCCGGACGCGACGGCGCGGCCTCCCGTCGAATCGCGCAAGGTGCGCATCGCGCCGCTCTCGGTGCCCGGCGTTTCGGTCTCGTCCATGGCGACGCCGGTCATACTGGTCCGGGCCGGCTTGCCCGGGGTCCCGGCCGCGGCGACGGGCTACCCGGCTTACGCCAAGTTGAACGCCGCCTCGGCGTCCGCGGGGGGCTGCAACAACGGCCGCGACCCCGCCAACCCGCGCAACAACATCTGCCGGGACGTGGCCAGCGGCAACCCGATCCCCGATCAGGCCCGGTGGCTGTGCGCCAACGGCTCCTCCTGGACCGTCACGAACTGCCTCTCCAGCGACCCGCCGCTGATCGACGTGACCGGCGACGGCGTCCCCGACAACTTCTCGCGTCCCGTGGACCTCTTCACGTTGGCGATGACGACCAACGTAACCTTGGCCGGGGACTCCCGCCCCTCCCGCGACCTGACCGGCACGGGCCTTCTCGAGATGGACTTGAACGACGACGGCATCGTCGACCTGGTCTTTCAGAGCTCGGGCAACGTCCAGATCATGCTGGGCAACGACCCGGCCGACCAGGGCAACTCCGCCAAGGCGACGGCCGTGCCCGACCAGGGCTTCGTTCCCTCGGTCTGGACGGACCGGAGCGGGCATCTCACGGGCATGCTCCCCGCCGCCGCCATCCCCGGCTACTACGAGGTCGCGGTCGGGCGCTTCTACGACGACGTGATCCCGGCCTACAGCATCAAGTGGACGTCGGTGACCATGCCCTCGATTTCATCCATGACCGCCATCGCCTTCAAAGCCGGCGCGGTCGGCTCCCCCATCACCGCGGCCCGGGTGACCGGCCTACAACTGCCGGTGCCCAATGTCACGCGCTTGACCCAGGATCTGACGCCCGACACCGTGCAGTTTGCCGTCCAAAACGCCGACGGCTTGCAGCTCCCGGGCATGATATACGTGGGTTCGGAGATCATGCGCGTCGAACGCGTCAATTCGACGACCCTGCGCGTCCTGGGACAGGAGGACGATCCCCCGCCCGGCACCGGCCGCGGCCTCAAGGGCTCGGCCCCCATCGTGCATATGAAAAACGAGCCGGTCTCCGATGCCGCCGCGGTTTTCCTGGCGCGGTTTATCTCGGTTTCCGGCTCGACCTCCTCGGTGCGGCCGCTCTTCCTCTACCGCGTCGAGCCCTCGGCCACGGTGGTCAAGCTGGCCCTCTCCGGCATCGACCTGGCCCCGGACTCGGCCCGCCAGGGACAGAACAACGTGCCCCTGATGCGCATCAAGCTCAAGACCAGCGCCGAGTCGGTCAACGTCGCCCAGTTGCGCCTGGCGCAGTCCGGCACCATCCTATCCTCGACCAAGACCTTCGGCGGCGAGGGCGACTTCAAGCGCCTGACCGTGTGGCTCGACGCCGACAACGACCTGGTCTTCTCGCCGCAGAAAGACACCCTGGTGGGCGCCGCCGGCTTGCTCGGCTCGACCTCGGCGCTGTCGGGCTTGATCAGCGGCTCGACGGGGTGGATGACCGTTTCCTCCAACTCGGTGACGATCTGGCGGCGCCTCGAATCCCGGCCCGGATCGCAGTGCTCCATGACCGGGACTTTCCAGAACGGCGCCTTCTCCTGCCAGATGCCCGGCACGTGGAAGGTCAAATGCACGATGGGCGCGGCCGGGATGGCCTGCGCCTGCACGATACCCGCGTCCGGCATCGAGAACGCGGCCTGCAACGACTACATGGTGGGGGCCTCGAGCTTGACCGCCGCCATCGTTTCCTCGACCGCGCCGTTCTTCGGAGAGACCCCGACCATCAATCTGGGCCTGGGCTTCTCGACGCCCTATCTGCGGATCTCGACGGCCGTCACGGTGCTCTATGTGGCCGCCGACGTGGCTTGGACGGACCGCGAAGGCGACTCAACGGTGAATCATGTCGCGGGCGTCGACTTCTCCCCGGCCACGGGACTCTTCGGCCCCAACGGCGTCCCGCTTCCGGCTCTGCTCGATGAGTCGAGCCCGGTCCTGCTTGAATCCGGGGAGGTCTTGATAACGACCGTGCGCGTGCCGGGAGTCTCCATCTCCTCGGCGCTCCCGCCCCTCATCGTCGTGCGCGCCTCCAAGACCTCGCCCCCGGAGGCCGTGGGCTACCCGGCCGTGGCTCTGCTCGACCCGATCAAGTGCAACAACGGCAAGGACGCCTCCAACCCGCGCAACAACATCTGCAAGGACCCCAACGGCAACTGGGTCCCCGACCCGGCCTACTGGACCTGCATCAACGGTTCCTCATGGGCGGCGCGGGGCGTGGTGGCCGCGGGCGCCGCCGCGGTCAAGATCTCCTCGTGGACGGCGATCGACGGCTCCTCCTGGACCGTCACCTGCCCCAACGACCCTCCGATGGTCGACGTCAACGGCGACCGGATCCCGGACAACTTCTTCATGGGCGGCTCCGACAAGCCGACGTTGATCTCGATCCTGGGCGACGGCACGCCCTCGCGCGACATGACCGGGACGGGCATCCTCGATGTCGACGTCAACCAGGACGGCGTCGTCGACCTGATCGAGCGGCGCGGCGACGAGGTGACCTTCCGGCTCGGCACCGACCTGGTCGACCAAGGCAACGCCGTGACGGCCCAGTCCATCAGGGACGAGGACTTCGTGCCCTCCGCCTGGACCGGAAAGATCGGCGAGCTCTCGGCGGCCCTGCCCGTGATCTCGACTCCCGGGTTCTACCAGTTCGCGGCGGGCAAATTCTACGACGAGCCGACCTCCTTCACGGGCAAGTGGTCGAGCATCACCGCGCGCTCCTCCACGCAGGGCCTGAGCCTGCAGGCCTTCCGGACCATGGCCACGACCGGGCCCTTTACCACGGCCCGCCTGGATGGGTTGAGCCTCCCCGTGCCCAATATCACGCGCCTGTCCAATACCATCACGGAGGATGCGACGTCCTTCGTGGTCGCCGACGCCGGGCTGCTGCAGCTTCCCGGGCTCATGTACCTGGGTTCGGAGATCATCCGGTTGAAGCGCGGCGCCGGCAATATCCTGGTCGTCGTGGGCCAGCAGGGCGACCCCGGGGTGGCCAACGGCCGGGGCCTCAGAGGCTCGGCGGCCATTCCCCATCTCTCCGGCGAGCCCATCTCGGACGGGGCCGCCATCATCTTCACGCAATTCGTCTCGACGACGACGGGCGGGATCGTCGTCTCCTGCGACACGCCCAAGGCCCGGTTCGTGTTCCGGCCCGACCTGGTGACGCCGACGACTCCGGGAGCCGTCAAATCCTTGGAACAGGGCCAATCGGCCTTCACCCTGCAGTGGGCCATGGCCAAACAAACCAACTCCGGCGTGGCCGCCTATGAGGTTCAGGAGCGCGGAGGCCCGGCCAAGGACCTCCAGCAGGGGGTGGTGTGGCGGACCCTCAACATCATCCCCTCCAAGAAGGGCTCGCCGACGGCGACGTCGACGGGCTCGGACAAGGAGTCCTACACCGTCGGCGGAGCCAACGAATTCCCCGGGGAAACCCCCCGGGTATCGGCTTTCCGTACGCAGGAAGGCCAGTTCTTCCAGTACCGCGTCCGCGCCCTCAGCGCGGCGGGCATCTGGTCGCAATTCTCCGAGGTGAGCGAGAGCGTCGCCAACGCCGTCACCAAGGTCATCATCGCGGGGGTCAGCAACTACCCCAACCCGTTCGACACCCGCACCGGAGGGGCCAGCGGCAAGACCACCATCGTCTACATCCTGGGATTGGACTCCGACGTGACCATCACGATTTACGACATGCTGGGCTACGTCGTGAAGGTGATGAGCTTCTCTCCCGGCGCGGAGGGCGGCCGCTCCGGCCCGAACTTCGTCCTTTGGGACGGCAAGAACGCCTCGGGCCGCTTCGTGTCCAAGGGCGGCTACGTCGCGCGCATCAAGGTCAAGTC
>CAYJXJ010000138.1:0-12585 GCA_964374095.1 uncultured Elusimicrobia bacterium
GGTAGTCGGAGAGCTTGCAGCCCACGCCCAGGGAGAGGGATTCCTTATTGGTGTAGATGAAAACGTAACCCAGCATCCCGAGGCTGGTCGAGCCGAACATCTCCATGGTCGCGCCCTGGCCCGCTTCCAGTTGAAAACGATCTTCGATAATGGGGGCCGGCAGGGCGATGACTTCCTTGGCCCCCAGCGCGACCTCCGTGGACTTAAGTTCGTTCCTGAAGCCCGCCTTTTGGGCGACCAGGGAATTGACCCCGTCGCAGGCGAGGACGACGTTGGCCGTGATCTCGGTGCCGTCGGAACTGCGGATGCCGGTGATCCGGCCGTCCTTCTTGAGGACATCGCGAACCGTGACGCCGGCAATGAGCTCGGCGCCCTCCCCCATGGCCTTCCCGGCGTACCACTGATCGAATTTGACCCGGATGATGGTGTAGCAGTTGGGAATCCCCTCGAGGAACTTTTTCGAGCGATAGCCGACCGTGACGAAGGAATCCTCGGTCGTGATGCACATCTTCTGCTCCACCACGGGCCGCTCGACAGGGGCGTCCGGACCCTTCCAAAACTCGGGAACGATCTCGTGGAGCATCTTCGAGTAGAGCACCGCGCCCTGGACATTCTTGGCGCCCGGGTATTCCCCCCGCTCCAAGATGAGGACCTTGAGCTTCTTGCGGGCCATGGTGATGGCGGCCGAGATTCCGGCCGGGCCCGCGCCCACGACTATCGCGTCGTATTCGGGGGAGGCGTCCTCGGCCACCTAGCGGACGCTAGGCCGCTGGTGCCGGCGGCCATCAGGACAGGAATCGGCCGCCATGCGCTAGTTGACGGGCTTGCTTGCGGCGTTCTGAGCCTTCTCGAGGAGCTCGTCGGACCTAAACGGCTTGGTCATGAAGGCCACGACCTGCGGGAACTTCTGGAAAAGGGTCTTGGAGGGTTCCAGCGCCGTCAGGACGATGATCGGCATGCGTTTGGTCGCCTCGTTCTGGGAGATCTTGAGCTGGAGCGAGTACCCGTCGATGCCGGGAAGCATCACATCCAGGATCAGGACGTCCGGATTGACCTTGTTGATGGTGTCCCAAGCCTGGCGTCCGTTGTCGCAGGTGGAGACCTCAAAACCCCCCTGCTCCAGGGTGAACTTGATGAGGTTGAGCATTTCCGGCTCGTCGTCGATGACGAGGGCCCGCTTTCCCATACTCGAACGATACCAATTCGATCCCGAAATTGTCAATATATCATGGCGCCGTGTTCCCGGACTTTTCAGGCCGCGCCGGCAGATGACCGCCTCCACCGGTGGAGGCGGCTCGTCGCGGGAATGGACTTTGCAAAGCGTCGTCCGGCCGGAGTCGTCTGCGGGAGATGGCGAGCTCCGCCCGGGCGCCCGCGCTTCCAATTATAGGGAGGCGCAGGTACAAGCCTGGCACCGCGGGCCAGCCCTTTCAAAAGTCCGGGAACTTGGAGATCACGGTATTGACGATGCACCGTAAGGCCTTCGCCGCTCGCGTCTGGTCGCGCCTGATCGCCTTCGACCGGCGCCACCGCCTTCTGGTCCCCGGCGACCGCGTGCTCGCCGCGGTCTCGGGCGGTCCCGACTCGGTGGCCCTGGCGCACTTCCTGGCCCAGTTGGCGCGGCGCAAGGGGTTCACTCTGGCCATCGCCCACGTCCACCACGGACTCCGGGGGCGGGAGGCCGATGGGGACGCCGAATCGGTCCGGAGGCTGGGCGAACGCCTGGGCGTCGAAACAATGATACGGAAGGTCGACGCCCTTGCCGCCGCCGAGAGACGGCGGCAAGGTATGGAGGAGGCGGCGCGGCATCTTCGCTACGCCGCTCTCGCAGCGCAGGCGCGGCGGCTCACGTGCAACAAGGTCGCGACCGGACACCACCTCGACGATCAAGCCGAAACCCTGCTGCTCAACCTTCTCCGCGGCACACGCCTGCGGGGCCTAGCCGGCATCCCGGTCCGCCGGCCCCTCGGGCCCCGAATCGAGTTGATCCGCCCCCTGCTCGCCATCGGCCGCCGCGAGGTGGAGGATTACCTGGAGGTCCACGGACTCGCCTCCCGCCTCGACGGCTCGAACCGGGACCTGGACCTCACCCGCAACTGGGTCCGCCGGAAGCTCTTGCCCCTTCTTGAGAAGCGCCAGCCCCGCATCCGCGAGCACCTGCTGGCCCTCGCCGAGCAGGCGGCGGACCTGCGCTAGCCCCGCGGCTGCCGGCAGCTCCGGGTTTGGCACTCCCAGACTGGGAGTAATCGGCTCATGGGCAAGAACCTATGTGTCGAGAGAGGCCCGCAGCGTGAGTTCGCGGCGCGCCCCAGCCGGTGTCAGGGCTTCTCGCGGATCTCGACCTTCGAGAGAAGGACGGGCGAGAGGGGCTTGTCGGAGCCCTCCGCGGTGTCGCGGGGAACCGAGACGATGGCCTGGACCACGTCGAGCCCCGAGACCACCTCCCCGAACAGGCTGTGCTTGCCGTCGAGAGCCGGGGTGGGCGCCACCGTGATGAAGAACTGGCCCCCGTTGGTGTTGGGGCCGTAATTGGCCATTCCGAGCATTCCAGGACGGTTGTAGCGCAAGGATGGGTGAAATTCGTCCGGGAAGGCGTAGCCCGGGCCCCCCGCGCCGTTGGCGAGGGGATCGCCGGACTGTACCATGAATCCGGGGATCACGCGGTGGAAAGTGAGACCATTGTAATAAGGAGCCCCGGTCATGGCCCGGCCGGTCTTGGGATGCCGCCAGGACTTGTCCCCGGTCGCCAGGCCGATGAAATTCTCGACGGTCCGCGGCGCCTTATCCTTGAAGAGGCGGACGGTGACCACCCCTTTGGAGGTGCGCAGGACCGCGTAGGGTCCCGGCGGCGGCGCGGGCTTGCCCGCCCCCGCCGGCTCCTTGCCGCAGGACGCGAGCAGCAAACCCGCGGCCAGGAAGAGTCTTTTCATGGGACCGGTATTCTAACCACGGCGCGCGCGATCTCGGCGAGCTCGGGGGGATAGCCGATGTCCAACACCGTGAGCCTCCCGACGTAGCGCTGGGCGTGGACCGCGAGCAGGCCGCGCTTGGGGAGGCCGAGCATGAAAGTCTCGGCGGCGGTCACGAAGACCCCGGAATGATGCCCCGTGTCCGGGTTGATGCCCGAGGGGACGTCCACGGCATAGACCGGCTTCTTGGCGCGCGTCATGGCCTGGATCATGTCCTTGACCGCGCCCGCGGGCTTGCCGCTCGAGCCCGTCCCCAGCAGGGCGTCGAGGGCGGCGCCGGCCTCGGTCAGGGCCTTGTCGAGGGCTTCGGCCGCCTCGAACTGCGTGACCGGAACCCCCGCCCCGCGGGCTCTCTCCAAGTTGGCCCGGACCTGGGTAGGGTAGGGTCCCTCCTTCTGGCCGTCCTTCTTGGGTGGGCAGAGAAACGCCGCCGTCTCTACGCCCATCCCCTTGAGGTGCCGGGCCGCGACCAAACCGTCGCCCCCATTGGAACCACGGCCGCAGCAGACCACCACCCGAGCCGGCGCGGGATCGGCGCCCGCCGCCCCGAGCGCCCTGAGCATCTCCGCGGCCACCGCCTTTCCCGCGTTCTCCATGAGAGTCAGCGTGGAAAGCCCGAACTTGTCCGCGGCCATGCCGTCGAGGTTGCGCATGAGTTCGGAGGTGACCGCCGGCAGGCCCTGGTAGGAGTCGGGGATGGGGATCTTGGGCATAGGCGCCGGACGTTGACTTTCGCAATTATACGCATTGTGAGCGTGAAAGTTAACACCCGGGGCCAACACCCCCGGTCCGGGTCGTTGGACAAGCCCCGCCGGGAAAGACTAAAATCTGCCGCCTCCCCGAATCCCGGTGAAGACCCTGGCCCTCATCGTCGCGCGCCTCGGCTCGACCCGGCTGCCCCGCAAGGCTCTCCTGCCGGTCCTGGGCAAGCCGCTGCTCGAGCGGCTCATCGAGCGCGTGCGCCGCGCGAAGCGGCTCGACGGCGTGGCGGTCGCGACCACGACGCTCGCCGAGGACGACGCGCTGGAGGATCTCTCCGAACGCCTGGGAATCGCCTGCTTCCGGGGCTCGCCCGCCAACATCAGCGAGCGCCTCGCCGACGCGGCCCTGGTCCTGTCCTGCGACGCGCTGGTGGAACTCCTCGGCGACAACCCGCTCGTCCACGCCGACCTCATCGATGAGACGGTGGCCCTATTCCATGACCGCCCCTGCGACTATGCCGCCACCTTGACCAAGGAGTACCCCGGGATCGAGGGGGCGCGCTTTCCCGTGGGAGTCCGCGTGCAGGTCCTGGCCCGGGCCGCGGCCCAGCGTTGGAAGAACTACCCCGAGCTCGCCGGTTCCGACGCCCGCAACGCCTTTATCTTCACCAACGACAGCACCTTTCGCTGCGCCTATCTGGAGGCCACAGGACGCTGGGCCGGCGCGTGCGCTCCGGAAATGACGTTCGCGGTGAATATCCGGAAGAACTACGAGCTCATCGAGCGTATTTTCGCGGACCTCCATCCCCGGGACCCGAACTTCACGCTCCCGCAGGTCATGGATTGGCTGAAAGCCCATCCCGACGGCCTCGGCCTCATGGGAAACTCCTAAACCATGAAAGTCCTCGTGCTGACCACGCCGACCAAGCACCACGCCTATTTCCTCAACAAGCTGCATCCGGTCTTCGATATCGGGGGGATCGTCTACGAGCGCCGCCGCCTGGCCCCTCCCTTCCCCACCGGGCCGTTCTACGACGCGGAGCAGGACGGGTATGAGGAACGTTTCTTCAATACGTCGGCCGGAGGCGTTCCCCGCGGACTCCCGCCGGGGCTGGCGGGCAGGGTCATCGAGGTCGATAGCGTCAACGACGCCGCCATGCCGGCGCGCCTACGCGCCATAGACCCGGACATCGCGGTCCTCTTCGGCACGGGCTACGTCAAGCCCGCGGTCTTCGGCGTGCCCCGCTGGGGCACGATCAACGTCCACCGGGGGATCGCCCCGCTCTACCGCGGCCTGGACTCGGATCTTTGGGCGATCCACGAGCGCCGGTTCGACGCCGTCGGCGTCACGATCCACTACGTCGACCGGCGCCTCGACACGGGAGACATACTCGCCCAGGAGGCCGTCCCCCTCGAGCCCGGCGACGAGATCTGGCACCTGCGCTACAAGACCACGGTCCTGGCCGCGCGTCTCGTTCTCGAGGTCCTGGCCAGGTTCAAGGAACTCGGCGCGAAGCTCCCCGGCCGGCCCCAACCGGCGGGGGGACGCTACTTTTCGGCGATGCCCCTGGAAACCAAACGCAAGGCCCTGGCCGCCTTCCTTGAACACAGGGCCGCCCTGAACCATGCCGCTCCGTAAGGATTGCGGCGTCATCCTCCTCTATCACGGGATCGCGACACCGCGGTCCCGCGGGGTCGAGAACTTCTCGGGCAAGCACATCCCGGAGGCGGAGTTCCGGCGCCAGATGGCCTTCCTCCAGCGCCACGCCTCCCCCATATCCCTGCGCGAGATGGCGCGCCGGTTGGCGGGCGGCGACCCCCTCCCCCCCGGCGCCGTGGCCGTGACCTTCGATGACACCTTCCAGAGCGCGCATCACCTGGCCCTGCCCATCCTGGAGCGCCTCGGCATCCCGGCGACTTTCTTCGTCACCACGGGGTTGGTGGGCACCTCCCGCAGGTTCTGGGTGGATCGCGTGGAGCATGCCCTCAACGCGACTGAGTCAAGCGAAGTAGTTCTGCGCTGGGGAGCGGGTAAGCGCGCCTTCCCGCTGGGGACCCGCGCGCAGCGCGTCAAGTCCATCATCACGATAAAGGCCGCGATGAAGCGGATGCCTCCCGGGCGGCGGGACCGCGTTCTGGCCGAGATCCTTGACCACGCTCCGGCCGCCTATCCGGACAGACGGGTCGCCAACTACGCCAACATGACCTGGCGCGACGTGAAGGCCCTGGACCGGCCTCCCCGCTACGAGGTGGGCGGCCACAGCGTCAACCATGAGATTCTCTCCTACCTGGACCCCTCCTTCCTAAGGCGGGAAGTCCGCGGCTGCCTGAACCAGCTCCGCCGGCGGCTGGGCCGACGCGTGGATCTATTCTCCTACCCTGAGGGCGGCCGGAGGCACTATAACGCCGCCGTGATCCGTGAACTTCGCAGGGCCGGAGTCCGCATCTGCCCGACGGCCATTCCGGGAATCAACCGCCCCGGGACCTCGCCCTTCCTCCTCAAGCGGATCATGGTCGGCTTCATGGGAGAGGCCTTCCCGTCGCACCTCTTCCGGCGCTGACCCGGAGCGGGTCAGTTCAACAAGCGCACGAACTGCGAGACCATGGCCACGATCGCCGCCGTAAAGGTGACCGCCGCCGCGAAGGCCACGGCCAGGTAGGGGAGCAGGAGCGTGACCCAGGCGCGGGCCGCGCTCACGCCGTAGTTGTACTGGATGCTGCGGGCCCTGTAGCCGAGGACCACCAAACCCAGAAGGAAGAAAGCCAGTCCCGGAAGCCAGGGATTGGAAGGCGCCAAGAGCTTTAGGATCAGCGCCGCCGGCAGCGCCGCCAGCCATACCAGATTGGCCAATCCCAGAAGGACGAAGAGGCTCGTCGCGCTGCCGCGGACGCCGCCTATCTCGAGTATCAGGTGCAGGGAGGCGGTCAGAACGAAGCCGGCGGAAACCTGCCACAGCATGGCCAGCCCCGCCGAGAAGAGGCCGGGCGGCAGGAGAAATAGATTGCCGGTCAAGGCTTGGGCCGCGAACAAGGCCAGCCCGCCCGCGGCGTAGCACAGTATCCCGAAGGCCACGGGCGCGAACTGCCGGCAGGCCTCCGCCGCCCGGGTGTGGTCCTCGAAATAGTCGTAGAGAAGCTCCATCGAGCTCATGGCCAGCCCGCCCAGCGGTATTCCAGGCCCGCGCGCAGGCCAAGGTCCGAGAGCCAGGAGGCGGGCGGACGGACGCGCGACTCGAATAACTCGAAGATCAACCGCTGGGCGTCGGCCTCGCGCCGGATCTTGGGAGTCCCCGATATCCCGCCCAGCTTGGCGGCCAACTCCACGGCGTCCTGGGAGTCTCCGAGCTTGTCGACAAGGCCGACGGCAAGGGCCTGGTTGCCGCTCATGATCCGCCCATCGGCGACGGGCCGCACCTTTTCCTCGGGCAGCTTGCGCCCGGCGACCACGGCGCCCAGGAACTGTCCGTAGGCGTCATCGATAAGCTCCTGCAGGAGGGCCTTCTCCTCCTTGGTCATGGGACGCGCCGGCGAGCCGATGTCCTTGTGGATTCCCGACTTGATGGGTTCGACCTTGTAGCCCACCTTGGCGAAGAGTCCCTCGAGGTTGCTGACCGAGAAGAGGACCCCGATCGACCCCGTCAGGGTCCCCGGATGGGCCACGATCTTGTCGCAGGCGGCGCCTAGGTAATACCCTCCCGAAGCGGCGACGTCGCCGAACAGGGCGACCACCGGCATGTTGTGATCCTTGCGGATCCGCAATATCTGGCTGTGGAGCTCCTGCACGGCCCCGACGCTCCCGCCCGGGGAATTAATGTCGAGGACGATGGCCTTGACGCCCTTGGTCTCGGCCATCAGCCGGAGGCGGCGCCCCCATTGGTAGGAGCCCCGGTCCCACGGGCGCGAGCCTTCGTTGTAGATGGGGCCGTGTATGGAGACCCACCCCACGCTCTCCTTATGGGTCAGAGAGAGCAGGCCCGGCTTCTCGCCGTCCTTGGCTTTCTTGCCCGTGGCGGGGCCCCGGATGATAATCAGCGTCGCCGCGATCAGCGCCAGGGCGTGGAGGCCGATGACCCCCAAGATGAGGCGCCGCTTGACCCGCCGTGAGCTGGCGAGATGATGCTCACTCGCCGGCATCGGGACAGGACCGGGCTCCGGCGGCGGCACGGCAGGATCGCTCATCTCTTCATCCCCTCGACCACGCAATTGCGCCCCGCGGTCTTGGCCCGGTACAAGGCTTGGTCGGCCGAGGCGACCAACTCCTCGGCCGTGCCCGCATCCCGCGGGAAGTGAGCCAAACCGATCGAAACCGTGACGCGGACCGTATCTAGCGCGATCTGAAAACGCTCCGACTCCAAAGCGTTGCGGATCCCCTCGGCCTTGCGGCGGGCGCCCTCATATTGGGCCCGCGGGAGAATGACCACGAACTCCTCCCCCCCGTAACGCGCCACGAAGTCCGTCTCATAGACCGACTGGCCCAGGAGCTCTCCGACGCGGCGCAGGACGAGATCCCCGAAGGGATGTCCGTAGCGGTCATTTAAGCTCTTGAAATGGTCGATGTCAAGGAACATCAGGCAGAGGGTGGTCTTGAAAGTGGCGGCGCGCACGACCTCCTCCCGGATCCTCTCATCGAAGCGTCCTCTCCGGTGCACGCCCGTCAAACCGTCGAGCTCGGAAAGCCGCTCGACCTCCTGGAAGAGCTTGACCCGGCGAAACGCGAACGAACTCTCCGCCGCGAAGGTCAGGGCCTTGCCCAACAGGGCCTTGGGATCGCTCCCGGGCGGCACCCGGGCGTAAAAATACGCGAGGGGCTCCAGGCCGTCGCGGACCGGCACCCCGACGCCGAGTTCCGGGGCTTCGATCGACGCCGGCTGATCCGGGGAGAGGCCGCGCTCCTGCAGGCAGCGCTCCATGGTCGCCCAGGACCCCCCCGGGGAACTGGAGAGGTTGCGCACGCTGAGGGGGTGGAAGTCGTCCCGTCCCCGCATGCCCAGCACGTAAATCGCGAAGTCGCTCACGCCCAAGTATGAGTCCACGGCGATCTCCAGGCGGGGCTTGATATCCTCCCAGGACAGCGCCTCCGACAAACCCTTGATCATGGCGTAGAGCGCCGTGGCTTCCCGCTGTTCGCGGGAGGTCTCGCCGCCGCGGCGCCTGGCTTCCTCCAAGGCGAGGGCCGCGGCCCGGCGCCGGTCCCGCGCCCGGGAAAGGCCCTCCAGCGAGGCGTCGGCATCGGCGCGGTTGCGCCGGCAGAGAAGCACCGCGTAGGCGGCGCCGGCGAGGCTCGCGGCGGCCTCGACCGCCGCCGCGGAGCGTCCTCGCGGCGTCGCCGCGTCAAAGACGAACTTGCCGCCGACCGCCGCTGAGGCCAGAGCCGCGAGCGCGGCGAGCCAGACCCGCCCCGGGTAGCAGGCCCAGAGGCCGAGAGCGGGAAGGAAGGCCAGCCAGACGTGCGTCATCACCCCGCCACCCGGTTGCGGCCCCCGCGCTTGGCCTGATAGAGGCGCTCATCGGCCACGCGAACCACCTGGCTGGCGGTCGTGGCGTCTTGCGGAAAGCACGAGACCCCGAAACTCACGCTCGCGGCGGTGCGGGAGCCCTGGAAGGCGAATCCCTCGGCGGCGATTCGCGCCCGTATGTTCTCGGCGAGGGCCATGGCCTCGTCCTTGGCCGCGTTTGGGACGATGAGGCAGAACTCCTCGCCTCCGTAGCGCGCCGCGAAATCCACGGGACGGGCGAATGAGAGCAGTATCGCGGAGACCCCCCGGAGGAGTTGGTCCCCGGCTTGATGCCCGTAGCGGTCGTTGTAGGTCTTGAAGTGGTCGACGTCGGCCATGATGAGCGCGACCGGAGTCTGGCTGCGCCCCGCGCGGAGAACCTCTTCCTGGAGCCTGGCCTGGAAGGCGCGGTGGCTGTAGAGCTGCGTGAGCGAATCGTGAGTCGCCTGTTCCTGGACGGTCTCGTAGAAACGGATGTTCTCAAGACTGAGGGCCGCCAGCGTGGCGAAGAGGTCGAGGGTCTGAAGATCGCCCAAGGCAAAGGCCCCGGGGGAGTCCGCCTCCACCTTGATGAAGCCGGCGGCTTGCCGCATCACGCGCAGAGGGGCGGCCATGCCGGAGCGGAAGGAAGCCGCGCCTGCGCCTCCGGCCTGGTGGAAGCGAGGTCCCTTGAGCCGCGAGTCCTCAAGCGAGTCGCGGACCAGGACCGGCGCCCCGGTCTCGCCCGCCAGAATGAGGAGGGGGTCATGGCCCGCTCCGGCGGCGATCTCCACCCGCGACCCCGCGAAACGCGCGGAGAGGGCTCCGGCCAGCCGCACATGCACTTCCCGGCCGTCGAGAGTGCTGCCCAAAGCGCGCACCGCCTCGGTCATGTCCCGGCGCAGGATGATCTGGCGGGCCGCGGTCTGCTGGTAGCCTTGGTGCTGCGCGAGCTCGCGCTCAGCATTGAGCGCCTGACTCTCGAGGCTCCGCCGCTCCTCCTCCGCCACCCGCGCCGAGACCGCCAGGCGCCGGCGGTGCGCCCCGAGCCCGCCGAGATACAGCCAGACCGCGGCCAGTTCGGCCAGATAGATGAACTTCGAGAGCCCGGCGGGCAGCGGCGGCGCCGTGGCCACGAGCGCCACCCCCGCGATGCTGACCAGAAAGAGAAAGATCACGTGGATCTCGGTTTCGCGGCGGGCATCGGTCCAGACGAAGAGCAGGGCGTAGAGCGGAAAGAGACCGGGGCCCAGATGGGGCTTTAAAATGAAGAGGATGGAGACGACGGCAAAGAGGGAGGTAGCGCCGAGCAGCGTTACTAAACGGCGATCAAACAGCATTTACCCTCCCTCCCCGAACAACTACTTCCCCCCCTCCCCCGTGGGGGGAGGGGGGGGAAATGCTTGGAGGTGTCGAGAATCGCACTCGAGTCCAACGGTCTCGTACGCCGGAACCGCTACAGGCTTAGCCCGCCTTGTGACATCCGGGGAACGCCGGCGGACGGGCTTGCCCCGGTGCGCCCCGTATTGATCTCATCCCCGGCGGTTACGGGACCAGAGCCGCCGGAGACCAGCCTGCTCATGACGCCGGTACCCCCGTAGCAGACATCCGGGGCCGACGTGGACCGACCGCGGGTTAGGCGGTTGCCCAGGCCAACGGTGTGTTGGCTTTTGTTTTTTAGCCGGGTTTTGACCTGGCCCCGGCCAACCAGGGCCTGCTGTCCGCGACCCCAGGGCCGCTGTCGAACCTAGTTCACCCCCAAGCCACCCGGCCTCCCCCCGCGGGGGAGGTCGGGTCGTTTGGAGGGGGGCATACAGCCGTTGTCCAATGCCCCTCTCCGCATGTGCATTCTATCTTTTTTTACCTAGCCAAGCCGCGCCGGAGTCTCTAACTTTTCGAGCGCCGACACCATTTCCCCAGCGCTCGAAAAGCGCATTTCCGCGTTGGGTTCCAGGGCCTTGGCTAGGACAGCGTCGATCCCCGGAGGCAAATCCGGCGAAATCTGGGAAGCGGGGACGTACGCCTTGTTCATCTTGTTCATCAGCATGCCGCCGCCGGTCCCATTGAATGCCTGGCGCCCGGTCATGGCTTCATAAAGGCAGACTCCCAAGGAAAATATATCGGACTCGCGCCGCACGACACCCTGTTCCTGCTCCGGGGCCATGTAGGGAGGGGTGCCCACGACCGTATTGGTCAGGGAGTACCGGCTCAGGGCCTCCTTGGCCAGCCGGGCGATTCCAAAATCCATGACCCGAGCCCGGCCCTCGCCGTCGATCATGACGTTGGAGGGTTTCAGGTCCCGGTGGATCACTCCCTTGGAGTGGGCGTAATCGAGAGCCGCGGCCACGCCCCGGAAGACATCCCGGGCCTTGACGAAGCCGAGCTTTCCCTCCGAGAAGAGCTCGAAAAGAGTTTTGCCGGCGATGTGCTCGAAGACCAGGTAAATCTCCCCATCCGCCTCGACGATGGCGTAGATCTCCACCACGTTGGCGTGCCGCAGGCGGGCCACGGCCTTAGCCTCGGCGATAAACCGCTCGCGCTCCTGGGGGTCCTTCTTAATCTCATCACGCATCCGCTTGATCGCCACGCGCCGCTCCAGCGAGCGGTCGCGGCCTTCGTAGACGATTCCCATCCCCCCCTCTCCGATCGGGCGCACGATCTCGTACTGCCCCCGCAAAAGGGTCGCCGGCCTGGCCAGCGGCGTGGCGATGCCGTGCAAGTCGGCGTCCCCCGCGCGGCCGTTGAACGCCCCGACCGCCGGAGCCTGCCGGCCCATCCTGGCCAGGGCGGTCTTGACCCGGGGCCCGACCACGCTCCAAAGCCCCAAAGCGATCAGGATACCGCCCACCAGCGCCACCCCCACCAGGAGGCCGAAATGCTGAGACCGCGGCGCCGCGGGCGCGGGAGCTCCGGAGCCGAGGCCGTCCTCGCCGGGAAACAGGAACATGATGTCGCTCTCGGCCGGCATCTGCAGGGCTGAATCCAGGCTGGCCTGGAACCGGGGGTCGATGGAAACAGCGGTCTTCAAGGAGGCGATCATGCCCTGACGGTCGCCCAGACCTCCCAAGGCATGGGCGCGGTTGGCATGGGCGAAGGCGTCCCGGGGGTTGGCTTCCAGGGCGAGATTGGCCGCCGCAAGCGCGCCCTTGTAGTCCTTCATGCGGTTCAACGCGTAGGCCTTGGCGTTGAGGAGCGTCGAATTGCCGGGGGCGAGCTTGAGCCCCTCGGAAGCCATGGCCGCGGCGTCGGACCAATCCTTGAGCCGGCTGTGGGCCATGGAGGCCAGGGCGTAGGCCTGGGCGTTCTGGGGATTGGCTGCGATGGCGCGCTTGGCGAAATCGACGGCCGTCTTGAAGTCGCGCACCCCCATGGCCCGGGCCGCCTGGCCCGCCAGGCGGGCCGACCCCGCGTTGCTGCCGGCGGTGAGCCCGCGCACGAGCT
>CAYJXJ010000139.1:0-12477 GCA_964374095.1 uncultured Elusimicrobia bacterium
AAGCCTCCTCCACGAATTTCGGCGCGGCGAGCCCGGGCGGCGCGGTTCTTTCCTCGGCGACCACGAGCGTCGCGGCCTCGACCTTGACTCTTACCGGGATGCTGAACAATACGACGTATTTCTTCCGTGTCGCCTCGATTAACTGGGCTTCCGCCGCGTCCACCTTCACGATCTTGGGCTCCACCTCCACGCTGGCCGCGGCCCCGGCGGCCCTCGCGCAGACGTTCCTCAACGTCTACCGGGCCTCGGTCACGGTCAATTGGGCCGCGCCCCCGGCCTCTCCCCAAGACGGCGCGAACGAGGGCTACATCCTGGAAGCCTCCTCGACTAACTTCGGGGCCCTGGCTCCCGGAGGGGTGGTCGTGGCCTCGGCGACCCTGGCCCTGGCCCAGAGCACCTTGACGGTCTTAAGCCCCGCGCTCGCCGCCCACACCACCTACTTCTTCCGCGTCGGCAGCCTGAACTGGGGCGGAGCGGCCAATTACACGGCGCTGGGCTCGACCAAGACCCGCATCGACGGCACGGCCGACGTCCTTGTGGTCTCATCCGCCCCGGTCGTCGTCAACCAGGGCAAGAAGGCGGCCTACCTGCGCCTGAGGGTCGAGCCCAACGCGAGCGCGGCCACCGGGGCCCGGGTCTCCTCGGTGCGCATCCAATGGACCGACGGGGCGCTCGCCGCGCTCACCAACGCCCAGGCCCAGGCCCTGTTCTCGAGCATGTCCATCGTGGCCGACGCCCTGGGCAACGATAACACCGGGTTCTATCACGCCCTGGTCGACACCGCCGTCATCGCCAATTTAAACAGCGCCTCTTTCGCTTTGGATGGCACGGGACGCCAGACTCTCACGGTCCCCGGCCCCGCCCCGGTCCTAGCCTCGGTGCCGTCGGGCGGCAGCCGTTTCTTCTTCGTGGTCGCGCGGTTCCAGGAGAACGCCTCCGCGCAGACTCCCGACAACGCCCGCGCCACCGTGGACGCCGACGCCGAGGTCGTCTTGAATGAGAATGGAGAAGGCGAGATCATCACCGTCAACGCGACCTCCGCGGTGAGCGGCTCGAGCGTCACGGCGATCTCCTCGGCGGCGACTCCCGCGGGCTGGCCGCGCGACCTGGGCGGCGTGCCCGCGTCCGTGCAGAGCGGCTTTGTCATCAGCGACACCGGCTATACTTCCTACGCCGGCACCGATGACGGCAGGATCATCGCTCTCAACAGCCCGGGCGGGACCATCAAGTGGACCTTCACGACCTCGCCCCTGGCCGCCATCAAGACTTTCCCGACGGTTTCCTCCGAGGCGGTCGGCGCGACCTTCTACGACTTCGTCTACTTCGCCAATGACAACGGCGATGTCTACAAGATCAGGGACAATGGAGCCGGCGCTTCCCAGGAGTGGAAGCGGTCCATCGGCGGGACTTTCCAGTCCGCGCCGGTGGTCGACGGCGCGACGGTCTACATGGGCGCGACGGATAACCGAGTCTACAAGCTCAAGTCCTCGAACGGCCTCGACGCCGCAGGCTGGACCTACGACGGCGGCATCAGCGGCGTTTTCTCGGGGACGCCCTACTTGAATGAGCTCGCGGGCATCAACGCCATGTGGGTGGGCTCGCAGTCCGGCAACATGTACCGGATCAAATCGGCCGACGGCACGGTGACGACCTCCACGGGCACGGCCGGCGCGGTCATCCGAACGACCCCCAACCTCGACGCGGGCCTGGTCGTTGACTCGCAGAACACCAACGTCCTGTTCTGGGGCGCCGACGACGGCGTGGTGCGGGCGCGCAGTTCGGCCAACCTGACCTTGATCCCCGCGGGCTGGACCGATTTCATCACCAGCCCCAAGATGGCGATCAACTCCACGCCCTGGATCGAGCGCGACGATCCGACGCCGCATCACATACTATTCGGCTGCGACAACGGCATTCTCTACCGGCTCAACGCGGAAACCGGGGCCCTGATCTGGTCCTACCCGGCCGGGGGAATGATCCGAGTGACTCCCATCGTCATCGACACGGGCGGCACGAGATATGTCTACTTCGGCTCGGACGACGGCAATGTCTACGGCCTCAATTACGCGACCGGCGCCCTGCGGACGGGTTTCCCGGTCAACGCCGGGGCCGCGGTGCGGTCCGGGCCGACGTACGACTTCGACACGACGACGATCACCGTGGGCACGATGGACGGGGGCGCGCTGAGGATATACATAGGGCCATGACCAAGGGGAATGGTTTGATTCCGAAGGAGACAGGTAGAAAACCGTGACCAAGATGAAACGCTATTGGGCTGTTTTTCCGCTGCTGGCGGCCGGGACCGCGCTGGGCGGAAGCTGGCCGAACTTCCGCCGGGACGTCTCGCGGACGGCCTATTCCAAGGAGGCTGCCGCCCCGCCCCTCACCCTGCGCTGGCAGTACGCCGTGGCCGAGCCCATATTCTCCTCGCCCATCGTGGCCTATGAGCGCGTGTATTTCGGCTCGCGCACCGGCTCGGTCTATTGCCTGGACGCCTACACCGGCGCCTTGAAGTGGAGTTATGCCACCGGCAACTGGGTCGACGCCACGCCGGCGGTCTGGCAGGGCCGGCTCTTCGTGCCGAGCCGCAACGGCACCCTCTACGCCTTGGACGCCTACACGGGCGCGCTGCTATGGAGCTATGCGACCGGGTCCACCGAGATCTCCTCCCCCCTGGTCCATGAGGGCGAGCTCTACGCCGCCACGGGCCTCCCGAACAAGCTCTTGAGCGTCTTTGACGCCAAGACCGGCGCCCTGAAGCGCAGCGTCGCTCTCACGCAGTTTACGGCCTCCTCTCCCGTCCTCGATCCCGCGACGGGACGAGTCTTCCTCGGAACCAGCGACGGCCGCTACAATGCCTACGCTTCCGACCTGGCGCCGCTCTGGTCGAGCTTCGTGCAGACGCGCGGCGGCATCAACATCGCCACCCCGGCCCTGGCCGACGGCAAGCTCATCACGATCCCGGGCGACGACGACTGGCGCATGCGGGCCTTCAACCCCGCCTCCGGTTTTGAGATCTGGAAGTCCACCACGCTCTGTCACGAGGTCAACCAGAACACCTCGGTGGCCGTGAGCTCCGACGCCGCCTTCGGCGGCTCGGGCTGCGACGATCACTCCCTGCATTCGATCTCGCTCTCGACCGGCGGGGTGCGCTGGAAGGTGCCCTTGGGCGCGGCGAGCAAGTTCGGCGTGGCCTCCTCGCCCGGCGTGGCCAACGACATGGTCTATGTGCTCTCGCCCCCGGGGGAGCTCGTGGCGGTCCACACATCCACCGGGGGAGTGCGGGCGCGGATTGCCTTATCGGCGGGAGAGGGCTTGAGCTCGCCCGCCGTCTCCAACGGCTGGGTCTACGCCGCGACCATGGGCGGCAAGGTCCATGCCTTTGAAGCCTCCCGGGTCGCGGCCATCACGGAGCCTGACCAGATCCTGGGCACGGGCGAAGGCCTGCTCACGGTCAAGGGCACGGCCGCCGGCCCGGACCTGCAGTCCTGGAAGCTCGAATGGGGGGCGGGAGCGGCGCCGGCCTCCTGGACCACGATCTCGACGGGGACCACGGGGGTCACGCGCGGCGCGCTCGGGACCTGGGACACCCGGGAATACGAAACCGGGACCTACTCCCTGCGCCTGAGCGTGACCGAGAGCCCGGCATCGGACTATCTGGCCGAGGCCCACGCCGTCTTCAGCATCGCGCAGAGCAAGTCCGTGGCGGTCAGCTCCACGACCGCGACGACGGTCAAGCTTGGCGACGAGACCGAAATTGAGATTCCCGCCGGCGCGATTGAGGGGACCGACATCATCACCGTGACCAAGGTGTCGGGCACCTCCGCCCTTGCCCTCAGGACCGGCTCATTCCCCATTGGGGTGAAGTCGCTGGGCATCGTGCGTGAATTCAAGCTGGGCAACAACCCCAAGCCCAAATTCCTCAAACCGGTGACCTTGAAGATTCCCTACAATACGGCTTCGCCGGCCAACGAGGAGAATGTCCGCATGATGTGGCTTGACGATTCCGGGCGCTGGCAGCCCATCAACACATCCCTGGTGCGCAAGGGCGAGAAGCGCGTCTGGGCGGAAGTCGATCACTTCACCAACTTCGGGCTGACGGAGTTCACTCCATCGGACACGCTCATCACCGACGCCGACGTCTACGCGGCTCCCAACCCCGCCCGGGGAAGCACGGTGATTTTCAAGTTCCGGGTGGCCGACCACGCCACCGTGACGGTGCGCGTTTATGACGTCGCCGGAAATCTCATCGGGGACCTCCACAGCCCGCTCATCGAAGGGGCCAAGGTCGGGACCCTCACCTGGGATATCGGGGGCAAGGCCTCGGGGGTGTATGTCTTTCACGTCGAGGCGACCGGTTTGAACGGACGCAAGACGCGCGTGATAAAAAAGTTTGCGATCATACATTGAAATGGAAGACCTGATGAAACGGGCTGTTTCGGCAAAGGCGGGCTTGGCGCTTGCGGGTTTTCTTATTTCCTGCCCCGCCTTTGCCGAAAGGCTGCACCCCCGGGCCGGGACGAGCTCGGCTCCGTTCCTCAAGATCGGGGCGGGCGCTCGTCCCGTCGGCATGGGCGAGTCCTTCACCGCCCTGGCCGATGACGTTTACGCCTTGTATTGGAACCCGGCCGGTCTGACCGGCCTCGATCGCCCGAATTTCGGCGCGACTCACCAGGAGGCTTACCAGGGGCTTAATCACGAGTATTTCGGCTACGCCCAACCGCTGATGCTTCGCGACGCGGGGGCCTGGAGGCGCGCCGGCCATAAGGCCGCCTGGGGCCTAAGCCTCTCGATCCTGAGCGTCCCGGGAAATCTCGAGAGGCGATCTGAAGAAACGACATCGGTTCTCTCCCAGATCACGACGCCTCAGGGGACATTCGGCGCGGCGGACATGGCCTTCGGGGCCTCGGGGGCCTTCGAGTACGAGCGGCACTCGCTCGGGGCCACCGTCAAGCTCGTGCGCCAAGCCATCGACAACCACACGGCCCACGGCGGGGCGGTGGACCTGGGCTGGATCCGGCGCGACGCCTTCATCCCGAACCTTTCTTTCGGCGCGGCGGTGCTGAACCTGGGGCCCGGCATCCGGTTTTCGGAGAACTGGTATCCCCTGCCCTTGACTCTGAAGGCGGGGGCGGGCTACCGGCTCGACCGTTGGAGAACCCGCATGGTCGCGGATGTGTCGGCCCCTCGGGACGACTTCGCCACTTTCGCCTTCGGCGGGGAAGTCGGTTTGAGGGAGTACCTGTTCTTCCGGGCGGGGTATAGACAACGATGGCACGGCAATCCGAACGGAAGCCTGTCCGGCTTCCGTTCGGGGTTGGGCTTCGTTTACAAGAACTTGTCGCTCGACTACGCGGTGGCGCCCTTCGGGGAGTTGGGCAACTCGCACCGGTTCTCGCTGGGCTTGAAGTTCGGCGGGCCAGGGCCCGCCGCCCACGGAGGGAAGTCGTCCCCCCCGCCCGCGCCGCCGCCGGCTCCGGTCGTGGCTTTGCCCCCCGCCGCCCCGGTTCTTCAGGAATCGGGCATGGCTGAGTACGCGATCAAGTCGACGCTCAGGACCGCCTCGGCCCGGGGAAGCGATTACGCCTTCGACGCCTCGGCCCTCGACCCAACCCTGACGATTCGCCGAATCGAGTTCCGCGCGACCATCCCCGGGCCCCAGGGCGTGGCGATCGCCGCCGGAGAGGCCACGTCCCATCCCCCGCTCCCCGAGGGGGTCAAGGCCGTCAAGGTTTGGGTTCTGCGCTGCAACGTCCCACGGCCGCGGGGGGTGTTCATCAGCGTGGACCCGGCCGCGGGAGAAACCGTGTGGGGGCTTTTCGAGGGGGCGTGGAAGGAGCTCGCCAGCGAAGTCCGGCAAGAGGGCGAGACGCGGCTCGTGCGGGCGTCTTCCGACCGCATGCCCGAGGCCCTGGCCGTCGGCTCCGCCCCGTGACCGAGCCGGGGAACCCGCGGAGCGGGTCGGCGAGGAAATGGTTGAGGCCCGGCAGGGCCGAAACCATGACCGAACCTAGAATCCTTGTCCACAACCTGCGCCTGCTGAGGGAACTGGAGGATCTCCTGGAGCGGCTTCCCGGCCGCCGCATCGTCCTTCTCAAAGGCCTCGCCCTGGTGGCGGAGGGTTCGCGAGACCTCCGTGAGCGCGCCATGGAGGATGCGGACCTCCTCGTCTCGCCGGATGACGAGCCCGCTGTCGTGGAAGCTCTCGGGGCGATGGGGTACCGCAAGCGGGCCGCCAGCCCCTGCGAGTACGTGAAGGAGGGGCTCGTTTTCGACCTCATGACGGAAATCTGGTACTTGGAGATGGGAGAGACCGCCGCTCTCATGGGGCGCGCGCGACCCGCGGGGGTCGGCGGTCAAACCGCTTGGGTGCCGGCCCCCGAGGACCATGTGATCTTCGTGCTCGCCCACGCCGCGATCCACCACGCAAAGCTGGAGCCCAAATGGGCCGAGGACGTTAGGGCGTTGATCGCTTTCCACCAAGGCGAGTTCGACCCGTCAAAGACGCGGCGCGAGATCGAAAGGCTCGGGCTTTGGCCTCCGATCGCCTGGTTCATCCGCCGGTCCGGGCTGAGCGTGCCGACCTGGGAATCGGGGACAAGGCCGCGGGCCTGGGCGTGGCTGGACGCTTGGTATTTTCCGAACCGCGGGCATCTCCTGCGGCTGGCCTTCCTGCGGGATTGGCGGTTCCGTTGGCGGAGGCTGCGGTCGGGACTATTCCCCGACGCGCGCTTCGTCGCCGCCCGCTACGACGTCTCGGGTCCCGCGGCGAGCGTCGCGCGCCTGCTCAGGCCCATGCGGTTGGCCGCCGCCGCGTTCCGCTCGGTCCTCGGTCCTCGGCGGTAGCGCCTCCTCAGCGGAAAAGCTATAATCAGTCGGTTCGAGCGCTTTCAGTTCCTGGAGGCGCTCGCCTCTGCGCTCGTAGCACAACGGATAGTGTACAAGCCTGCGAAGCTTGGGATTCAGGTTCGATTCCTGACGAGCGCACTTTGGCACTTTGGTGCCAGCCATTGGCGAGTTGTCGAGTTCCACTCGACAACTCGCCAATTCGTGGCAGCTACTCGCCTACTCGGTCATGGCGTAGATGCGGGTCATTAGGTTGTTAGCGAAGGTCTGGTAGTCCTCGGCGGGATCGTAGCGGATAGGCTCCCCGAACCGGATCCAAACCCGGCCGGGCACCGGGGGGAAATCCGTCCCGGCCAACCGGATAGGCACGACCGGCGCGCCCGCGTGGTGCGCGATGAATCCAACCCCGGGTTTAGGCGTGTGTGGCCGGCCCGAAACGCCGCGTGTCCCCTCCGGCGCCATCAGGAGCATCTCCTGGTTCTTGAGGATCGAGAGGGCGACGCGCATGGCCCCTCGATCGCCCCGGTCCCGGTCCACGGGAAAGCAGCCGATCGTCTTCAGATACCAGCCGACAAACGGGACGTCGAAGATCTCCTTCTTGCCGATGCCGCGGAAGTAGCGTCGCAGACCGACGAAGCAGCCGGCCAGCGGCGGATCGAGGTAGGAGGCGTGATTGATGGCCAGGATCACGGGGCCGGTGGCCGGTATGTTCTCCAGGCCGTAGACTCTCACCCGCAGGAGGGTGCGGAAGAGCGTCGAGAGCACGACGGCCGAAACATCAAACAGCAGCGACTGCCGCTCCATGGGCACTTGTATCACGGCTAGTCGAAGCGGGCCCCGAGCCCGAACTCGAGGTACTGCCGGTCCGGCTCGCCGGACTGCCATACCCGCTGGTATGAGGCCCGCGGCCGCCAGCGGCCGAGGGCGGCCCTGGCGCCGAATGAAAACCCATGGGACTCGGGCTGTGAGATCGCGAAGGTGGTCCGGGTCCAGGAGAGCATGGGCGTCCAAGCCCCGAGCGTCCTCTCGGCGCGGAGGTCGAGGCTTGATCGGGGGAAGCCCTGGATTGTCCCGGCGAGGCCTTCGAGGCTCACGACCTGCGCGGCGCGCGCGGCCGCGGCGGCGAGGTCTTGGTCGTAGAATGAGGTCCTCAGGCTGATCCCGACGTTGTTGCCCCAGAGAGTCGGGTCGACGGAGAGGTCGACATCGGCTTGTCCGACGGTGAGCGTGGTTGGGCGTCCCCGGAGAGGCGGGTGAGGCATGCGAGGCGCGGTGTGCGGGGCGGGCGCCAACTCAAGATCGTCCCGGTGCGTCGTGTGCGTCAGCCCCGCGCCACAGCCGATCTTGGCGAGCCAGGCGGGCCACGGCCGATCGTCCCATACCCCCGGGGCCGCGTCGGCGTAAATCTCGCCGCCCACGAAGCGGTTGCCGTAGCCGGAATTCTTGGGAGTCACTCCGGCCGACATGGAAAGACTCACGGCCTCGAATTCATACCCGACCAACAGCGAAACGGTTTGGAATATGCCGCTGGAAGCGTCGGTGCGGTAGTAGGAGTAGGCCGGCATCGCGTGGAACTTGCCGCCGAAGTCCGCGTAAAGCCGGGTGCCGGTGTAGCCCTGCGAGCCGAAGGTCTGCCGGATGCCGGTGTCGAGCGGTACGGCCCCCGCGGACGCCGCGGCGACGGATAGGAGCGTCATGAGGGCGGCGCGACGCGGCATGCCCAAGATTGTAGCTCATGACCGGCCACGACCTCACCCAGTTTCCCGATTGGTTCAGGGACAGCCCAGTTCCCGTCGAGAAGCGGGACCCTAACCCCGACTCCAACCGGCACCCGCGGTGCCAGGCCTGCGCTTCCAATTATTGGAGGCGCAGGGTGAACTCGGTCCAGGACCGAGTTCCCTTCGGTTGCGAGAGGGCGCGGCCCGCCATGCGCGATCACCGGGGGTGCGTTCCCCACGCCCACCCAACGCGTCGCCCGAGGGCTTGCGGGCCGCGCCCTCGTCGCAGGATCGGCACATGGACCAGACGAACGGCGCTTCGAAAAAATGGGTGAAGAGTCGAGATGACCGGCGCGTTGACACGCTTCGGTTTCGGGGATATACTGCCTTCGGAGCGGACATGAGGATCAAGGTGAGCGCCGACCTGCGCCGGCTGGAGTACCACGCGACCGGCCCGGAGGTGGCGCACACCGCCGTGGGCGCCAGGGAGCCCGAACTCTTCATCGCCGCGGTGCGCGATCCCGTCCTCGTCACCGATCCCGCGCGGCTGCTCCGCCTGCCGGCGGTCCGGCGCGACGCGGTCATGAACCTCCTGCGCTTCCCGGACGTGGCCGTCGAGTACGACGGCGTCACGGCCTTCTGGTCTCCCAGGCTCTACCCCAACGCCTGGTCGCCCACCATCGACACCCTGCTTTTCGCCAAGGCCATCCGGCGGGAGCTGGTGCTCACCCGGCGGCTGCGCCGGACGGCAAGCCTGCTCGAGATCGGGACCGGCAGCGGCTTTCTCGCCAAATATGTCCTGGCCCGCAAGCGGGCTCTCGGCCCCGAGATGGATGTGGCTCATCTCACCGATATCCACAAGGACGCCTTGCGCTGCGCCTTGGACAACCTGGAGCCCGTGAGGGGCAAGACCTTGGTGAGCTACACCCATACCCAGGCCGACGCCCGGCTCAAGGTCGACCGCGCCTACGATCTCGTGATCGCCAATCCGCCCTACGTCCCGCGGCCCCGGGCCGGGCGCGGCAATCCCTACGAGGGCCTATTCCTCTATGGGGAGATGATCCGCGGCGCCCGGCGCATGCTCGCTCCGGGCGGGGTCTTCATGACCATGCTCTCAAGCTTGAGCCGCGGGACGGTCGAGCCGGGGCTGCGCGAGGTCTTCAATCTGCGGGAGGCGGCGTCGCTGCGGGTGCCTCTCAAGATCCCCGTGGTCACGGCCGGACTCTCCTCCGGCGGCCGGGCCTGGGTGCGCTACCTCAAGAAGACGGGCTGCCTAGAGGAGGACCGCGCGGAGCGTTCCGGCCACCGGTTCTGGCAGACTCTGACGGTCGTGGTCGGCGTCCTGCGGCATTCCCCATGAAGGAGATCAGGCTATTCAAGAAAAAGACCGATTACGAGGATTTCGTCTTCGGGGGCCTATTCCGCGAACCTCTCATCACCCGGCATCCCTTCTACCGCAACCTCATCCAGTTCGTGATCGACTCCCGGGCCCCCATCGTCTAGCGCCAGACCGATCCCATCGAGCGGACGAACTTCTCCATCTACTACAACTTCCTCCTGCGGCGGGAGACCTACGACAACCCGACCCTGGAGGGCATGTACCTGCTCCACGAGTTCGCCCACAGGCTCTTCTACTATCCCTACGACATGGCCTCCGTCACTCCCGAGGTCCGCGCCCTGATCGACGGCTTGGTCCAGGAGTACCCGCACGCCGTATTCCTGCGTTCCGTGGTCCCCGGGCTGAGGGAACTGTACCCGGGTACAGTCGCGCGCCCCCCTCTTGACAAATCGCGGCTTTGGGGTTAAATACTTCTGGTCGTCACTCCACGTCAGGGGGACCCCCGGCCATGAAGTTCACGAAGACGCATTTGGCGTTTGCGGTCGTGGCAGCGGCCATGATCGCGCTCAACATATTCGCGCGGCCGGTCATCGAGGCGGCGCCCGCCCCGGCGGTCGCGGATTCCGCGCGCTAGCGAAGGACCACGCGCGGGCGGACCCGCCGCAGGTCCAGCTTCCTGAACACCCCGGCCCCCGGCACCATGGCGCTGGCCGTCGCCAGGGCGGTCGCGAAGGCCAGGCTGCGTCCCGCGGACCAACCCCGGAGCCGGGAGTAGACCAGCCCGGCCATGAAGGTGTCGCCGCAGCCGATCGGGGTGACCGCCCGGATCTTGGGGGGGATGGCGCGCAGGCGGCGTCCCTGAATGAGTCCCGCCGCGCCGAGCGCGCCCATCGTGACGACCGCGCCGGAGGGCCCCAGGCGGCGGACCTGGGCGAGCAGGCTCCATAAGTCGCGGCGTCCGGACCGGGAGATCAAGGCGCGCGCCTCTTCCCGGTTGATCTTGATGAGATCGGGCTGGGAGCGCACCGCCAGCCGCAGGGCCGCCAGGCTGGCGTCGACGAATACCGGGCGGCCGAAGCTATGGGCCAGGGTCACCAAGCGGGCGTAGAAGGCCGGAGGGCATCCCGGGGGCAGGCTTCCCGACAGGACGACCAGGCGGCAGCGGGGCAGCAGCGACCGAAAGACCTTTTCCAACCGCCGGAGGTCCCGGCGTCCGACGTTGGGGCCGACTTCGTTTAGATCCAGCGGGAGACCCTTCCCGTCCGCTACGGAGAGGCACAGACGGGATTCCCCCGCCGCGATGCGCGTCCAACGGGAGTTGAGTCCCTCGCGCCGCACGGCCGCCTCGATCCAGGCGCCGGCATGGCCCGCCGTCCAGCCCACGATCACCGCGCGCTCGCCCAGGCCCCGCAACGCCCGCGCGACGTTGATCCCCTTGCCTCCGGGCAGAGACAGGACCCGGTCGAGGCGCATCCTCCCCCGGCCCCTGGCCTTGGCGACCAGCGCGGTCTTGTCCACGGCGGGATTGAGGCAGGTGACCAGGACCATTAGTCTCGGAGATGCCTTTCTTGCACGCGGGAGAGGCCGCCGCAGGCGAGCACGCCCAAGCCCAGGACGGCGAGGGTGGCCGGGATGGAGCGTTCGACCAGTAAGCCGACCGCGGGGTAGAGGGCCGCGGAGAACAATTGGCGCAGCATGCTCACCGTCGAGAGCACGGTCGCGCGCAGGCGCGATTCGATGTGCTTGTTGAGGTAATTGGAGATCAGGGCGTTGCGCGACAGCCCGAAGCCCATCACGGCCACGACCAAGAGCGCGGCGGCGAATGGTTGGCGCGTCCGGGTCAAGGCGAGGAAAGCCAGGCCGGGTATGACCGCGCTGGCCGCGAGATAGCGGCGCTTGCCCCCGAAGAGCCGCTCCATGCGCGCCAGGTTGTTCAGGATCAGGACTTGGAGGAGGCAGCCGCCGGCGGTCACGAACCCGTAGGCCGCGATGGGGACGCCCAAATTCGAGAGCAGGGGCTGGAAGAGCCAGACCATCATGAAGCAGAGCGGGAATATCGTCACGCACTCGAAGGCCAGCGCCCGCAAAGCCGGATGGCCCCAGAAGACCCGGAACCCTGCCAAGAGAGTCGCGGCGTAGCCGGACCGGGGTTTGCCGTCGCGGTCATCGGGGGGCTCCCGCAACGTGATGCCGACCATGAAGGCGGCGGCAAAGGGGACGGCCATGCACAGGGTCGGGGCGCGCAGTCCCCATCGCGCCGCGATCAGGCTTCCCAGGGGGGCGCTCACCATGATGGCGGCCATTTCGAAGCCCGACAGGCGTCCGAGGCAGGCCTTGGAGAGATTCTCCCGGCCGGCGGATTTGAGGGTGTCGTAGATGATGGCGTCGTCGGCGCCCGACAGGAAGGCCCCGGCCACGGCCCACAGGAACTCGGCCAGGAAAAAGAGCCGGATGTCCGGGCGCCAGGAATAGAGCAGCACCGCCGCGGTGAGGGCCGCGGCGCCGCAAAGCAGCGAAGTCTTTCGGCCGAAGGAGTCCGCCACGGCTCCCGTCGGGGCTTCGAGCAGGGAGATC
>CAYJXJ010000140.1:0-12424 GCA_964374095.1 uncultured Elusimicrobia bacterium
GCGCTTTGCCCTACGGATCAAGGCTTTTCACTTTTCGTGCGGTGGGGAAGTTCTGATCCTCTTTCCCCATACTTGCATTTCTCGACGGGATATGGTATACTGCCTGCTACAATTCGGGGACTCAAGGCTAAAAGAAAGCACTGAATGGACGATAACACAGCCCCCCGGCGCACCATGCACCTCCGCTACGTGGAGGTCCTCGGGTATAAGTCCTTCGCCGAGAAGACCCGCATCGATTTGGAGCCCGGGATCAACGGGATCGTCGGCCCCAACGGGTGCGGCAAGTCCAACATCATCGACGCCATCCGTTGGTGCCTGGGGGAGATGTCCTGGAAACAGCTGCGCGCCGGCTCCATGATGGACGTCATCTTCGCCGGCTCCTCCCAGCGTCCCCACCTCGGGATGTGCGAGGTCACGTTGGTCTTCGACAACGCCGAAAGCCTCCTCCCGGTGCAGTATTCCGAAGTGACGGTGACGCGGCGGATCTACCGTTCGGGCGAGTCGGAGTACTATCTCAACAAGATCCCATGCCGCCTGCGCGACATCCGGGAGCTTTTCCTCGACACCGGCCTCGGCGGCGAGGGCTACGCCATCATCGACCAGGGAGGCGTGGAATTCGTGCTCCGCGCCCGTCCCGAGGAGCGCCGCGCCCTGTTCGAGGAGGCGGCCGGAGTGGCCAAGTTCAAGGCCAAGCGCGAGGAGGCCTTGCGCAAGCTCGAACGGGTCGAGGTGGACTTGGGGCGGCTCAAGGATTCTCTGGCCCTCATCAACGAGCAGGTCCGCAAGCTCGATTCCGAGGCTCGCCGGGCGAAGCTTTATAAGAAGTATCAGGAGGAGCTCAAGGCTCTGGAAGTGGCTTCCCTCTTGTCCCAGGTCGACGCATTGGGCCGTGATTTGGGGGCCCTGCGCGAGCGGGCCCGGCCGCTCGAGGAGGCCTTCGGGGCCAAGGGCGTGGCGCTCGACGCCGAGGGGGCCAATCTCGCGGCTCTCAACCTCGAAAGGGCCGGCCAGCAGGGCCAGGCGAGCGAATGCAACCAGCGCCTCGCGCATACCCGCGCGGAGATAGCAAGGCTCGAGGAGCGCGCGGCCGCCGCGAAGGAAGCCCTCGAGGACGCGTTGGCGCGGCGCCGGGTCTGCGCGGAGGAGATCGCGTCGGCGCGCAAGCGCCTGGCGGTTTATGGCCCGGAGTTGGATTCGGCGCGCGAGGCCTTGGCCGGCGCCGAGGCCGGATTGGCGGCGGCCCAGCAGGGCGCCGGCGAATCCCGAGCCCGCATCGACTCCCTGAGCGCGGCCCAGGCTGCATTGGAGGAGGGATTGCGGGATTTGGCGGCGCGCAAGCTCCAGGCCAAGCAGGAGACTCTCGACGGGCGGCGGGCCCTGGCCCAGCGGGAATCGGCGCGCGCCAATCAGGAGGGCCGGCTGAGGGGATCCCTGCGCGCCCTGGAGCGGGACCTGGCCCGCGCCGAGGCCGCGGGCCGCGAATCGGACGCCGCCGTCGCCGAGCAGGCCGCCCAGCAGCCCCGGACCGATGCCGCCCGACGGCTGGCCGCGGAGTCTTCCGGCCGCCTCGAGGAGATCCGGCGCCTGGTTCGGGCCGCGGGGGAGGATTTCGCGAAGGCCGGCGCCGAGTTGATCAGCCAGCGCGCCCGCATCGAAGCTCTGGAAGCCGAAGGGGGCCGCAATCCTTACTGGACCGGGGCGCGCGCGGTCGTCGCGGCGGGATTCGAGGGGGTGCTCGGGACCGTCGCCGATCTGATCCGGGTCGAGGATTCGGCCAAGCCGCTCGTGGAGGACGCCCTCGGAGAGCGGCTGCACGCGGTGGTGTGCGAGAATTCGGAGGCCGCGCGCGCCGCCATCGAATTCCTCGGCGATTCGGGCAAGGGCCGGGCGCGTTTTCTCATCCTGAGTTCGCTCCCTTCCGCCGGGGCGCTTCGCGCCTACCCGCCGGAGTCGCGCCCGCTGTTGGACCGCCTCCGATTCGACGCCCGGCACGAGCCCGCGATCCGGTTCCTCTTTGAGGAAAGCTACACCCTGGGACCGGTGCTTTACGGCGACCATTGGGTCTTCGGAGGAAGTTCCGAGGGGGGCGACGCATCCCGGCCGCGGTTGGCGGATCTGGCGCAATCGCGCGAAGCCCTTGCGGCGATGGAGTCTCGGGAGGGCCTGTCTCGGGCCGCGCTCGCGAGCGCCGAGGAAGACGCCGCCGCCGCGGAGAAGTCCCATCAGGAGGCTCAGGCGGCGTTCGGAGGCGCTCTGGCGCGGGAGCGGGAGCTGGCCGAACGCGCCGCCCGGTCGGCGGAATTCGCGCGCCGCATCCGGGACGACGCGGAAGGCTCCCGGGGCGAGGCGGCCGGACTTCTCGCTGAACTCTCCGGGAGTTTGGAGGGCGCCCTCCAACTGCTTGACCGGACATCGCAGGCCGAAGCCGCGGAGACCGCGATCGCCGCCCGGGAAGAGGCGCTGCGGACTGAGTCCGATGGAATGGTCGCCGACCTGGCCCGCGAGAACGCCGCTCTGGGATCGCTCGATCAGCGGCTGGGCCACCTTCAGGAGAACATCGACTCTCGCCGTGCGGACATCTCGCGGCGCGAGGCGGACGCCGCGGGCCTGCGTGACGATATCGCGCGCCGCGAAGCGGAGAGTTCCGCGCTGGAGGAACGGCGCGCTCAAGCCGAGCGGACCCGCGCGCAGGCTCTTGAGGAGATTTCAGGCCATGCCGCGAACCTCGAGCCGCTGAGCCAGGCGGCGGCCTCGGCGCACGGCAGGCTCATCGAGTTGGATGTCGCTGTGGCCGAGAAGACCGAAGCCTTGCGCGTCTTGAGGGAAGAGCACGGCGGCGTGCAGAAGAATCTGCACCAAATCGAGATCGAGGCGAGCGGTCTGCGCAGCCGTCAGGACGTCCTTAAGTCTCGGCTCTGGGAAGAGTGGCGCTTGGCCGAGGAGGAGGCCCGGTCGCAGTCGGCGGGGGCGGCGGCCGATCCGGAGCGGATCGAATCCCTCCGCAAGCGGCTTGCCAATATGGGCAATATCAATTTGGCCGCTCCCGAGGATTACGAGGCCCTCTCTCAGCGCTCCGCCTTCCTGGACTCCCAGATCACGGACCTCCAAAAGGCGAAGGACGACCTGCATAGCGCGATCCAGAAAATAAACAGCACCACCCGGGAGAACTTCCGATTGACTTTCTCGGAGGTCCGGGAGCACTTCCGGCGGCTCTACGGCGTGCTCTTCGAGGGTGGCGAGGCGGACCTGGTGTTGACCGACCAGGACGACCTGCTCGAGACCGGGGTGGATATCGTGGCCCAGCCTCCGGGCAAGCGGCTGCAGCATCTCTCCCTGCTCTCCGGCGGCGAGAAGACCCTCACCGCGATCGCGCTGCTCTTCGCGTTCTTCATGGTCAAGCCCTCTCCCTTCTGCCTGCTCGATGAGGCCGACGCCGCCTTGGACGACGCCAATATCGAGCGATTCGTCGCCTTGCTGCGGGAGTTCCAGGCCCGCACCCAGTTCCTGATCGTCAGCCACAACAAGCGCACGGTGGAGGCCGCCGAGCGGATCTACGGCGTGACCATGGCGGAGGCCGGCGTGAGCCAGATCCTCTCCGTCGATTTTAAGAAGCGCTCATCGGCGGCCGGACAACCTTCGGCCGGGGAGCCTTCCGCCGCGGCGGGCAATCCCGCCTAGCGCCCGGCCCTGGCTCCGCGGAGTCGAACTTAGTAGCATGCTCGGGTGACCGCGGGCAATGGTTCGATTCCCGGGGACTCTGGAAGAGAACCATGAGGTACGGGATCATCTCCGATGTCCACTCCAATTTGGAGGCCCTGCAGGCCGTCCTGGGGTTTCTCGCCGAGAGCCGGGTCGAGGGCTATCTCAGCCTGGGCGATCTCGTCGGCTACGGCCCCGAGCCCGATGCCTGCCTGCGGCTGATCAGCGCCTTGCCCAACCTCCACGCCGTGATCGGCAATCACGACCTGGCCGCGCTCGGCCTATTGGACCCCAACTGGTTCAATCCCTACGCCCGCGCCGCGGTGCTTTGGAGCCGCGATCAGATTTCCGAGGACATGAGAAAATTCCTCCAAAACCTTCCGCCGCGCATCGAGACTCCGGACTTCACGTTGGTCCATGGCACGCCCCGCCGTCCCGTGGAGGAGTACTTGCTGACCGTCGCCGTGTTCAAGGAGGTGATGGCGCAAGTCTCGGTCTGGCCCCTCTTGGTAGGCCATAGCCACATGCCGTTGTGCTTCCGCGTGCGCCACGACTGGGCGCCGACCCCGGGCCAGAGCGACGTCGAGATGCTTTTCCTTGAGGACCGCCAAGCGGTTCAGGTCGCCGCCCAGGCCTACGGCCGCGTGCCCACCGCCTTCAACCCCGGTTCGGTCGGACAGCCTCGAGACCAGGACAGCCGGACGTCCTGCGCCCTCTATGACACCGAGACCCGGACGTTCCAGTTGGTGCGGCTGACGTATGATATCCAGGCCGTGCAGAACAAGATCCGCATCGCGGGGCTCCCGGAGTTCCTGGCCTTGCGCCTGGCCTTCGGTCAGTAGCGCGGGCGTCGCGGTTGCAATCCCCCGTCTCATTGGGTAGAATAGACCCGCGTTGGATTGGAAGGATGGTTGCGCATCACTTAATGCCTGACACCGACTGCCTGGCCTCCCGGAGGTTTCCCATGCGCCGTTTCCCCCTGCCGACTCTGGTCCTTCTTGCCGTCGTCCTGTCGCCGGCGTCCGCCGCCCCGACTTTCGAGAGCCTAAGCGCCGAGGGCGTCTTGGGCTTTGATCGCGCCCGGGCCTTGCCCGAGAGGCCTCGTTTCGTCCCCAGCGTCCCGGCGCAGAGCGGCGACATGCTTCCGATACACCGGCATTCCGTGGACGCCTCCCAATTTGAGCAGTTCCTTAAGGAGCATAGCTCGCTGGCGACCGCCGCCGAGGGATCCGCGACCCCGAAGGGTCCGGCCGTCGCGGACCTGGACCTGGCGGCCCTCCACAACCGGCACCTAAAGAGTCGACTCCAATATCTGGTCGGCGGGGTCACGGTCTGGATCAGCGGCACCTTCGACCGCGGGCAGAACGCCTTCGTCTCGGTCTTGGTCGACGGCCAGACCCCCCTCTTCTACGAGGTCAAGGGGCTGCTCGAGAAGGAGCAGACCATCTCGGTGGGCAGCGGGCGGTACAAGCTCTACTTGGCCCCCAACCTCTTCAACAAGCTCAAGAGCGAGATCGTCTTGGAGAACACCGCCAACGAGGACGAGCAGGTCCGGGTGACGATCAAGAAGCTCTTGGACGCCATCAGCGCGGCGGGAGACGAGGTCAAGCTCTCGGATCAGTCCTACCGCGCCTTCTACTACGACGACATCAAGAACGGCCGCCAGGACCCCGCGACCAAGACGTTCGCGTTCGTCATGACCGATGCCGCCGGTGAATTCCACGTCTTCCTGATCCCGGCGGAGCTCGTGCCCGCCGATCAGGCCGCCGTCTTCAAGATGCACAACAACAAGAAGATCGGCCTCCAGCAGGCCGGCGGGCGCCTGAAGGTCTTCGAGCTCTAATCCGCCCCGTCGCGAGGGGCATTGGCGCCAGGCTTGCAATAGGTTATTCTGAGGCCGGCGCCGTCAACACTCCCACTTTCCGTTGGGCCTCTTGCCATGTCAAGGGTGGGCCCTCGGGCCCAGGCACCCAGCCCCCGCGCCTGTTACCCTGATCTTGATGGAGGACAAGACCATGCAGACCAGGAGACTCGCCAGCCGGGAAGAGACCGCCGCCAAGAACGTGACGCTCTTTCCCGCTCATTTTTCAGGAAGCCGGATCCGGACCCACCTGCGTACCCTCAGCGGCCGACAAGTCTACCTTTGGAGCACCGGCCGGGGTCGCTCCCGCCAGGTGATCAAACACTGATGGAACCCCGCGCGTCCCGCCGCCCATCCTCCCGGGCGCTATTAAGGATAGCGGCGGTTGCCGCCATCGGCCTCGGGCCAAAGGCGGCGTGGGCGGCCAACCCGAGTCTTTCCGATGACTTCGGCAACATGATGGGCTGGCTCAGCCAGGAGTTCGCGCAAGGCCTGGCTTTCAACGCCGGCTCCACCTTCGACCCGCCGGAAGAGGTCAAGGGCGCCCGCCTGCAGCCCGATATCAGCCTCGGCGTGGGGTCCATGCCCTTCGACAAGGGCAAGTTCCCGGCTCTCAATTCCCAAGCCCTGCGGGACGCCAAGCCCCAGGAGCGCTACCCGGACCGCAGCCTTTTTCCGAACCTCACCATGCACCTGCGCGCCGGTACCCCGCGCCGGACCGACTTCTCGATCCGCTTCACGAACATGACGATCCCCAAGAACCAAAAGCTCAGCCCGGGCACCACGGGCGAGGGTCAGAGCAACTCGATCGGCTTTGGGATCCGCAAGCACCTCATGGGGGGGGAGGACGTCCCGATGATCACGCTGGGGGCCAATTACAACCACGTTTTCGGCATCATCAAGACCCGCTCGAAGTTCAATATCGACAGCGTGCCGGGCTTCAACGCCGAAAGCGATCTCAACGGCGAGGTCGCGTGGAACCTCAACAGCATCGGCCTCAACGTCGTCGTGAGCCAGGCCTTCGGCAATTTCATCCCCTTCGCCGGCATGGGCTACAACTACGCGAGCGGCTCGGTCCGGACCAACCTGCGGCTCTTGTCCAACACGCCCCTGATCGCGCCGGTCTTCGGCGAAGCGATGCGCAGGCCGGAGACCAGTTCCGGGCGGCTCATCCTCGGGAGCCAGTGGAACAGCCCCTGGATCAATTTCTTCGCCAACAGCGAGATCAAGACCCTCGGAGACCACTCCGGGAAATCCTGGATCATCCACGGCGGCGTCACGCTCCCGTTCCGGATCGGACCCAAACGCCTGGCTTCAACCGATCCGAAGAAGACGCGCCAGGTGGCGATGGACTCCGACTCCGAGCCCGTCAAGCAGTACCGCAAGGCCGCCAAGTCCAGCGCCGACCGCATCATCGCCGTCGATCCCGCCGACACGATGTCGGACCTCATCTTCATCCAGTAGAAGGGTAGAAGGGGTCACGTCCCAACATCTGACACATTCCTTGGCGCTACTCTCGGGATAACTCGATCCCACCCACTCTTCGGCGGTTCATGATGGTGGGAGGTCCCCACCAAGCTCTCCGCTACCTCCACCGATGGAGGTGGCAGACGATCGGCGGCCGAGGGGAAGCGCGCCACACGGGGCGGGGAATAGGCCCTAAGTCCTCGGCTGGGTGGGCCGCATTCCGGGACCGACTTGGCCCCAAGAGCCTATACGTGATCGTCGCGCGGGCGTACCCGAAGGGCTTCGCGCTCAACCCGTCCACGCGCACGGCCGAAGCTCGCCCGGAGGAACGCGTTGGCGGCCGTTCGATGGCTCGTGGCGACAGGATTCGGGTCGTCGGCTACGACGCGTATGGCCTGCCGATCTACGACTGGGAGCTCTCCGCGCGCTGCGGCTACTACTCGGTGCTGCGCTCGGGCTGTCCGTTCTACGGTTACTCGTCGTACGGGTCTCCGTACTACGGGTACTCACCGTACGGCTACCCGTATTACGGCTACGGGTACCGCTACGGCGGCGGGTACGGATATGGCTACGGGTGGTATCCGGGCACCCAGCCCGTGGTCGTGGTGGTACAGAGTTCGCAGCCCACCCGGGAGCGTGGGCGCGTCGTCAACGGTCGCGGATATTCACAAGGCGATCGGACGACGACTTCCGGACCTTCGTCGTCGACGACGCGGTCGGGCTCGTCCGGGTCGTCCGGGTCGTCCGCCGGCAGTTCGGGGGCGAGCGCGAGCTCGGGCCGCACGGCGGTGCCACGCAAGCCGTAGGCCGCCCGTCAGCCCCCCGCGCCGATCTGCCGCGTGAACTTCACCACCAGCGCGCGTGACTGCGGCCGGATCCACGAGAACACGCCGTCGGCCTCCTCGCCGTCGTTGAACACGACGTAGAGGCCGGTGCCGGCCGTGTTGAGCCACCCGAAGCGCGCGTTCGCCGTCCAGGCGCGCGCTTCGTCGTTGTATTGCGTCAGCGTCTGGAGAAAGACGCGCGGGGTGAAGAAGTAGCCGAGTCGCAGGCCGTAGAGCGCGCGGACGAAACCGCCCTGCTCGAGGCGCACATCGTTGTAATTCGTGACGAGCGAGGCCGTAGTCGACGCGCCATGGCGCCAGGTGAGCGTGGTCGCGGTGCTGCTGCGCGTGCCGTTGTAGAACGGGCCGAAGTCGCCGCGAAAGGTCAGCGAGAGCGGCGCGCTCGGGTCGGTGCTCCAGTCCCATCCGAGCACGGCATAATCGTAAGACCCCGCGGGAAGCGTGACGTTCTTCGCGATCGCGAACGGCTTCTGCAGCCCCTCGTGGAAGATGTTCAGGTCCGGGCCGAGCCGCCCGCCGGACTTGAACTCGACCTCGGTCATGTCGACGTGCAGCCAACCGCTCTGGCGATAGCCGTCGAACCCGTGGTACTCGCGGATGCTCACGTGGGGGTTCCAGACGAGCACGCGCTTCCAGCCCGGGTTCCTCACGAAGCGCATCACCATGAGCTCGACGTACCGGTGGCCCGCCGTGCGCCCGAGGAACCCGACTTCGGGGTTGAAGTCGCCTCCGATCTGCAGGACGCGGAGGTTGTTATTCCAGTCGCGCGTGAGATAGCTGGCGCGGGCGCTGTATCCGAAGTCGTCGCCGCGCCTCCCCGGGGTCTCGGTCTTCGCTCCCCAGACATCGATCGTCCAGCGATCATCGAGTCCGATGCGGGCATCGGCGCCAATGGTGAGGTTATATTCGCCACCTTGGACACGCGTCCGTCGTTCGACGGCAATCAGGCCGATCCGTGAGCGGCGCGAGACCTCGCGCAGCACGCGCGCGACGCCGTACGACTGGCCCGGCTGACCCGAGCTCGCGGGATCGGTGACGATGCCGAGGAGTCCGAGGGTGGTGCCACCGACGCGCCCGGACACTCGCGCCCCGCCCACGATCGGCACGGGCGTTCCGGTCGAGTCGATGCCGATACGGCGGCTGAAGAAGAGGTCCACCGCCTGCGGCGTGCCCGCCGAATAGGTCCCCGCGTTCTCGAGAAAGAAGGGCCGCTTCTCGGGGAAGAAGATGGGGAAGCGCGTGAGGTTCGTGCGCTGTTCGTCCACCTCGACCTGCGCGAAGTCGGTGTTGTACGTGACGTCGAGCGTGAGGCTCGGCGTGAGGCCGTATTTCGCATCGGCCCCGGCCTCGCCCTGCCAGCTCGCGCGCGCGTCCACGAGATAGTCGCGCCGACCCGAGGAGAGCACATACGGCGTGACCGTGGCGACGCGGCGGACAGTCACTTCGATGCCCTCGAGCGTGCCCGCCAGCGACATCCGGTAGCGGTTGAACTGGCGCGGAATGAACGACCAGAACGCCTCCTCATTGTTGCGCCGGATCATGCGCACCAGGTTGAGCCCCCACGTCTGCCGCGCGCCGGCCCCGTAGCGCAGCGTCGAGAACGGGATGCGCATCTCCGCGTACCAGCCGAGCGAATCGGTCGACGTGGCGACCGTCCAGCTGCCATCCCAGTTGAGGTTGAAGCCGCCCATTGCGCCCACCTGCGCGCGATTCATTCCCGTCTGGAAGACGCCGCCTCCCTCGCCCTCACGGATGATCTGGCCGTCGTACTCGATCCCCGCCGGCGTGGTCGCGAAGATGAAGCCGTTCTGCCGGTCGTGATACGTGTCGAGAATGACCGCGAAGTAGTCGCTGTTGGTGAGCGTGCCGTCGCGGACCTTCTCGCCCGGCACGATGCCGGCGGGACTCCGGTCGTAGAGCCAGGCGCCGACGTAGAGGGCCTCCTTGTCCGTGAGGATGCGCACGATGGTCCGCTCGCTCACCGGCGCGCCTTCGGCGGGTTCCCGCTGGAGCAGGTCGCCCAGCGGCTCGGCGGCGGCCCACGCGGCTTCGTCGAGACGGCCGTCGATCGCCGGCGGCGCCGTTACCGTGAGCGCCGTCCCCGAGCGCGCTGCGCGCGAGGCGCGCGTGTCAGCCGTGCCCGCGGCGTTCTGCGACCGCGCGGCGATCGGCACCCCGAACCCGATGGCCAGGCCCGCGGCAAGGCAGGCGGAGGCGAGTGCGGAGCGGCGTGATGGAGAAGTCACGCCGCAAAGATGCACGCGCGGCGGCGTGCGCGCATAATTGCGGCGACTGCATATGCACCTCCTCGTCATTCGCCACGGCATTGCCGAAGACTACGACGCGTTCGCGCGCACGGGGCAGCCGGACACGGAGCGTCCGCTCACGAAGGAGGGGCGCCGCAAGATGGCCGAGGTAGCGCTCGGTCTTCGCGTTCTCGTGCCGGGGCTGGACCTGCTCGCGAGCAGCCCGCTGGTGCGCGCGCAGCAGACCGCGGCGATCGTCGCGAAGGCGTATGGCGTGGACACGGTGGAAACGACGGACGCGCTCGTGCCCGAGGCCGGGCCCGCGCGCCTCGCGCGCTGGGCCGCTCCGCACGCGGAGAAGGACGTCGTGGCCGTCGTGGGGCATGAGCCGAACCTGAGCACGCTCGTCACGTGGCTCGTTGCCGGTGTAGAGGACTCGCGCCTGGAGTTGAAGAAGGGCGGTGCGTGCCTCCTCGCGTTCGACGGCGCGCCGCGCCGTGCGGGCGGCGTGCTGCTCTGGCTGCAGACACCGGCCTCGCTTCGACGCCTCGCGGAGTAGGTCGTCGGCGTACCGCGCGACCGCGCGGCGGCGCGGCCGCGCGTCAGCGCGGGAGCCAGCCCAGCAGATTCGACGGGACCGCTCCGGTGCGCGCGCGCCTGATGTCGGCCGGCTCGCGCCAGAACAGGCGCGTCCGGTCCAGCGAGCTGATGCGCAGCTCCCACTTCGCGCCCTGCGCGGGATTGACGGGCAGCGCAACGTCAACTCGATACGTGCGTTTTCCTCCCGACGGGTAGGCGCCGAGCAGCGAGACGCCGACGACGCCGTGGAGTCCGGAACCACGCCCATAGGGCGCATCTCCCGCCCAGAGCTGTCCGGCGTCGGCGAAGCCCGCCACGGCGAGATCCGCGCGCGACCCGAACGGGCGAAAGACGCGCCGCTCCTCGAAGCGGGCGATCGCGCGGGTCCCGCCCGCGAACGTGGCGTGAGAGTGTCCCCGGAGCCCGCCCTCGCCGTCGCGGAAAGTGAGCTGCATCGGGAAGGAGAGGTCCCGCAGAGCCGCAACCTCCGCGCTCACCACGCGCGTCCGCACGGACGAGGGGCGCGAGTGCCAGATGAGATGGCCGTTCAGGACGACGCCGCGCCAGGCGTGGGACGCGGCATCGCGGCGCCCCTCACCCACCGCCCGGAACTGCAGAAACGACCTCGCGTGGCCCGCGCCCAGGTAGAGACTGCCCGAGACGAAAACGTCGCGCCCGGAGGGCAGCCCACTAGCGCTCGGGCCCGCGAGCGCGTCGAACTGCGCGCCAATCCCGACGTCCTGTGCGCCGGACAGGGCGTCGAAGCCGCGGACCGTAACGAACCGCACGGCGCGTATGCCGCCCACAGCCGCCACGCGCGTGACTGTGAACTCCGAGTAGCGCCCGTCGAGCTGGGCGTCTGCCGGTGCCGGCACGAGGCCGGTGTCCGAGACGATCACCGCGGACGAGGCGACGCGCACGTCCTCGCCGAGGAACGCCGCCCCGATGAGGCCCGCGGGTCCTCCGCCCGCCACGGGGTTGACGCGCGCGAGTAGCGCGGCGTCGAACGTCTGTCGGCGCACGTGGAGCGCGAGATCCTCACCCACCGGCCGCGCCACCCCGTAGTAGTCACTCGCGCCGCCGACGCCGGTATGGAATCCGCGGTACTGCAGCTCGGTCAGCAGCGGTTCCGAGAGTTCCAGCGCCCAGGCGTCGCCGAGGGGGTGCAGCGCGGCCCGCGCAGCGAGGGTCCAGGGCCGGCCGAAGGCGCCGAACTGTACGGCCCGGACACCCACGCCGTCGCGATACGCGAACCCGTTCTCGTAGCGCACCGCCACCGTCAGCCCGCGCCCGTCGAGGTTTTCGGTGCCGAGCGCGACCGTCGAGACGCTGCCGTGCCGCAGTCCGCCGCCGACGAGATATGGCACCTCGTCGATCGTCTCGACCTCGACCCGCACGCGGCCGGCCCCGTCCGGACGCGTGCGCACGGCGGCGTGCGCGAGGAAAGGCAGCTCGCGCAGGAGACGCTCCGACTCGCTCCGGTCGCGCTCGGTGCAGCGCCGGCCGACCGCGAGACGCAGGTATGCGGCGACCACCCGGGATCGCGTGGTGGCGTGGCGCGTCCGCTCCACTTGCTCGAGCACGCTGCGCACGCTCGAGGTGTCGGCGGATCGCGGGGGATGCGAGCGGATGTCGATCGCGCTCACCACGCGGCCGTCGCACTCCACCGATGCCGGGGCGCGCTGCGCGACGGCGGGCGCAGCGCTCGTCGTGCTGGCGGCAAGGAG
>CAYJXJ010000141.1:0-12411 GCA_964374095.1 uncultured Elusimicrobia bacterium
ACAGCTGAGATTTTAAGTCAAATCAGGCAGGCCAACCGACTTTTGACGCTGTGGATTCCCCTTGTTCATGGGGTTAGCCTACAAAATTCGCCTCCCTCGAGTTGTCCCCCTTGCTTGGAACGTTCCAAGCAAGGGGGACAAGTTTGACGGAAGGTCAGTTCTTGGACTGGCAGTAGCAGGCCATCGGCTCGCGCTCGTCCGGGCAGAGCTTGGGGTCCTGCCGGGCACGGACCTTCAGGCCGCGCGGGCAGGAGTTGAGGCACTCTCCGGGGCTGGGCCGGCAGCCGATAAAGCCTTGATCCGATGCGGCCCCGAGGGAATGCGCCTGGGATGAAACGCCGTGATTGCAGATGCCATAGGCCCGGTAGCAGCCCCTCTGGTAGTTCCACTCGGTGTTGCAGGCGTCGCCCGACACCCAGACGTAGCCGCTCACGCAGTAGTCCCGGCATTGGGTCCGGTTGTTGCACAAAAGGAGGAACCCGCGTTCGACGGGGCTCCTCGGGGCGGCGGGCACTTCTCGCGGCCGCGGCGGGGCCTGGGGCTTGGGGGCTTCGACGCCGAAATCCCGCGCGACCTGGATCGCCTCGTCCAGGGCGCGCTCCCGCTTCTGCGGCGGGGCCGCGAGGACGCGGACTGCGGCGGGGGCGACGATACACAGCATTGCGAGCGCGGCGGCTGGCTTCTGCATGGGCACGACATGCTAGCAGAGTCTCGGGCCGGCGCGCGCGGGCCCAAGGACCCGCGACGATCCCGCCCGGAGGACCTGCGCTCGCCTGGGACCATGGGCCCTCGCTCTTTTCGCTCTCGGCGCCCGTCCCGCTACGCGCCGAAGAGGGCCCGGGCGTTTCTCCCCAAAAGGCCGGCGAGTTGCTCCTCAGAGAATCCAACCCCCGCGAGCTTCTTGACCTCGCGGTCCCAGGCGTAGGGGATGTTGGGGAAGTCCGTGCCGTAGAGGATGCGTTCAGGCCGCAGGCGCAGGAGGGCCAGCGGCGTGGGGACCGGGAAATACTCCGCGACGGCCATCGTGGTGTCGAGCCAGAGGTTGTCGTGGCGCTCGAGGAGCCGCCCGTAGTCCTCGTACTCATCCGCCCCGAGATGCGGCACGCAGAGCTTCAGGCCCGGGTGGTCCGCGAGCACGCGGCCGACGCGCGCGGCCGAACAGATGGCATGGGGATCGCGCGGGTAGCGGGGGCTGGCGGGCTCCCGGCCGGCATGCATGACCAGCGGCTTTCCAGCCCGCGCACAGGCCACGTAGATCTCTTCGAGCTCCGGGGCATCGGGCCCCAAGCCTTGAACGTGGCAATGCAGTTTGACCCCGCGAAGTCCCGCCGCGAACGCTTCCGCTAGAATCTCGGCGGCCTCCGCCTCGCCCGGAAACACGGTGGCTAAACCGATCACGCGGGGCTCCGCGCGCGCCACCCCGGACATGTAGGCGTTGAGCTCGCGCGCCATGCCGGGCTTGTGCGCGTAGTGCAGGGCCACGATGCGCTCCACGCCCCGAGAAAAGAGAAACTCAAGGACCTGGGGGGTTCGCAGCTTATAGCGGATGGGCCAGCCGTATTTGTCGAACCAGCGCCACACCGCCCGAAACACCGCGTCGGGAAAGAGATGGACATGGGCGTCGATGACGGGCGGAAGCTCCGGGGCCAGCCGCGCCCCTTCCGCGTCGTCAAGCGCGGCCATGCGCCGACCGCTGGACATTCCCCACGAATCCGGGGTCACGCGCGTATCATCCAATAAACGCATGATTCCAAATTCACTTTGCAAGCGCAACGGCGGGACCGCAAAATCCCCAGCGGCCTTCCCCAAGCCCCTACGCCCCTATTCCACGGTCGCTTGGGGAAGTACTGTCTCCTTGACAAAGTACTAGAATCGCATTATAATAATGATGTTATAACATGGTTAGAACAATATCATTTACCCTCGAGGTTGCCCTCTATCGGAGGCTCGAGGAATTCAGGCGGTCCACGGGCGCCGGTGATCGATCCGGGATCATCCAAAAAGCCCTTTACTTCTTCCTCGAAAGCCGGGGGCCGGATCCCAAAGTCCTCAAACGCTGGGCGCCTCTTTACGCCAAGCGGCGGGAGAAAGAGGCCGCCTGGGTTGAAGATTGGGGCAAAGTTCAAGCCGAAAGCTTGGGAGAGCCTTGAGCTTGCCGGCCGCAACACCCCTGCCGGGGGAAGTGTATCGAGTGCGTATCGGCGAAAAAGAGACTTTGGCCGTGGTGGTTTCCTGCAGCGAGGCCAACGCCCTGCGGCGCTCCGTCGTGGTCAGCGAGATATACGACGATTCGCAGGGAATTTTCAGAGGTCAGCGCCTTCCGACCGTGGTTCCCCTTCCCAGCGAGAAAAGCGGTCTGGCTGGAGAGATGATCGTCTACGCCTCTCTCTACACGATACCGCAAGCCCGCTTGATTGAAAGGCGGGCCATACTGCCGCCGCACCTTGTTGAAGAATTGAACACCGCCATCAAGAGGGTCCTCGGCTTCGAAGCCTGGCCGACATGAGCTCCCGTGCCAAGCGTCGCTGGAATCGGCCCTCTAATTGGTTGCCAGGTCCTTCGGCGGCGACGCGAAGCGCCCCTCCCGCCGCTAGGCCCCGACGATCGGGTAGGCGTCCCGATCCGATGGCCGGACCACCAGCCGCCGCGCGGTCTCGATCTTCGCCGGGTCCAGGGCGCAGGGACGTCCTTCAAGGAGGCTCTCGCCGAGCGGCGAAAACACGTAGGCCGAGCCGTCGTACTCGTAGAAGGGGTCTTTGCCGGCCCGGTTGACGCTCGCGACGAACCCCTGGGTCTGGATCGCGTGGGCCTGCCCAATAACCCTGTATTGCTCGCTCTTGTGCGGCCCGCCGATCCAGCAGGAGGAGACCAGCGTCAGGTCGACCCCGGCGCGGGCGTAGGCGTGAAAGAGGGGCGGGAAGCGGATGTCAAAGCACAGCGCTAGGCCGATGCGCCAGCCGCGGTAGGCGATTACCCGCCCACGATCCCCGGGTGAGTAGCCGCGCGCCTCGGAGTTGGCGCCGGCCGTGAAGAGGTGAATCTTGCGGTAGGCGCCCAACACCAGCCCGTCCGGGCCGAACACCGCCAAAGTGTTGAACGGACGGGCGGGGTCGGCCGCGTTTCTCTCCGGAAAGCCCGCCGCCAGCGCGACGCCCGCCCGCGCGGCGATTTCGGAGAGTCGGCGCACGGGCCCTTCCATGGGTTCGAGAGAAAAGGAGGGAGGATTCTTAGTGACAAAGCCGGTGAGGGTGAGCTCGGGGAATAGGAACAACATCTCTCCGGCGCGGGCGGAACGGCCCGCATCGAGGCCGCCGACGACGGCGGCCTCGATGCGGCGTATATTCTCCCCCGGGTCGTTGAACGCCAGGTCCAGCGCTACCGGCGCGATCGCCAGCGGTTCTCGGTCCATGTCCGCGCCGCCTCCTCGGTCCAAGCGATCTCGGCGCCATGGCGCCGGCGCTCGGCCTCCACGGCGTTTTGGGGAATCTCCCGGCGCGCCATGACCTCGGCGAAAGCCTCGTCGTCGCGCGGCCGGAAGAAACGGTACTCTTGGCCGGCCAGCCAAGCCGCCGGAGCCTTGGCCCGGTCCAGGAGGATCAGGGCTTGGTCGTCCCAGTAGACCAGGGCCCAGCGCTCCTTGGGGAAGGTAAACAGCCACCACGGCCGCATGAAGGTCTTCTCGCTGCCGTCGGGGTAAATCCGGCGCGAGGGCAGGAGCACCGGGATGTTGCGGACGAGGACTCCTTCCAGACCCTTGGTCTCGGCCCAACGCCGGCCGCTTTCGACCGACTTGTTGGCCTCGCCGATCTCGGCCAGATGGGCGTGGAACAGGTACCTCCCGTCGCCGAAGACCTTGTGCCAGGGCGCGAGCCTCCAGCCGAGATATCCCCCCCATTCCCAGGGATTGTAGAGGCGCTTGCCCGCGAGGACCTCCTGGTGACGCTCCATGAATTCGGCCGCGCGGCGGGGCAGGTAGCGCGCGTCGAAGAACCCGGGCCAGGCCACGCGCCCCACGAGGAAAACCATATAGGCCGCCCATACCGCCGCGGCCGCGGCCAGAGTCCGCCGCCCGGCCGGCCGCTCCAGCCAGCCGGTCTCCTGGGCGAGCCTCAGGGAAAGCGGAACCGCCAGGGGCACGAAGAGGGCCCCCAGGCGCGTGTGCTGGACCGCGCTCCAGGCCAGGCCCAGGCCCGCGATAACCGGCGCCAGCGGCATCCCCCGCCGCCGCCACACCGCCCCCAGCACGCCGGCGAGAAAGGCCGCCAGTATCGGCCAGAAAGGCCGGTGAAACATATTGGAGAAGGACGTCGGCTGCCACTCCTGGATGTGGCGCGTCAGCAGCGCCTGCTGGCTCCAGTGCTCCCAAAGCACTTGATACGGCTGCGCTCCGAAAGGATTGAAAAACGTCCCAACGACGGCGGCGGCCAGCAGCGCCAGGCCCGCCAGGGGGCGCTTCCGTTTTTCCAAGACGTCGGCCGCGACGTAACAACCCAACAAACCCAGGCCCGTGGCAAATCCCGCATGTAAATTCGCCCACAGCGCAAACCCCAGGGCGCACGCCGTAAACTCCCGGGCCCCCGGAACGCCGCCCCGCAGTCTCAGCCTCTCCCGTCCCAACAATAGTATTTGGAAGAAGACCACCGAGAACTGATCCGGCCGGAGGTCGGAATGGGAGAGCATGCCCGCCGACCAGGCGACAAGCCCGGCGGCCCGCGCCCAGGGGGGCAGGCCGTAACCAGAGAGCGTGGCCCACAGCGCGCCCGCGCTCGCCGCCAGGAGGATGTTCTTGCAGACCCAGAGCCCCGCCATCCCGCCCGCGCCGAACACCGCCTGATAGAGGATCTGGGAGAGCCACTCGAAATCCGCCCACGGCGCTCCGGCCATGGAGTAGGAAAGGAAGTCTTCGCGGACCACCCGCCCGCGCTCCAGCATCCATTCCCCGGCGGAGAGGTGCCAAAACAAATCGGGGTTGTAGAGCGGCAGCCAAAACGGCAGGAGACTTAATAGCAGGGCCCCGGCATTGAGGACCACGCGCCTATTCTGTATTATTGGGAGGGACGGACGGCCCGTCCGGACTTGATGCAAGCGGTGCAGGCGTAGCCCGTCTGCGTGCGGCCGTCCAGAACGAACTTCTGTCTTTGCAGGTTGGGCCGAAAAATCCGCTTGGTGGCGCGGTGGGAGTGGCTGTAGCTGAAGCCCGAGACCGGACCCTTGCCGCAAAGAGCGCATTTGAAAGCCATGAGCGACGGCGATTATACCAAATGGCCCCCGCCCCCACAATCACCCTGAACACCGCGGCTTCCCCCACGCGCTTTCTCAAAGGGGTAGGGCCCAAACGCAGCCGTCAACTGGCCGCGCTGGGCATTACCGCGGTCTCGGACATGCTCTACTATTTTCCGCGCGACTGGCACGACCGCCGCAAGCCCACCGACCTTTCGGTCCCCGCCGCCGGGCAAGTCCTCATCCGGGCCAAGGTCGCTCGGTGCCGCCTGCTGCGGGTGAGCCCCCGCCTGGGCCTGCTCAAGGCGACCCTGGCCACCGGCGAGCGCAAGATAGAAGCGGTCTGGTTCAAGCACTTGAACCCCCGCTTTGACGTGTTCAAGACCTTGAAGCGCGAGGTGTGCCCCGGGGCCGACCTGTGGGTGATCGGACGCTGCGAGTCCAACCTCCTGGGCGTGACCGAGGTCCGCGCCGAGGAGCACTACCCCTTGGACGACCCGCGCGGCATACTGCACGTGGGTCGGATCGTTCCGGTCTACGCCCTGACCGAGGGCATATCCGCGCGCCTGATGCGGGAGTTGGCCCACCAGGCCGTGGCCGCGTCGGCCGACTCGGCGCCGGAAATCATACCGCCCCACCTCCTGGCCAAGAGGTCCCTGCTGTCGCTCCCTCAGGCCCTTCGGGGCATCCACTTTCCGGGATCCTTCGAGGAACTCGCGGCGGCGCGATCGCGCCTGGCCTACGAGGAATTCCTGCTCCTGGAGCTGGCCTGGATTTTGAAACGGCGGCAGACTCGAGATCTGGCCAAGGGCTTCACCTACGAGGTGCGCCGAAACCTGCTCTCGCCGTTTCGAGAGAACCTGGGATTTGAGCTCACCGGGGCGCAGAAGCGCGTCATCAACGAGATATTCTCGGACATGCAGCGCCCCTCCCCCATGACCCGCCTGCTCCAAGGCGACGTGGGCTCGGGCAAGACCGTGGTCGCGCTCTCGGCTCTGCTCCTGGCCGTGGAAAACGGCGCCCAGGGCGCGCTCATGGTTCCCACCGAGATTCTGGCCGACCAGCATTTCACGACCCTCCGGCGGTTTTTAAGAGGGCTGAGCGTAAAAACGGCCATGCTCACCTCACGCCTGTCCAAGAAGGAGCGGGAGGCGGTTCTGACCAGGGTCCGCACGGGCGAGGTCGACCTACTTGTCGGGACCCACGCCCTCCTGGAGGAGGACGTGCAGTTCCCGCGCCTGCGCCTGGCCGTGATCGACGAACAGCACCGCTTCGGCGTCAGGCAAAGGACCTCCCTGCGCCAGAAGGGCTCGCTCTTGGACCTCCTCGTCATGACCGCGACCCCCATTCCCCGGACGCTGGCCCTCGCGCTCTACGGCGACCTCGACGTCTCGACCTTGGACGAGATGCCGCCGGGAAAGACCACCGCCCGCACGGTCCGCGCCTCCGAGTCGGCGGCCATCGCGCTCGTCAAAGCCGAGACCGCCAAAGGTCGGCAGGCCTACATCGTCTATCCGATCATCTCGGAATCCTCGCGTCTCGACGTCCAGGCCGCCAAGGCCGAGTACGAACGGCTTAAGTCCGGGGAGCTCAAGGACTTGAAAGTCGCGCTCATCCACGGCGCCATGCCGGGGCGCGTGAAGGCCCGGGTCATGGAGGAATTCGCCGCGGGGCAATGGCAGGCGCTGGTCGCCACACCGGTCATCGAGGTCGGCATCGACGTGCCCAACGCGACCGTCATGGTCATCCAGAACGCCCAGCACTTCGGGATGTCGTCCTTGCACCAGCTGCGCGGCCGCATCGGCCGCGGGGCGCTGGAATCGACCTGCGTTTTGGTGGCCGACCCGCGGACCCCGGAGGCCCAGCGCCGGGTCGAGACCCTGGTCGCGACCGCGGACGGCTTTCGCATCGGCGAGGAAGACTTGAAGATCCGGGGCCCCGGCGAGCTCCTCGGCACGGCCCAGCACGGCGAGCTCGCCCTGCGCATCGCCGACCTCTCGCGCGACTCGGGCCACCTGGCCGAGGCGCGCGAGGACGCGGAGGCCCTGCTCGCGGCCGACGGCAAGCTCCTCGCTCCGGTCCACGCGGCCCTGCGCGCGCGCGTCATCGAGCTCTACCAGAAGAAATGGAATTGGATCGATTTGGCGTGAAGGCCCCGCGTTCGGGAGCGGGCCGGCAGCGAACCCGCACCGGCGGGATGTCCTCGCTGCAGGCGCGCCCGCCTTTGAAACTCCGGGAACAGGGAGTCGGACAACCCAGCCCCTTGGCTTCATAGCGTCCTTTTTGCGAACCTTGCTGGAATGCGCCTTAATTGGACTCTCTGGCGCGGCCCGGAAGCGCTGTGCGCGGCAGCCTTGGGCGTTGCCGCGCTATGGGCCGCCCCGCCGCCGCCGAAAGACGCCGCGCCCTTGGAGCCCTCCGCCTTCAACGAGATACTCGTGGGCGAGGCCCTCTGGCACGGCCTCTGGAGCGACGAGCTCGCCCGCCACATGCCCCTCTCGGGGCTCCCGGAGGCCGCGCTCCTGTCGCACCTGCCGCCGCGGCTGGGCGCCTTCGGCCAAGGGCTGCTGCATGTGGCGCCCTACGCCCTGACGTTTCAGCTCGGCGCCCATCTCAGCGGCAGCCTCCCAGGCGGGGCGCTTGCGCTCGCCGCCTACGCCGCCTCGCGGCCCGAGCGCGAACCCCTGTTATACCGCCGGCAGGAGACGCGCCTCCACACCGCGCTGGTGCTGCTCTTGGCCAACGCCCTCGTCCTGCTGGCCCGGTCGCCCAATCTTCGGCAAGTCTGGGTGGCGGTGCTGATCCTCGGCACAAGCCTCTTGTGCCGCTCCACGTTGCTGCTGTTTCCGATCGTCCTGGCCGCCATGCGGCCTCTTCGCGGCGTCTCGCGACGCGCCTGGCTGGCGCTGCTCGTCGTCCCCTATCTCCTTCTCGCGCCTCGGGCGATCATGCTCTGGAAGGAGACCGGCCGCTTCATCCCCTTTGAGGGAGAGCGCCCTCACAACATACTCGCCATGGGCGCGGCCGGCGCCGTCGTCGCGGTGGATGGCGACTACCGGAGCCTCGCGGGGATTCCCGAGGGCGCGGAGACTCTCCCCTGGGCGCTGGCCGAGTCGGCCCGACATCCCGCGCGCACCGCCAAGGCCGTGATGAACCGCCTCGCCTTCGCCCTCGGACAGCACCCGTTGCTGGCCGCGGCCGGGGCCGCGGGCGCGTGGGCCTGCCGAGCCCGGCCCGGCGGCGCCTGGCTCGCAGCCCTGACGGCCTACTTCTTCCTCGTGCACAGCCCCCTGGCGGTGCTGCCCCGCTACTTCATCCCCATTTGGCCGGTCCTGGCGGCCCTGGGCGCAGGCGGACTGGTGCGCCTCGCGGGACGACAAAGCACTTCGCAGCGCCCCGTCAACGGCGCCTTATACTGGATCTTCCTGCCGCCGGGCCTAGGCCTGGGGCTTGCCGCGGTCCTCGCCTGTCTAGCGGCAGCGGCGGGGACGGGGCTCACGCGAAGGCCTGACTCCTGGTCGCGTTACCTGCAAGGCCAGGCCGCCATGCGCCGCGGCGAACCAGCGGCGGCGCTGGAGAGCTTCTCTAAAGCCGCGGCGCTCTCACCCCACCCGGAGTTCGCCTTCGCCGCGGCGTGGGCGCGCGCCGCGACGGGTAAGCACCCGCCGGCCGAGATGGCATCCTTGTGCGCCGACCCGCGCCGACGCGGGCTGGCCCAGGAATGCCTCCTCAAGGCTCTCCGGCACCTAGACCTCGGCGAGGCCGCCGCCGCGCAAGCCTGCATCGAGCGCGCGGCGCGCCGGAGCCATTCCCTTTTCTCGGGCTCCGCTCCCGCGCCGAGCGCGGGTCAAAGAGAAGCCCTCTGGGGTCTCATGCGCTTCGATGAAAACCTCGTCCAGGACCTGCACCGCCTCATCAACGGGTGGCCGCGCGCCCGGCGGACGACCTTGGCCGCTCAAACCGCCGGACTCCTGAGAGCCATAGGCGCGGCGTCGCCGCGCGCTGGACCGCCGGACCCCGCGGCGCTGGAAAGCGATCTGGCCAGGCTCGAGGCCCGCGGCGCGCCCCGACCCGAGGTAGCCGGCATCAGGAAGGAGCTTGCCAACGCCGGACTCGCCGCGCGCCGCGCGGACTCGGTGCTCTTGGCCATGGCCTGGGCCGAAGTCAAGATTGCGTCCGCGTCCCCGCCGTCAGACGCTCCAACGGCGCCGCGCCGCCGGCTCGCCGCGCTCCTGCCCCGGCTGGAGTCCGCGGGAGACGTCGGACTCTGGCTCGACGCGGCCTGGCTGGCTTGGCGCCTGCAGGACCGCGACCTGGCCCGGCGGGCGCTGGCAGCGGCCGAGGAGACGCGCCTGGAGCTGACGACTTTTGAGCGCCGAGCCTTGGAGCACCAGTCCCAAGGCAAGCTCGAAGAAGCCGCCGCCCTGCTCGACCGCCTGGTGGCGGCTTTCCCGACCCATCCCCGCTTCCGCCATGACCGCGGGGTCGTCCACTTCCTGGCCGGACGGCCGGACCGCGCGCGCGCCGATTTCTTGGCGGCGCTGCGGCTCGATCCCGACCTCCAAGAATCCCTCGAAAGCCTGGAGGCGCTTGGCCCTGCGCCTCCATGAATTGGAGGCGCAGGCGCCTTGACTTTGCAACGGCGTTCAGGAACACTTAGCGAGACGCGCCTGCAAATGACCCGGACCTTCCTCGCCTTCTGCCTGGCCTTGACCGCGGCGCCCGCCGACGCCCAGACCGAGTCCGAGCGCCTCGACGTGATCGGCTGGGGCCGCGGCTGCGCGGTGGCGGTGAATCACTCGGGGCTGACCTCCCGCATTCGGGGCCTACCGGAGGAGCCGGCCTTCCAGCGCGTGGGAATACTCTCCCTCGTGCCGGGAAAAGGCTTGCGGACGAACTGGACCATGGAGGCATCAAGCCCCACCCCCGACCAGCTCCAGGCCGGGGCCGCGGAGGTTAAGCGCCTGGGCAAATCAGGCTACGCCGCGCCGGGCCAGATCGAGGAGCTCCCGCCGATTCCCACGGGATTGGCCGCGGCCGACGCCGTCCTGTTCTCGACGGCCACACTCGGGGTCTCGGCGCCCGGCGGACTGCCCGGAGCCGAATTGCGCCTGGAGCGCATCCACTACTCCCCGCTCAAGACCTGCGCCCTGCTGGTGTATGTCTATAAGGCCTTCCGGCAGGAGACCCGCCAATTCGTCCTCGCGCGGCTGACCCGGCCGGGCGGCCGCCGGGAGCGGGCCCAAGCGCGCCTCTCCTTGGCGAAATGGCTTTTCGACCAGGGGGGCCTGGCGCCGGCCTTGGCCCACGCGGGGCTTGCCGCCCAGCTGGCCCCCGAGAACGCGGTGATCCGCTACGAGCACGCGACCTACCTCGCGCTCAACGGCCGGCTCGATGAGGCCCTCGATGAGCTTGCCGAGGCCATCCAGCGCTCGCCCCAATTGCGCGGCCAGGCCGCGGAGGATAGGGATTTCGAGTCGCTCGCGGAGAACCCGCAGTTCAAGAAACTCCTCCGTCTCCCGTAAATTGGCTCATAGATTTCTGTCATGAGCCTAATTACGCAAAGTTGGTTGATTGGCGACTGCGAGACTCCGGCTGTTAGGATTACGCATTCCTACGACGCAAACGGATCTCCGATGATAACGAGGGATGACGGGAACAAGGTGGTTACGCCATCGACGAACCCATGAGGACAAAGCGGATGAGAGTGAAACTCTGCTGTAGAATTGAATCTGTCATTGCGAAGGGGTGGCAAGTGGGACGTCTCGTGTTCTTGCTGTCACTCTACGGCTTGACTGCGAAAGCCGCAACTCCGGACACATCGCCGCCCGCGTCATCTGACAACTCGCTGAGCAAGCCAGCTACCAAGCCGACGGCCCTGTCATGGAACGCGCTGCTGGATGGGCCCATTGAGGATTTTAAGGCACCGGGACATGTGCTGTCCAGGTTATGCCGAATTTTGGATAGACCGTGTGGGCAAGAACACGTAGTTGACGATAACATCACCACGGCCAAGCGTTCTAGGCTCCATCTCAAGAAGACCACCCCGAGAAACGCGCTGAACGAGCTCACACGTATGCATCCCCGGTATCACTGGGTAATTGTAGACGATGTCCTGATTTTGGAACCAAAGAACAGGGTTGGCAAGGACCTGTTGGCCAGAAGATTGGCCCATGTATCCATCCGTGGCAGTTCCAGCTTCAAGGCAGCCCTGGATGTCCTCGCGCAAGCAAAAATTGGAGTGATGTGGACGGGTGGCCGGCATCGGTATGCTCGCATCGATTTGGAGTTGCGGAACGTAACTGTAAGAGAAGCCCTCAACTCCATAGTAAAGGCCGATGGCCAGGCAATTTGGAGTTTTACTCCCGGGGATTTGGAAAAAGGCAGAGGCGGCTTCTCTCTGGGTTCGTGGAGGGAGTCTGGGGGGATTTGGCACCGGGATGAGAATGGAAAGCTGCAATGAAAATTTCTGCGCGAACGGGTGACCGCAGCCGTGGCGCGAGGAACTTGGCGCTGGCTGTAGCAGCGCAGGCGGCGAGCACCGAAAGCATAGGTGGGTTGAATCGGATCCAGATTGGCCAACGACCGTTAAGCCGTTGCCGTTGTTGTTGGGGGGTACGCAAGAACTCCTCTCGCCGGGCCGAAGGCACGGCGGCCGTGGCATCATTGCAGCGATGAGGGAAAAAGGATGAGACTCGCGGGAAGGAGACGGGGCGGCCTCATGAGCGGCCTGCTGGGCTTGGCTCTGTGTGCGCCAATCGGCTGGGCAGCCGATACGATCTTCGTCCGGCCAGGCGAGCCGGTCACCATCACCGTCCCCATCGAGAATGAAGCGTTCAGCGGAGCCGCCATCGAAAGCGCCCAGGTCGCGGTAGTCAATCCACCTGCCGTAGTCACAAATCTCCAAGTTGATCCCGCCGCGCCCGTGCCGGTCGGACAGACCAAAAACTTCACGATCACCTTCGTCGTTGACCCCAACGTCCAGCAAGACGGTCCGTTTACCGTAAGCTTGCGCGACATCATCCAGGACCCCGTGGACCCTGATCCCAGCTTCTACAACACAGAACTGCCACAGCGTCAAAAGTCGGTTGGCCTGCCTGATTTGACTTAAAATCTCAGCTGTTTTTCTCTCCGCCACAATCCTCAGTGTATCAACCACACTCGCACCCATAGTTGATCTTCTCGTCGGAG